>JBMYWH010000053.1:0-2134 GCA_049607205.1 Flavobacteriaceae bacterium | reverse complement strand
TTTTCCCAATAAAGCCCGCTCCTAGCGGGCTTTTTGCGCTTATTATAATAACGTTTTCTCCTTGTATTTTTACAGGACCTATACTGATCCCTATAAAAAACCAACCCTTTTCGCTTTGAATTAAAGATCCTAGCGAGACTTGTGTGCTCCCGTTTAAGGCAAGCGCATTGATGCGTTCTTGTAGTTCTTTTTCTTGAAGGAGCCTCTGATATTGAGCTCCTGCTTTTTCCATTTCCAATTGAGCCATGGCACGAGAAGTTTCATGCTTGTCCCCAGCTGAAGATTTAGAGGAACCTTCCAAGCTTTGTTTAGCTCGACCGATTTGATCTTGCTGTATCTTTAATTTATCATCTATAAAATTTTCACAAAACTTGAAAATCAAGCTTTTAAATTCTATAATTTGTTCTTTTTCCATGGATTAAATATAGACAATCTATGAATCTTTCGTACTTTTGCAGCCTGTAAAATAGAAATGGAGATGCAAGGGAAAAGATATTTAGATTATTCATCATTCGTAAGAAAGACCTGGGGAGAACGCGTACAGAAAATTGCGGTCAATATAGGCTTCTCTTGCCCTAACCGAGATGGTTCAAAAGGCTATGGAGGCTGTACTTATTGTAATAATGATTCCTTTAATCCAGATTATTGTGAACCAGAAAACTCCATCACCACCCAACTTCAAGAAGGAATTCAGCGCTTCAGCGCAAAATATAAATCCCAACAATACCTAGCCTATTTTCAAGCCTATACCAATACCTACACGCATTTAGACAATCTAAAAGCCATGTATGAGGAAGCTCTTGCGGTTCCAGGTGTCATAGGTTTAGTAATAGGAACCCGTCCAGATTGCATCTCACAAGAGATCATTGACTATTTAGGAGGACTTGCACAGAACTATAATGTATCTCTAGAGTTTGGGATTGAGTCTACCTTAGATAAAACCTTAAAAGCGGTAAATCGATGTCATTCGTATCAAGATACGATTGATGCCTATCAGATGGCTATAGGAAAAGGCTTACATCTTGGTGGACATATTATTCTAGGACTTCCTGGAGAATCTCGTGAAGAATTACTCTCTCATGCGGACCGACTTTCTAAACTTCCAATTGATTCCTTAAAAATTCATCATTTACAGATTATCAAACAGTCCATCATGGCCTTTCAATATCGCAAGAACCCAGAAGGATTCTCTTTGTTTGAACCTGAAGTATATATAGATTTAATCGTAGAGTTCTTAGAAAATCTTCGTCCTGATTTAGTCATAGAACGATTCATTTCAGAAGCGCCTAAAAATTTGTTGATTGCACCGAATTGGGGACTGAAAAACTTTGAAATCGTCAACAGGATTGACAAGGAAATGACCCGTAGAAATACTTGGCAAGGAAGGTTATATCAAATTAGCTAGATCCGATCCTACTTGAGAACCTAGTGCTACTCCCATCCCTCCTAGTCTCAGTCCACAATAGATCCCTGGACTGACTTTTTTGATGATGGGTTTTTTCTGAGATCCAACTCCCATAATTCCACTCCACCTTTGCTCTACCTTAAGCTTAGTTTGAGGGTGAATGACCTCTTTTAAAAGTTGATCTAGGCGATTCTGAATCAGTGATGTACATCCAAATTCTGAGGTCTCTTCTGTGGAAAAATCCAGGTTTCTACCTCCACCTAAAAGTATGCGCTTTCCTATGTTTCTAAAATAATAATAGCCTTCATCTAAATGAAAAGTTCCTTTAAGTTTTAAGTCAGGTATTTCTTCTGTAATTAAGACTTGTGCTCGTGCAGGTTTAACCTCTTGAAAACCAAACTTGCCACCGAAGCCATTAGTACAAATTGCAATGTTTTCTGTAGGGATGATCGCGCCATTTGTCAGCCTTAGCTCTCCTTTTTTAAATTCAGATACTTCGGCTCCAAAAAACACTTCTACCCCGCTTTCTTGAGCTTTCTTTAGTAGGCCCTTCATCATCATACCTGTATGAATTTGACCTTCAAACTTGTTGTATACCAATGTGGAATTCACCCCTTGAAATCCGAATTTATTTCGTCGTATATCAAATACATTATCCTTAAAAACCGGCCAAAGCAAACGATTTACATAAGCCAACTGCCTTAAACACTCTTCTAAAAAATGGTTTTG
>JBMYWH010000052.1:0-3651 GCA_049607205.1 Flavobacteriaceae bacterium | reverse complement strand
CCCCCCCCGTTCAAAAAGAAACTAATTTAAACTGTGATTATGAATTTTACTAAAACCTTGTTAAGAGCAAGTTTATTGTTGTTCTTATGTGCTTTTATGTTTTCTTTTGAAACTCAAGCTCAAAAAAAGAAAAATAAAAAACCAAACATCATTGTGATGTGGGGAGATGATGTAGGGATTTATAATATTTCTTATTGGAATAGAGGTATTATGGGATATAAGACGCCTAATATTGATCGCATTGCGGAGGAAGGAGTTTCTTTTACCGATTATTACGGGGAGCAAAGTTGTACCGCGGGACGTTCTTCTTTTATTACAGGGCAAGCCGGTATGAGAACTGGTATGACTAAAGTAGGACTGCCTAAAGCTCCTAATGGTCAAGCTGCTGACGATATTACTATAGCAGAGGTTTTGAAGAATCAAGGTTATGTCACTGCTCAATACGGGAAGAATCACTTAGGGGATTTGGATAAGCATTTGCCAACCAATCATGGTTTTGATGAGTTTTACGGAATTTTATATCATTTGAATGCTTTGCAGGAACCTGAGGATGTAGATTATCCTCAAGATAAAGAATTTAAAGAACGATATGGTCCTAGAGGAGTTGTGTCTAGTAGTGCTGATGGTAAAATTGAAGATGCGGGACCTTTAACTATTAAAAGGATGCAAACTTTTGATAGTGAGGTAAATGTAAAGGCACAGGATTTTATTAAAAGAGCGGTGGATGAAGATAAGCCGTTTTTTGTGTGGTGGAATTCTACACGAATGCACATGTTTACGCATTTAGATGAAAAATCAAGAGGTATTTCTGGACAAGGATTCTATAACGATGGTATGGTAGAACATGACAACCAAGTAGGGGAGATGTTGGATTATCTTGAGAAGAATGACTTGATGGATAATACCATTATCGTTTATGGGACCGATAACGGTCCTCACTATAATATGTGGCCTGATGGAGCTATTACTCCTTTTAGGTCAGAGAAAGAAACGAACTGGGAGGGAGCTTATAGAGTTCCATGTCATATCATGTGGAAAGACGGTGGAATAAAAGGAGGAAAGATTATGAATGGGATGGTTTCTCACTTGGACTTTTTACCAACGTTAGCCGCTGCTGCCGGGGATGATCAGGTGAAAGAGAAATTGTTAAAAGGTGGGTATCAAGCCAATGATAAGTCATTCAAAGTTCATTTAGATGGCTATAATATGTTGCCTTATTTTCAAGGGAAAGAGACAAGGTCCCCAAGAAAGGACTTTATTTATTTCAACTCGGACGCTAAGATTGTTGCGGTAAGATATGATCAGTACGATTATATTGTTGGAGCTTCCACAGGTAATTTCACAGGTGGAGTTGTTGGAGGTACACCTAAGGTAAGTGCACCTGACATGGCTACTTCCTGGAAGATTGTTTATGGTGAGCAAAGAGAGAAGACCATGAAATTATGGGCCGAGCCTTTCACATGGTTGAGACTTCCTAAAATATTTAATTTAAAGCGAGATCCTTTTGAACGTGCCGATAATAATTCGGATGCCTATTGGAATTGGCATATGAACCACGTGTTTACTTTTTATAAAGCTAATGAGATTGTAAAAGAACATTTAGCAACATATAAGGAGTACCCTGCAAGTCAAAGACCGGGTAGTTTTACTATGAATGGAGCTTCAGAGAAGATTTATGAAGCCTTTGGGGTAGGTCCAGGTGGAAGTACAGGCAAAGGAATAGAAAAATAGAAACTTAATAATTAACCATATGATAAATTTAAGCAGAATGTTTAAAGCCTTTGTTTTCATGGCTTTAATTGGCTTAGTGTATCCAACAGATATGCAAGCTCAAAAAAACAAAAAGAAACCTAATATATTGTTCATTTTCGGGGATGATATAGGGATGTTTAATATTAGCGCTTATCACAATGGTCTTCTAGGAGGGCAAACTCCTAATATAGATCGTATTGCCAGTGAAGGAGCTATATTTATGGAGCACTATTCTCAACAGTCTTGTACTGCAGGGCGTGCGGCATTTATTATGGGGCAACACCCATATAGAACCGGATTGTTGACCATTGGTATGCCCGGTGCGGATTATGGTATTCAGGACGAAGATCCTACGATAGCTCATGTGATGAAAAATCAAGGGTATACCACTGGACAGTTCGGTAAGAACCACCTAGGAGATTTGGATAAATTTTTGCCTACTAAGCACGGATTTGATTATTTCTTCGGGAACCTCTATCACTTAAATGCAGAAGAGGAACCGGAAGATTATTTTTATCCTAAGTCAGAAGCATTTAAGAAGCGTTTTGGCCCTAGAGGGGTTTTAAAAGCTAGTGCTGATGGGAAAGTAGAGGATACAGGACCATTGACTTCTAAACGAATGGAAACTATTGATGCGGAATTTTTAGACGCAACGGTAGAATTCATGGATAATGCAGTTAAAGAAGATAAGCCATTCTTTATTTGGTACAATTCAACAAGGATGCATGTATTTACGCATTTATCTCCGGAATGGGTTCACAGTTCTTCTCCAGGAGGTGATCATCCAGGTTATGGTTTGTATGCGGATGGAATGACGCAACATGATCATGATATAGGAGTATTATTAGATGAATTAGAGCGTCTTGGAATTGCAGATAACACTATTGTGGTGTATTCTTCTGATAATGGTGCTGAGGTTTTCTCTTATCCTGATGGAGGAATGACTCCGTTTAAAGGAGAGAAAGGGTCTACTTGGGAGGGTGGATTCAGAACTCCAATGATGGTTAGGTGGCCAGGAAAAATTAAGCCGGGTACAGTGGTAGATGAAATTACTTCACATGAAGATTTCTTCCCCACACTTTCTGAAGCAGCTGGTGAGGCAGATATCGTGAATAAAATGTTGAAAGGGTATAAGTCTATGGGTAGAACATATAATGTTCATTTAGATGGGTATTCCATGATGGATTTATGGACAGGAGAAGGTCCTTCTAAGCGTCATGAGATCTTTTATTTTGATGCAGGAGGGAATTTGAATGCTGTTCGTTCAGATGATTGGAAAGCTCATTTCTCTTTAATGACCACTCCGATGCCTGAGAGTATTAGAAGTTCTCCAGCTTGGCCTAAATTAGTGAACTTGAAATCAGATCCATTTGAAAGAGCTCCTTTTGAGTCTCAAATGTATACAAGATGGTATGGACAGAAGATGTATTTGTTTGTTCCTTTCCAGGTGAAAGTACAACAGTTCCTGTCAACTTTTAATGAATATCCTCAACGACAACCTGTTGGTTCTTTATCAATTGATAAGGTATTACAACAGATGGAGGCTAATTTCGCAAAAATGAGAGCAGCTAATGCTGCTAAGAAGTAAGGTTAAATGTTTGTTTAAAATGCGCAATATAAAATATTGCGCATTTTTTTTTAATTTATCCTTGTATATTTATAAAACGTGTGTATATTTGCACTCGCTAAATGCAACGGTCTGGTAGTTCAGTTGGTTAGAATACCTGCCTGTCACGCAGGGGGTCGCGAGTTCGAGTCTCGTCCAGACCGCAAAAAGCATCTCTTATGGGATGCTTTTTTTATTTATAAGAAAGCCGTATTTTTGATTTCAACTAATCGAATAACGGATCAACGTTATTTTGTGGGGATTTCGAAAAAAAGGGATTAATTTTGTGTGAT
>JBMYWH010000051.1:0-4364 GCA_049607205.1 Flavobacteriaceae bacterium | reverse complement strand
GTAGCTTTGAGGAATACGCTTTTGATCGCTACTTTTTTAGGCTTTATTCCGACCATATATTTAATGGATTATTTAGATTTAGGGCTCTATGGGATCTGGATTGCTTTTACCGTATGGATGCTTCTACGAGCTGGAATTTTAATACGACTCTTCAAAGTAAAGATTCTACCTAAAAATGCTTAATTTTGAATATGAGTCTAGGTCAAGTCACAGTTAAAAGAGAAGCCGGGGTAAGTGAAATTGAATTCATGCACCCTCAAGGAAATTCATTTCCTTCAGCCTTATTAAAACACTTAAAAGAAATTATTCTAGAGGAGGATGCTTGGGATCAAACTAAGGTAATCCTCTTAAGAAGTTCTGGAGATCGTGCGTTCTGCGCAGGTGCTTCCTTTGATGAACTTCTAAGTATTCAGGACAAGGTCGATGGGAAGGAGTTTTTCATGGGTTTTGCTCGTTTGATTAACACTATTATTAGAATTGAAACTCCCGTTATAGGAATGGTTCAAGGAAAGGCCGTTGGCGGTGGAGTAGGACTTGCTGCGAGTTTTGATTATTGTCATGCGAGCTTAAATGCTTCCGTGAAACTTTCCGAGCTGAATATAGGAATAGGTCCCTTTGTGATTGCCCCTGTGGTAGCGCATAAAGTTGGTGCTAGTGGACTTCAGAGTTTAACTTGGGATCCCAATTCATGGAAATCTGCACAATGGGGCTATGAAAAAGGGTTATACCATGCGCTTCACGAAGATTTAGAGACTCTAGAGCGAAGTGCAAGAGATCACGCAGCATATTTGGCCTCACTTTCTTCAGAGGCCTTAAAAACCTTTAAAAAAGCTTCATGGACTGATACCGATCATTGGCCGAATTTAATGGAGGAGCGCGCTGAGATGAGCGGAAGCTTAGTACTAGGCCCGGAGGCCAAAACCTTTTTAGAGAAATTCAAAAAATAAAATCATGATACCCTTAATACAAGACGCTTCAGATATAGCAAAGAAAATTGATGAGGCTCCAGACAGTTCTTATGAAATAGGTGTTTTTATAGGTTCTTTTTTGCCCTATGTTCTCCTAGTTCTAATTGCTTATGTAGTTTATAGAATTATGAAAAACAGGAAGGATTTACCTGAATAGTTCGTAAATTTGCATTAAATATTATTAGAGATGAGTAAGATTAGAATTACCAAGCAGTTTGATTTCGAGACAGGGCATGCCTTATATGGTTATGATGGACTTTGTAAAAATGTTCATGGGCATAGTTATAAACTTTCTGTGACGGTAATTGGCGAGCCTATCTCTGAAGAAGGTCATGTGAAAAGAGGGATGGTTATTGACTTCAAAGACCTTAAAGCCATCGTAAATGTTGAAATTGTAAAGCAATTTGACCACGCAACAGTATTCAATAAAACCACGCCTCATATTGAGCTTGCCAATGAACTCATTGGAAGAGGGCATAAGGTAATTCTTGTAGATTATCAGCCTACAAGTGAGATGATGTTAGTGGATTTTGCCGAGCGTATTGGCTCTAAATTGCCAGAAAACATCAAGCTTCACTCCTTAAAGCTTCAAGAAACCGGTACTTCTTGTGCCGAATGGTATGCTTCGGACCAAGCTTAATCCTTCTGTAAAGGACCATTGTATGTATTCATAGTGTTCGCTATTCCGGCTGTTCCAAAAGACAGACATGCTTTAGCGGATTTGTCTAGTAATTCAGGTAAATACCTGTTTTCTTCTGCGTCCCATTCTCCTAGAACATAGTCAATTTGTTTGCCTTTGGAATAATTGGCTGCCACGCCGAATCGAAGTCGAGGGAAGTCTTGTCTACCCAAGGCAGCAATAATGTCTTTCAAACCATTATGCCCTCCTGCAGAGCCTTTTGCTTTCATTCTCAAGGTTCCGAAATCTATATTGAGGTCATCGGTCACCACCAACATATTCTCTGTGCTAATCTTTTCCTTCTGCATCCAATAATTAACTGCTTTACCGCTGAGGTTCATGAAGGTGCTCGGCTTGAGGAGTACATAGGTTCTCCCTTTAAAGCGAACTAGAGCAACTTCTCCAAGTTTTTCCGTTTCAAAACTGCCTCCTTGAAGTTTTGCGATTTCTTCCAGGACCTTGAATCCGATATTATGACGTGTTTCAGTGTATTTACTTCCTGGGTTTCCCAGTCCAACAATTAAAAATTTCTTCATTTTACAAAGGTCTTAAATTTTAGTCAAAAGCAAAAAAAAAGCGTTGCCTGAGCAACGCTTTAATGGTATAGTTATCTTAAAACTATTCTTCTTTTTTCACGTTACGTGACATTCTTACTTGTGCAACAACTGTGTTGTCTGGGTGTAAGATTGTGTACTGATCATTTCTCAATGTAGTAACATATAACTTGTTTCCGATTTCAAGATCTGTAATATCAGCCTCAACGAAATCTGGAAGATTTGCAGGAAGAGCTTTTACTTTAAGACGTCTTAAGTTGTGACGTAAAGCCCCACCAATAATAACACCTTTTGCATTACCTACAAGCTTCACTGGGATATTCATAGTAACTTCTTTATCATCGTGAAGTTGGTAGAAATCTACGTGAAGAATTTCATCAGAAACTGGGTGGAATTGGATATCTTGTAAGATAGCCTTTAAAGTTTCACCTCCTTCTAATTCAATCGTAGCAGTGTATACGTTTGGAGTATATACAAGATTTTTGAATGATTTTGCATCCGCTGAAAAATGGATCGCTTTCTCTCCTCCGTATAAAACACACGGTACCTTTCCAGCATTACGTAAGGCTTTAGTCGCTGACTTACCTACGCTTTCTCTTTGAGAACCTTTGATTGTAATAGATTGCATTACTTTTTATTTAATAATTAATAATTTACATTATAAACTTATCGCTGATTGATGTATTGCTGTGAACTTGGTTCATAACGTCAGCGAATAAGGGGGCGCAAGATACAACTTTTATTTTAGAATTCTCTTGTTTCAAAGGAATTGTATCAGATACGATAAGTTCCTCTAAACTAGAGTCTAAGATTCGTTGATGTGCTTCGCCAGAAAGAATTGGGTGTGTACAAATCGCTCTTACGCTCAATGCACCTCTTTCCATCATTACATCTGCAGCTTTTGCAAGTGTTCCTCCAGTGTCGATCATATCGTCCACGAGGATTACATTTTTACCCTGAACATCACCAATTAATTCCATAGTGGAAATCACGTTGGCCTTTAAGCGTTGCTTGTAACAAATCACTACATCACTTCCTAAGTGTTTAGAATAAGCATAGGCTCTTTTTGAACCTCCCATATCCGGAGAAGCCATCGTTAAATTCTCCAAACCAAGTTCTTTCACATAAGGAAGGAAAATAGTAGAAGCGAATAGATGATCTACAGGCTTTTCAAAAAATCCTTGAATCTGATCTGCATGTAAATCCATAGTCATGATTCGAGTTGCCCCTGCAGACTCTAATAATTTCGCAACTAACTTCGCTCCAATTGCTACTCTTGGTTTGTCCTTACGATCCTGTCTTGCCCAACCGAAGTAAGGGATTACAGCAGTAATGTGACGGGCAGATGCTCTTTTTGCTGCATCTAAAATAAGTAGCATTTCCATTAAGTTGTCTGAACTTGGGAAAGTTGAACCAATTATGAAGACGCGTCGACCGCGAACAGATTCTTCAAATGCTGGTTGGAATTCTCCATCGCTAAATCTTGCGATGTTAATTTGACCTAATTCTGCTCCAAATTCTTTTGCGATATTCTCGGCAAGAACCATGCTCTGAGAACAACCGAAAACCTTAGGAGGTAAATTCATTTCGGACATAATATAGTGTGTTGTGTATTAAGGTGTTAACCAATGGTATTTTTGTCACTGCAAAGTTACTAATAACTAGGCACTTTGTGGCTATAGATTTTTTAAAAAAAATTGCTTGTGAATTGAAAAAAAGCCTTATTTTTGCCACTCGAAAATTGCCTTGGTGGCGGAATTGGTAGACGCGCTGGATTCAAAATCCAGTTCTTTCGGGAGTGTGGGTTCGATTCCCACCCAAGGTACAGACAAAAGCCTCAGTTTTAAACTGAGGCTTTTTTTATGTTTTAAACTGCGAGTAGATTGATTAAACTAAGTAGTGCAATAATCCACATAGTTCCTGATACATCCTTAGATTTTCCTGTAAATAACTTCAATAAAGCATAGGAAATAAACCCGAAACTAAGACCATCTGAAATGCTATAAGTAAGTGGCATGAAGAGTATAGTGATAAATGCCGGAGCATACTCAGTCAGGTCATTGAAGTCAAGTTGTTTTACGTTTTTGAACATATAGACTCCAACCATGATTAGTGCGGGACCAGTTGCAAATGCAGGTACCGCAAGCGCTAAAGGACCGATGA
>JBMYWH010000050.1:0-4655 GCA_049607205.1 Flavobacteriaceae bacterium | reverse complement strand
AAATATGGGAATGAATTGATTAATTTATACTTGGCTAGACAAGGGCGTCCTGAGAATAGTATGAACCCGGTAGAACAGTTGTGTTTTATGGGGAGCAGAGGTATGGGAGCCTTGGAGTTTGAGCCTTCAAGTATTAAAACTAGAACTAATTCTTCTGTAGTGGAGATGAATAGTTTGGTGGAAATTGCTCAAAAAATGTTGGAGAATCGATCTGAGTTTCAGACTGTTTTAAATCGAGATCAGGAGCAGTCCATTAAGCAGTTAATCACGATCGGTACCTCGGCTGGAGGGGCTAGGCCCAAAGCTGTAATTGCTTTCAATGAAATAAGTAATGAAGTGCGATCGGGTCAAGCTAATATACCCGAAGGATTTGAGCATTGGCTTATAAAATTGGATGGAGTGAGCGATATTCAGTTGGGAGATTCTCAAGGCTATGGCCGTGTTGAAATGGCTTATTACCTAATGGCTTTAAAGGCGGGAATTGATATGATGCCTTCAAGATTATTGGAAGAAAATGGAAGAGCTCATTTCATGACCAAACGTTTTGATCGGGATCATAATATTAAACATCATGTACAGACTTTCTGCGCGATGAAACATTTTGATTTTAATAAGGTTACTAGCTATAGTTATGAGCAATTATTCCAAACGATGAGGGAGTTAAGGCTCTCTTATTCTGAAGGCGAACAACTCTTCCGTCGCATGGTTTTTAATGTCATGGCTAGAAATTGCGACGACCACACAAAAAACTTTTCATTTATTCTTAAACAAGGAGAGAAATGGAGATTAGCCCCTGCTTATGATATTTGCCATGCCTATAGGCCGGACAGTTTATGGGTAAGTCAACACGCATTAAGCATTAATGGGAAAAGAAAAGATTTTTCAGTTGAAGATCTACTTTCTATTGCGAAAGGAATGAATATAAAAAAACCTCTAGATCTTATTCAAGAGGTTCAAAATGCTGTATGTCTGTGGGATGATTTTGCCCATCAGGTAAAGGTGAGCGACCAAAAAAGAGAAGCTATTAAACAGACTTTGATTCTTTCTTTTTAGGCGCTGTTTGAAGTGCGTGTAAAAAATTCCTCAAGTATTGGTCCATGCAATAACGGTAAGATTTGTGGTTGGGTTTTCTGAAGAAAGCACTTAGTTCATGCTTGCTTAGAGTCTTGTCTATTGCTTTGAACTTTGCAATCACATCATCCGAAGACAGGTTCATTGCAATCTGTAACTTTTTAAAGATCATGTTATTGGTAAGTGGATCTTCTGGCTCTGGAAGAGGTCCATCTCTACGACCGCGTTTATCGATGATCAAACCATTTAGAAATATCGCTAAGTCACGGTCTGAAATCTCCACCATCTCAGGATCTTCTTCCTTCTTCAGCCAAGCATTTACTTGAGCCTTAGTCACGGTGTGTTCCGCTAGGCCGAAAAGATCTACCACTTGCTGATCTTTGAAGTTAAACAAGTAGCGTACGCGTCTTATGATATCGTTGTTTGTCATCTTTTTTTTGCAAAAATACAACAAGGAGTCCACTTAAGGATTCTTTTTTAGAATTTTATAGATTCTGCTATTAATGATTTCTGATAGATTCCAGTTGTAAAGCTCAGAATCGGTGGTGCTGTAAAAGGCAACGATGATGGCGTCAATGTCCTTGTGATAGGCTACGAAACTCTGATAGCCTGGAACCCATCCACCATGTTCTAATTCATAAATGGATTCATAGATTTCTTGCCCGCCTTCAGAAAAAACACCTCCTTGATTCAAGGCTTTGACGAAGGTCCCTACATCTTGAGCCGTAGCCAGCATTCCATGTTCATCCTCCCTTAAATTATAAGGATATCCTTGATGATAACCACTCATGACTTGTTGTAGATCTACTTGTTCTAAGGATTTGTAGGTGTGCTTTAGTTCCAGAGGATCTAAGATTTCTGATTGAATGAATTCATAGTGTTCATAGCCTAAAGTTTGATCGATGATACGTGCAAGTAGTAGGTAATTGGTGTTGCAATATTCATAATCAGTTCCCGGCTCAAAATTAGCAGGCTTATTTAGGATTAAAGCGAGTGATTCTTCATAAGATTTAGCTGGTTCTGACCAGAAATTAGGGCTGTCCGTAAAGTTGGGAATCCCACTCCTGTGTCCGACCATCATTCTAAGTGTGATTTCATTAGCATTTTCTATTCCTCCTTGCAGCTCGGGAAGGTATTTACTCAATGGCGCGTCTAAGTCCAATTTATCTTCTTGGACCAATTTAGTCAAAGTAGCTGCGAGATAGAGTTTACTGATACTTGCAATCTTGAATAGCGCATGAGGATCAGCGGGAATCTGTGCTTCTTTATCATGCCACCCTCCGGCATAGAAACCTTCTTTTCCTCCTTGATTGGTGTAGACGATCATACCATCAAAACCATGGGTGATGGCTTGATCCACTTGTTCTTGCACCGTATTAGGCAAGGGGAGTATCCAGGCCCATACCAGAAGCCATGGGACAAAAAACATAGAGATGAAGGTACTGGTAAACAGTATGATTTTGAATACTAGTTTCTTGGGCTTCTTTTTCTCTTGGCTTAATTGATTCATGAAGCTAATTTCTAATAATTTATGGAAATTATCACAAGATTAATGCTCAATTGTTAGAATTGATAGATGAATTGTAATTAGAGCTGAAGTTGTTGATCCGCTCTTGCTTCGTTGTCTAATCGTTGTAATAAATCATGGTAGTATTTCTTAGCTTTCTTATTTCCATAAGTGGTATATGAGACCTGTGACCAATGAATGGCTTGATCTATATCTCCCATGATTTCGTAAGCTATGGCCATGTTTAAAGAGAGGATTCCTGCTTCTTTTTGTGGGGCTGTTTTCAAGCCTCTTTCCCAAACGAGAACTGCTTGATCCCATTGTCCAACATCGGAATATCGAGCTCCGAGGGCAACTTCAGGGGACTTCTTAGCCTTTCCGACAAAACTCCTGTTGATGTTAATCGGCATAGGAGCAATACGAGAAGCATAATTAGCTCCCACCTTGTTAGCCAAATAGCTACTGGCACCGGCTTTAGAAATCAAGTGTGCAAGTGCATCGGCTTCTGTGCGTGCAGAGGCCGTCCATGTATTGGTCCGTCTATACATGTCTTGATCTATCAAGCTGCGATTTCCTGGGTCATAAAAACGAATTCCTATACGCATGTTTGCAACTCCTTCTGCGGTGTATTCTGCAACTTTGACCTTGTTCCCTTTTTTATCTTTGACCTCGATCATTTCTTTGGTTTGTGTGATGATAAAATCTGTGTCAAGAACTTCAATTGCGAGTAGGGCATCACTTCTATATTGACGACAAAGACCTTCAACGGTATACCAATCCAATTGTCTTGGAAAAGAGCTGGTGATACTGTTTCCAGGAAGTATCTCACTGGCAACACGAGTTTGATAGCGTTCTGAATATTGAAGTTCTCTGTTGAGTCCTCCAATAAAAGCCTGGACTGCGGCTCTGTCTTCATGCAGCATCTCACCAGTTAAAATACCTTCTACGGTGGTCAATATATTTCTAGATCCATCGGTTCGATTTACGATTAGAAGGTTCTGAATATTTGAACTTACGTCAATATCAGCGGGTCTGGTCGAGGCAATAGATACTTGTCTATGGGCGCCGCAACTGATCAAGAGTAAGGCAACGATTAGAGTTAAGAGGTATTTCATAGGTTTGGTTTTGTTAAAGGAATGCTAATTTCGTGCCAAAAACTTAAAAGATGGATAAGTTGGTTCTTGTGGTGAACTCTTCTAGAAACTTAACACCTTTAAGAGAATTGCCTTTTGCGTTGAGTTTAGGGCTCCAGACTGCAATAGCATAATGATCGGGGTGAACTGCAATTATTCCTCCACCGACTCCACTTTTTCCGGGAAGACCTACTTTGAATGCAAATTCTCCAGATTCATCATAGAATCCACAGGTCTGCATTAGGGCATTAATTCTCTTGGATTGACTCTCGCTGAGGAATTCTTTTTTGCTCGGTAAACCGATACCGTTGTTGGCAAGGTATAGGAAGAGTTTTGAGAGCTCCTTACAGGTCATCTCAAGGGAACATAAATCATAATAAAAGTCGAGTACTTGATCGGGCTCATTATCAATGCGATCATAGGATTTTATAAAATTTGCCAGGGCCACATTGCGATATCCTACAGCCTTTTCAGATGCTGCGATACGAGGGGAATAGTTGATGTTCTCGTTGTTTGAAAGGCTTCTTACATAATGTAAAAAGTCCTCTTTAGGATGCTTCAAATGTGTGAGCAATATATCGGAGACCACGATGGCTCCTGCATTTAAAAAAGGGTTTCTAGGTAGTCCTTGATCCGACTCTAATTGGACTAAGGAATTAAAAGCGGTTCCTGAGGGTTCAACCCCTACGCGATCCCAAATTTGATCTCCTAATAAGGAATAGGCTAGACTTATGGAAAGGACTTTTGAGATACTTTGAATGGAGAATTTAACTTGGTGGTCTCCGATCCCAAAACCTTCTCCGTCCAAAGTACTTAGATGTATTCCGAAGCTGTCAGGATCTACCTTTTTGAGTTCGGGTATATAAGAAGCTACTTGACCGGTATCATTGATCCCTTTTGTTTTATGGTATATTTCAGCGATGAGTTGTTCGAAGTTCATGTGA
>JBMYWH010000049.1:0-4765 GCA_049607205.1 Flavobacteriaceae bacterium | reverse complement strand
CCAATTTTTCTGAACTTCCATGTTTCCATAATCTTCTAGCATAGCCTCGTAAGTACCTTGGTTACTATCCCTTTGTTGTTCGCCATAGGTTTTAGTTTCCGTGGTCTCTGTATTCTCGGCCATGATATAGTCATTAGCCCATACGGTAACTCGAATCGTCTGATTCATGCTGTTAGAGAGGTAAATATTGGTATATGCAGTATAGTCATATCCCGTTTGTCCATTATTGACTTTCCAAGAAACATTAAGTCCTGATAAATCGTATTGAGCAAGAGCAATACCCGCTTCAAGCTCAGCACTTGGAATAAAAATATTGGTTTGTTTTCCTCCCGTATAGATATCAACCGTTCCATCTGGATACAGTTTATAGGATTCATAGAAGCTTACATTGGCCTCACGAATCACAGGAACTACCGTGTTGAGGTCTCCTTCTGTAGCTTCTCCGAATTCAGGGAAGGTTACACTAAAGGTCGAACTCACAGGATCAATTACATATTTGACTCCCTTACCGATCTCTAAATCATCCGTACCTGAGAGTATGTCTCGGTCTGTCACTATAAAAACGGTAACAGCATCTGTGGCTGTATAATAATAAGTATTTAAATTAGCATCGTATCCGTTGATGGTAAGACTCTTAACCAAATCGTCGGAATTATCCACGGTTTCAACCAGGACAAATCCTTGAACCAGTTCCAAGTCGATGGAAACATCTTGCTCTGAGGCAGACGGGATCAAATAGTCTTGTATTCCAAAATAGGCTCCAGTCACTAAATCAGATGGGATGAAGTCGGGATGGTAAATACTTACTGTAACATCCCCGGAAACTTGAGCTTCGAAGGGACCAGTTAATAGATTTTTATCATAAAGTATGGTGTCGATATTGATTCCTGTCACTTCAATGGTATATCCATCATAGATATAAGTGTGTTCTAAAGTTCCTGGGTCAGAGGAATCATCAGAGCTGCTTTCAACAGGTAAAGAAAAAGACATTCGTACAGATCTTGATTGTGGTGCTGGATCTGGAGTGATAGGCTCGTCCGGGCTATCGTCATTACATCCGAAGATTAGTAAAAGTGCAAACAGGGGTATGAGCTTGGTGATTTGGTTGAATCGATTCATTCTCATATTGTTTTATGTGTTCCTTAAAGATACGGAATTTTTAAAACAAAAAAAAAAGAAGGCGAGCTGCTGCTTCTTCTACAATGAAATATTTAAACAATCTAGGGCTTAAAAACAGAAAAACCCTGAGCGTATGGGCTAGAGTTTTTTAATTAAAGTTTGCGATTACGTCTAAGGCTTCTTCCATGGAATCAAAACCAGGAAGTAATTCTTTCTCCTTATTAGAAGGTAGTCCATTTTGATTGGCTCTTGCCCAATGCACTTTCTTGAACAAAAAAGGAACGATTGTGGTCTGCTTTTTTGCCATTACTAGATATTTGTCTTTTTTGACCGTTATGTGGTAATCCATTAAGAGTTAGTTTTTTGACTCCCTAAATATAGGGATATTTTTTTAATTACTTATACGTAACTTTGTCTTATGCAAGATATAAGCTCAAGAAACGATATTCAGACCCTGGTTCATACCTTTTATGACCGTGTGAGAGCCCAAGAGGTTTTGGGACCAATTTTTAACGCTATGATTCCAGCTGAGGCTTGGCCAGTGCATTTAGAAAAGCTAATTGACTTCTGGGAGACCAACCTTTTTGGGATTCCTAAATTCAAGGGGAACCCCGTGGCTGCCCATGTGAAAACAGATCAGTTTATGAGCTCAGAAAAGGGAGGCTCTGATCCTATGGATGCTAAGCATTTTGGGATTTGGCTGCAATTATGGATGTCAACGATTGATGAATTATTTGAAGGGCAGAAGGCCCAGAGAGCAAAGGATGCTGCCCGCAAAATGTCTGTGGGTCAACACGTAGCAGTCTGGAGATCTCGTCCTGAGAATCAAGGCTAGTGTTTTTTTGATTTCCAGTTGTTTTTTAGTTAATTTACCCCGAATTAACCACGCTATGAAAACCAAACTTCTTATACTCGCTCTATTGCTGGGCGGGACTTTACAGGCCCAAAAAATCTTAGAATACCGCAACAGCGATAAAGAACTTGTCGATACTTATCAAGAGGCTACTTGGATCAAAACCTATGAAAAAGTGGTTTTGGATTCGGTGAATCCCTCTGAGCATTACGTTCAAATTGCCAATAAGGAAGGTTTCGTTCCTCAAAAGTATTGGTATGATTCAAAAAAACTCAAAAAATTAGTTGATTCAAAGATTTATCATTGTGATGGTGAGCTGAAAATTCACAGAACTTATTTAAAGGGAAAGCAAACTAGTTTTAAGCTCTTTTACGAGGATGGATCGTTGAAGAGGATTGAGGACTATAAAAAAGGCAAGTTCCAAGATGGAGTATGCTATGACTCCCAAGGAAATGAAATCGAATTTTTCCCTTATATAGAAAAAGCTAGTTTTCCGGGGGGAATGAAAGAATTCTATACTTACCTTAAAGAATCTATCGACAGGACAACCTTAGATCATAATCTATTAAGATCTGGAACGCGGGTCGAAGTTAAATTTTCTATAGACAGTTCAGGAAAGGTTTCAAAGCTTTCAATGGTCAAATCTAGCGGAATTACCGTTGTGGATGTAGCAGTCTTGAATGTTATGGCCACTTGTCCTTTATGGAATCCTGCCCGAATTGATAAGGAAGCTGTTGAAGTGAGATATACACTTCCCATTGTTTTGAATTAATTGACAATCTGATTAGCACGCTATGAAAACCAAACTTCTTATACTCGCTCTATTGCTGGGCGGGACTTTGCAGGCCCAGAGAGTATCGCATTATTTCGCTAAAAATTGGAAAACTTTAGACAGCCCTGTAGATGCTGTTTGGATTCGATATTATAAGGAGGTGGAACAAGACTCCTTAAATCCTTCAAAATACTATGCCTTTATAGTAGATCGAGAAGGCAAGCTCTATTCGGAGTATTGGTATGAGTCTGCTAAAGAAAAAAACTGGGTAGAAGTCAAGTTTTATTATAAAGATGGCAGCGCTGTTCGAACTCGAACAGTTTATAAGAAAAAAAAGAAATTTGAATTTTTTGTGTATTACAAAAATGGGGATCTCAGACGCAAGGAAACCTATAAGAAGAATGGTAAGATTGAACAAGCGCATTGCTATGATGAAAATGGAAAACTCGTTGAATTCTTCCCTTATTATACGGAGGCTAGATATCCAGGGGGGGATAGGGCTTTTTCAAATTACCTAGTTCGAAGTCTAGATCTTGGGGATAAGGGATATCTTTTATTAGATGATGCCTCAGTAGAATTTGGATTTAGAATATTAGAAGATGGAAGTATAACTGAATTTGAATTGCTTAAATCCAGTGGTATATCTCTAGTCGATGTAGCGGTTATGAATGTGGTGCTCAGTTCTCCTGATTGGATTCCGGCTAAAAAAGATGGTGAGGCTGTGCAATACAGAAGAAAGTTTGGATGGAAATTAAAATAAACCCATCAACCAAGTTGTGAATTCAACGGCCCAGGACCAAACCTGAACAATGGCTAGTAAAATTAATACCACGCCTAATATAAACGCATACATTCTTTTTTTGATACTGCTTTTGATTCGAGGATTGCCCTCTATATATCCTTGTGCCAGCTTGTAGTTTTTCTTATTGGATTTGAAGAAGAAATCTCCTAGGGTTCCAGCCACGGGAATCAGACCAATGAGCAAATCGAGAAGTATATTAAAGAGCATGGCGATAAAAAGAGGAAAACTCCTTAGTTTCCATGCAATTCTCAAGCTGTAAATGGATAAAACACTACTGATCACATCACCTACGCCGGGAAATAAACCAAGAATAGGGTCCAGGAAATAATCATCCATGACCCTAGAAAATTTATAAAATACCTCGAGCTCGCGAGGATTATTTTTTGTAGAAGCTGTGTTCACTTAGTTTAAGACTATCCTTTTTTTGTGCGTGTTCCACTTTGTTTGAAGCCCTATGGGGCGTATGCGGTACTAATCTGAAGGCAAGAACCATCCCAAGTCCCACTAAAACTACAAATTTATTCCATCTCATTACTTCATAATTTAATTAAGTTCTCCTTCAATTGGATCTCCAAAAGATTCGAATACAATACTAAAACTGGTAGACATGGGGTGAACGGTATAAATAAGACCTTGACCAATTGTCAATTCATTCTCGCCATAAATCATCTCTCTTGTCGTATTTACTTCAACTTCAACTGTTGGTGTGGCAGTATAATAAATAGTGTTAAGCTCAGAAGGAGTTCCGTTAATTTTAACGTCTTTCACTAAATTTTCAGAACCATCTTCCGAATTCACAAGTACATATCCTTGAACCAAGTTTAGAACTATATTGACTTCTTCATTCTCGGCAGCTGGAAGTATTTGATTGCTGGTCCCAAAAAACGCTTTGGTATCCACCTTATCTGCCTCAAAGTCTGGGTGAAATACGGTAAGTTCTACGTCTCCTACAACATCGACTTCAAAAGGTCCTTTTGTCAAATCCACATTAGTTAAGGTATCTTGACTCTGCTCTCCCTCTGCAATGACAGTATATCCATCATAGATATAGTTGAATTGGGATCCCTCATCTGGTATAGAGAAACTCACCGTCATTTTCTGAGTTGGAGTAGGTTGCTGCTCGTCATCACTTGAGTCTTTCTGGCAGCTTACCATGGTCAGTCCCAAGCTTAATACTAAAGCGATAAATTTTAAATTCTTCATTTGATTTTGATTTTTT
>JBMYWH010000048.1:0-5266 GCA_049607205.1 Flavobacteriaceae bacterium | reverse complement strand
GCTTTTTTTTTAAAACTTTATTTCAGAATCATTTTCTATCTCGTAAGCTTCTTGATTCTTTTTAAAAACTCTTGCACTTAGTCCACCTTTTAAAATGGTTTTATCTTCTAAGACTCGAAGATAAGAGCCTTCTCTTAAGCCAAGGACTACCTGCTCATTAAAACCGTGAAATTCCTTAATTCTCGTTTCTCTAGTCTCTCCTTTGTGTTTTGAATTAGGATCTGGGTCTAGATAATGTGCATTTATATTAAAAGGGATAAGACCAGTACATTTAAACGAATCGGGTCTTACTATAGGCATATCATTAGTGGTCTTCATGTCCAATCCACAAATATTACTTCCTGCACTAGTCCCTAAATAAGGTGTTCCATTCTCAACAACAGATTTAAGAACTTCCATCAAAGCATTTTCATGAAGAGTTTTTACTAATAGAAAGGTATTACCCCCACCGGTAAATATTCCTTGAGCTTGCTCTAAGGCCTCCTTATAATTATCAAATTCATGAAGTCCTTTCACACAAATACCCAAATCCGAAAACGCCTGCTGAACCAAATCGGTATACTCGTCATGAGTAATTCCTGAAGGACGAGCAAAAGGAATGAATACCACCTCCTCTACTCCGCTGTATAATTGATCAATTTCTTTTATTAAATAACTCAAATAAGTACTTCCGTAGATGGTTGAAGTACTTGCAATTATCATGTTTTTCATTCTATTAAATATAATTGTATATTTCTAGCTCATCAACGAATCATGAAAGAAATACTCTGTTTATTAATTATGCTATGCGCTGCTCATATACAGGCACAACAATTCGAAACTATTTTAATGAATAAAGATAGCCTAAAAATTCAGGATATGCACATTATTAATAAGACGAATAATGAACTTAGTCTTTCTGACGAAAATGGAAAAGTAAACATTGCAGCTAAGATTGGAGATACAATCTTCATTCATTCCGTGAACTTCGAAAGAAAACAAATAATTGTGGATGCCCAGATGCTTTCGAGTAATTCGGCAATGATTTTACAAGATAGAACCTATGAACTTGATCCCGTTCTTCTCGACAACAGATCTATCTTTGAAAAAGAAAAAGGAGTTTATATTCCAGGGGAACACGTCAATGAAGAAACTCTTAAGCTTCCCAATGTTCGCAAAGCAAAATGGACGGATCAAAAGGAGCTTTATCAACGGATGAAAACCTTTAAAATTCCTGTTACCGCCATCATCACTACTAATATTGAACAGATATACAGATATTTCTCGGGAGATTTACAACGGAAATTAGATTTAAGAAAATTCAAACAACAAGAAGTTGTAATCCATTTAATGAAGGCGGATATGGGGAATTACTTTTTTTCAGATATTCTCAAATTAGAAGAAAATGAAATTGACCCTTTCATCAATTTTTGTGGACAGGAGGAGCTCTTAGATATATACGTTGCAAATAGACCCTTTCAACTTGCGGATAAAATGCTTAGTTCAATAGATGCTTTTAACGAAGTTAAAAAAAACTCAATTCAAGAATTCAGCAATGAAAATCCAAACTAAAATTGTTAATTGCGTCCCAAACCAAACCCTATGAAAAAAACACTACTATTCTTTAGTTTCATACTCCTACTAAGTTTTGGGGTACATAAATACTATATCTCACTTACTCAAATTGAATACGTTTCAGAGCAAAAAAGTTTACAGATTATCACAAGTGTATTTATCGATGACTACGAATTAGCTCTGCAAAAAAGTTTCGACCCGAAAATTCAAATTGATAAAATCAATAAAACCAAATTAGATAGCTTAAGTGCTATTTACTTAAAAAAGCATTTAGTCATCGAAATTAATGATAAAACGGTTGAGCAGAGCTATATTGCCTCTGAACTGGATCAAGATGAAATTTTCTTCTATGTAGAAGGTAAAGATGTAGAGAGTTTCAAAAGCATGAGTGTTGACAATGATATACTTATGGAAATCTATTCTCAACAAGAAAATATTATCAAAACCAAGGTTGCTGGCAAATTCAAAAGCAAGATTGTTACCATAAAAAAGCCTAAAGCTTTGTTAAATTATTAGCTATATTTTAATAAAATTAACATATTGCGTAAAATTCGATATAATTAATACCCAAACCAACATGAAAAGAACACTTTCAGCTCTTTTTGTTGCACTTTTTCTTGTAGTAGGATCTTCCTTTGCACAAGAAACTGAAGCTCCACAAGAGAAGCCTCAAGGGCATGTGAACACCAACAAATTTAGACAGATGAAAGATCTGTTAGCGACTCCAAATGACCAGCATACAGCTTCAGGAGCGCCAGGATACAATTACAGCCAACAAAAAGTTGACTATGTAATGGATATTCGTTTAGATGAGGCAAACAACCGAATCTATGGAGATGAAAAAATCACCTACCACAACAATTCTAAAGATCATTTAGAATACTTATGGATTCAGTTAGACCAAAATATGAGAGCTGCAGATTCAAAAACTCCATTAGTTAATGGAAGTGGACCTGCTCCTTTATACAGACCAGGACAATTCGAAGACGAATTTATGGGTGAAAAGTTTGATGGAGGATTTAAAATTGAAGCTGTAAAAAGTACTACAGGTCAAGATTTAAATTACAAAATCAACTGGACAATGATGCGTATCGATTTAGATACACCTTTAGCTCCGGGTGCGACTATGGAATTCAAAATCAAATGGTGGTATAACATCAATGATTATGTAAATCAAGGAGGTCGTTCTGGTTATGAGTCTTTTCCTGACGGAAACAATAATTATATCATCGCACAGTTCTTTCCTAGACTATGTGTGTATGATAATGTAGAAGGATGGCAAAACATGCAATTCTGGGGTAGAAGTGAATTTGCTTTAGAATTCGGAGATTATACGGTTAACCTAACGGTTCCTGCAGATCACGTAGTTGATGCAACTGGTAAATTAACCAATGCAAAGAAAGTTCTTTCAAAAGAACAACAGAAACGTTACAAACAAGCCATGAATGACTTCGAGAATCCTGTGATGATCGTAACTCAAGCAGAGGCTGAAGAGGCTGAAAAAGGTAGAAGTACAAAAGAAAAAACTTGGACTTATTACGCTCAAAACGTAAGAGACTTTGCCTTTGCTTCATCAAGAAAGTATATTTGGGATGCAATGGCAGTGGACATTAATGGAAAAACTGTAATGGCTCAGTCTTTATACCCTAAAGAAGGAAACCCGTTATGGGAAGAGCATTCGACAAGAGTAGTTGCTAACACATTAAAGGTTTATTCTAAATACACTTTTGACTATCCTTATCACAAGGCTATTTCAGTACATGCTAAACAGCAAGGAATGGAATATCCTATGATTTGTTTTAACTATGGACGTCCTAATCCTGATGGAACTTATTCTGACCGTGTTAAAAACGGAATGATTGGTGTGATTACTCACGAAGTTGGACACAATTTCTTCCCAATGATTGTTAACTCTGATGAAAGGCAATGGACTTGGATGGATGAAGGGATTAACTCTTTCGTTGAAATTCTTGCTGAAATAGAGTATGATCCTAACTTTGATACTGGAAACCTACCTAAGGATATCGTAAGATATATGGGAGGAGATCAGGCTTATTTAGCTCCAATTATGTCTAATGGTAACAATGTTTATCAATTCGGACCTAACGCATATACTAAACCAGCAGCTGGATTATATATGTTACGTCAAACGATTATGGGACCTGAGCTATTTGATGCTGCTTTCAGAACCTATTCTCAAAGATGGATGTTTAAGCACCCAACTCCTGCTGATTTCTTCCGTTCAATGGAAGATGCATCAGCTATGGATTTAGACTGGTTCTTCAGAGGTTGGTTCTACACTACTGACTATACAGATATTGCTATAAAAGGTGTTGATCAATACCATGTAACGGATCAACCAACTCAAGAAGCTAAAGATTTAGCTGCTCGTTATGGAGCGAACTTGGCAGATTTAGGGCCTTTATTATACCTTACAAAAGATGGTGAAGCAACAAATGCTGCTGACCTACCAGTGATTAAGGATATGCTTGCTAAAAATGGCGATGCTACTAAAAAAGCACCAAGCTTCTTTTACGAAATTGTATTTGAAAAACCAGGTGGATTAGTAATGCCTATTATTGTTGAGTATACTTATGCTGATGGTAGTAAAAAGAGAGAAACTTATCCAGCTGAGATCTGGAGAATGAACGATAAGGAAGTGAATAAACTTATTTCTTCTGAAAAAGAAATCGTTGGAATTCAATTAGATCCAGATTTAGAAACTGCTGATATTGATGTTTCTAACAACGCTTGGCCTAAGAAAACTGAGACTAAGTTTGACGAAGTAAAAAACAAAGTAAAGGGATAATCTTTACCCTATAATTTTAAAAGCCATTTCTTTCGAAATGGCTTTTTTTATTTCAATACCTAGAATTTTGCACGAAACAAAACAAAAGTGTAGATTGCCCGCGATAAAAAACAAAAAACAGTTTAATTAAATGAAACTTCAATTAAAACTCACCCTTTTTGTTGCAGCATTCTTAATGGTTTTTACAGGATACTCTCAAGAAACCAAAGAAACTCAACAAGGTCACATCAATCAAAACAAATTCCGTCAATTGGAAGATGTTTTACCAACTCCTAATGAGCAAAGAACTGCTTCAGGAGCTCCAGGAAAAAAATATAGTCAACAAAAAGTAGACTATGTTATGGACATTACCTTAGATGATAAAAATCAAAAGATCTACGGTGAAGAATCTATTACTTATCACAATAATTCTGATGATACTCTTAAGTATTTATGGCTTCAATTGGACCAAAATGTAAGAGCTAGAGATTCTAAAACTCCAGATGTTTCTACTTCAAGAGTTGGAACCGTAGCTACAGAAGCTCAATTTGATTCGAAATATGTAAGTGAAGGTTTTGATGGAGGATTCAAGATCCAATACGTGAAAGCAGCTGATGGTTCTGATTTGACTCATGTAATCAACAGTACTATGATGAGAATCGATTTACCACAACCTCTTGCCTCTGGTGGAACATTCCAATTCTCAATCAAGTGGTGGTATAACATCAACAATTATGTAGATCAAGGTGGTCGTTCTGGATTTGAACATTTCGAGGACGGAAACAACAACTATATTATTGCTCAATTCTTTCCAAGACTTTGTGTATATGACAATGTAGAAGGATGGCAAAACAAACAATTCTGGGGAAGAAGTGAATTCGCTCTAGAATTCGGAGATTATCAAGTAAATATTACAACTCCTGC
>JBMYWH010000047.1:0-5349 GCA_049607205.1 Flavobacteriaceae bacterium | reverse complement strand
TTATTACTAAAAGGCAGTATAGGTAAGCCTGGAGCGGGAACCTGTCCTGTTAGAGGTCATTCCAATGTACAAGGAGATCGCACTATGGGAATCTGGGAAAAGCCAAGTGAACAACTTTGTACCTCCTTAGAAAAACATTTCAATATTCCGATTCCAAGGGCTCATGGATTTGACGTGGTAGAAGCCATTGAGGCTATGCATGCTAAAAGCGCTAAAGTATTTCTTGCCATGGGAGGAAACTTCCTTTCTGCAACTCCAGATACAGAAATTACTGCACAAGCTTTGAAAAACTGTGAGCTGACCGTTCAAATCTCAACAAAACTAAACCGTAGTCATATTATTACCGGGGAAACCGCCCTAATCTTACCCTGCCTTGGAAGAAGTGAAAAAGACATACAACAAGGTACTGAACAATTCATCACCGTTGAAGATTCGATGGGAGTCGTTCATAAAAGTTCAGGAAATCTCAAACCGATCTCAACACATTTAAAAAGTGAGGTCGACATCGTGAGCCAACTTGCCCAATACAGTTTAGAAGCAAGTCCAATTCCTTGGGCCGATTACCCTAAGAACTACGATTTGATTCGGGAAGAAATACAGGCCTGTATTCCCGGTTTCGACGACTATACCAAAAGGGTTAACAGGCCAGGAGGCTTTTACCTTCCTAACAATGCTCGAGTCGCGAACTTTGATAAACTTCCAAATGGAAAAGCACAAATTACCATCAATAAAACTTCTGAAATTCAATTAAAAGAATCTGAATTCTTAATGATGACCATTAGAACACATGATCAATTTAACACTACCATTTATGGTCTCGATGACCGTTATAGAGGTATTTTAGGAGAGCGCAGGGTGGTTCTAATCAATCCTGAAGACATCAAAAATCTCGGAATGAAACCAGGAGATTTAGTTGATCTCTCTTCTCATTATGATCAAATCAGACGCGTAGATAAATTTATCTTAGTGGCTTACGACATTCCTAGATCTTGTATCGCAACCTATTTCCCTGAAGCTAATCCACTAGTGCCACTACACTTAAAAGCTAGAAAAAGTAATACACCAGCTTCTAAGGCGGTAAAAGTAGAAATACAATCTCATGACTAAACCAAGCACTCCATATGAGGCCTATAAATTCATCGATGCTAAGGGACATGCTTTTAATGATGAAATCCTTGTGGAAGCGCCTATTCAAATCAACATCAATGACCAAGCCTTCACAGTGGTCATGGCTACTCCTGGCAGTGAATTAGAGCTTGCTGTGGGCTTGCTCTATGCTGAAGACATCATAAAAAACAATCAAGATTACAAACATCATCTCCAAGTAAATGATTTAGGTCAAATAAGCTGTAATTTTCAGATAAAACCAGAAAACTTAGGCTCAGGTTATAAGAACAAAAGATCTCTCTTATCCTTATCTTCTTGTGGAATCTGTGGAAGACAAGACCTAAGTGATTTGATGCAAGAAAAGATTGAAAAACTGAACAAAAGTACTCTTGAAATAAAGCAAATCCCTTCCCTATTTGAAACTTTTGAGAATCATCAAAAGCTATTCAAAACCACTGGTGGTTCTCATGCAGCAGCCCTATTTGATGGTTGCGGAGAACTTCTAATTATAAAGGAAGATATAGGAAGACACAATGCCGTAGATAAGTGTATTGGAAGTTTATTAATTCAGGGAAAGCTCAATGAGGCTCAAATTATGCTGGTCAGCGGTCGTGTATCCTATGAGATTATTACCAAAGCATTTCGAGGTAAAATACCAAATGTCCTTTCCGTTTCAGCCTGTTCCTCTCTTGCTATAGATATGGCCAAGGAGTTTGGAATTAATCTTATTGGATTCAACAGAGGTAATCGCGCTACAAGATACAGCTAATGACTCTTTGCAAAATAGTGAAGCGAAGCAAGCATAGATTGTTCATCGTATTTAAGATATAAACTTCCTATTACCTTATTGGACTCGTGATATACGGGTAACACAAAGGATTGATACTTTTTATATTTCTCAAAATTACTGCGATAACTCTTGGCTAAGCCCTCCACAGATTCTCCAATTCTAATTTTATTTTTGCCAAGACTTAAAGAAATTAATTCTGACTTAATGTCAAACCTTATCAGGCGACTGCTCAAACTATCAACTTCAAATAGATTTGAATCTATTCTCAAAACCTGTACCGATTTCTTTTGATAAGTCTGAATTCTTGAATCGTTGAAGATAGCTTCAACATCATCAAAATTCAGTTTAGAAAGTTCTGTGTCATTTAACTTTATATGATGTACATACAAAGAAGAATTGGTCTTTTGCGCTTGAAGATTCAAGCTGCAAAAAACCAATAGCACCAAAATAAATTGGTTAAACATACTTATTGGGTAGGTAGTAGTTCTCATATTTGATACATCCAAGTTGCGAACTATTAATAAATAAATCAATCCCGACAAAGAGGTAAATTTTTTATTCTAAAATTCATAACGATCTCACTATAAATTGTTTTGGACCTCTACCTATTAAAATTATGTGCATTTTAACATATTTTGTTTAACTTTTTACTAACTTTGTTAAACAAAACAAATGAGTCATGGCCAAGAAAAAAAAATTCAACCGAGAAGATCTTGTAAAATACTATATGGAATTCCGCTTAGAGCATGGAGATACTATGATGTCAGAATATCAATTTTGCAAAGCCTACAATCTAGAAGAAGCTGCTTTTTATCAGTTAACTCCTAGTTTAAAAAAACTTTCTGAGTTGGTTTATCTCATGATGCATGAACACTGTTTAGAATTATTAGTTCAGGATGAATCTTTTGAGACCTATAGCAAAGAGAATAAGGTCTTATCCTATTTCTATACGCTATTTGAAATTTTTACAGCCAACAGATCTTTTATCCTTATGGATTTAAGTTCCATGCAAGTCACTAAACTCAAACTTTTAAAACAAGGTTTTCAAGACTTCATCAAATCATTGAACTTAGAGCCATTAGATATAAAAGAAAAACGTATTCAACAAATTCAGAGTAAATCCGTGGAAGAGCTCTATTTTGTTCAATTGATTTCGGCAATTAAATTTTGGATGGATGATGAATCTTTAGGATTTGAAAAAACCGACCTCTACATCGAGAAATCTGTAAAAGCAGGCTTTGAAATATCCAAAACTCTTGAGATGAAAGAAGTATTAGACTTCGGTAAATTTATGTTTAAGGAAACCTTTAAAAACTTTAGTTTATGAAAACAATCGACTATATCCCAAGTAGTAAAATCTCTAGGGCCAGCAAGATTGTAGAAACTGGTATAAAAGTGGGTGGGAATTACCTTAAATATTATGGAGATCAACTAACCGGCTCTGACAAAGCTCAAGAAAATTTAGACAAGCGAAACGCAAAAGATGTTTATGATGGACTCAAAACTCTAAAGGGAAGTGCCTTAAAAGTTGCCCAGATGCTGAGTATGGAACAGAACCTCATTCCTCAGGCCTATGTAGAGCAATTCTCTCTAGCACAATTTTCAGTACCCCCTCTTTCACCTCCTTTAGTTCGAAGAGTCTTCAAGAAATATTTTGGTAAAACACCTCAGCAGCAATTTGATCATTTTGATTTGAATTCAAAATTTGCCGCGAGTATTGGCCAAGTGCACAAAGCCTCTAAAGATGATCAAGTATATGCTGTCAAAATTCAATATCCCGGAGTAGCGGAAAGCATCTCCTCTGACCTAGCTTTGGTTAAACCTTTTGCTTTGAAAATGTTAAATTTAAATGCCAAGGAATCCGACCACTACTTCAAGGAAGTAGAGCAGAAATTACTGGAAGAAACTAACTATCTAAAAGAATTACAACAAGCCTTAGAAGTAAAAAAAGCTTGTGAATCAATTCCTGGTTTGAAGTTTCCCAATTATTATCCTAAACTCTCCTCTCAGCGCGTACTTACGATGGAATGGATGCAAGGAAAACACCTCTCGGAATTGGAGGATTTAAATTTATCTCAAAAGGAAAGAAATCAAATTGGTCAGTCACTATGGGATTTTTATATGCTGCAACTTCATCATATGAAAAAGGTCCAAGCAGACCCACATCCAGGGAATTTCCTAGTGAACGAAAACAAAGATCTAATTGCTTTAGATTTCGGATGTATGAAAGAATTACCACAGGATTTCTATACTCCATATTTTGAGCTAATCGACCCAGAGAACATCAACACTAAAGCCATCTTTGAAAAAAAGCTTGAAGAACTAGAAATTCTAACCGATAAAGATAGTCCAGAGGAAAGAGCAGTTTTCAGTGAACTTTTTGCAGCACTGATTTCCTTATTTTCAAAACCCTTTCAACAGGAACACTTTGATTTTTCAGACAGAAAATTTTTCAAAGCAATGACAGATCTGGGTAAACACTACACCTCGAATCCAAAACTTAAAAAAATGAATACCTCCAGAGGATCTAAACATTTCATTTATGTCAATAGAACCTTCTTCGGACTTTATAACCTGATGCATCTTCTAAAAGCAGAAGACATTAAAATAAACCAATACAAGACTTTTATTTAAAAAGAAGTCGTTAAGCCAATAGATACTCCATAATTTTCTGGTACGTATCTACAAACTCCGCCAATGCATAAGAGCCCTCCTCTTTGTCTTCCATATGAAGCCATAAGTCGAGTGGCTTTTTTGTTATAGGTAACCCCTGTATTGAAATAATGATTTTGATCCTCATCACCATAATTATACAAGTCACGTGCAAAAACCGACCAATTCCCATTCATGTAATATTCCGCTGAGAATCCTACCCAATTCTTCAAATCATCCTGGGTCCATAAATGTTGTAAATCAAATTTAATGGATCGTCTCTTTGCCATTTTCTTAGTCGCCTCCATAACCAAAACTTGATCATTAATCTGAGCCTCCCCACCTTCTAACTCGCCTTTATTGTAATATTGGTTCATGAAACTTACAATAGAAGACCAAGACTTAGACCAACGGTTACGGACTTCAAAATTAAAATCTTGATATAAGAGATCTCCTCTCCCGAAGGTTTCCGACTCATAAGAATTATCAGCCACATCATAGGTCGCTTCAAGCTGAGACCAGTTACTGTAGTTTAAGGCAAGTTTAGTTCTGTATTTTCCTAGAAAACTATCCTTATTAAACTTATAATACATATCGAACTGTGCTCCAATCTCTCCGGATTTCCCCTGTTCTATAATTAAATTAGGTTGTGCTTGATAAACATAAATATTCATTAAACCATAGTCCTGCTGTTTGGTAAGCCCAGGAACGTAATTTACCAATTGGGCATTGTATTGATTGGCATAAGCCTCTCTATCGGTATAAAAACCAAAATTCTCTATTCTTCTAAATTGTCCACT
>JBMYWH010000046.1:0-5691 GCA_049607205.1 Flavobacteriaceae bacterium | reverse complement strand
ACATGGCATATAATTAATGCTCCTCACGTCGCACTAATCATATACCGAAAGGTTAGCAAAAATTAAAAAAGCCAATTTGCATATGGTGCAGTAATGATGTATATTTACACCTTCTTAAATATTCAAATCATGTCTAGACAAAGTATCTCATTCACAGAACCTAACGAAAAATGGCTAAAAGCACAAGTTGACAGCAACGAGTACACAACAAAAAGTGAACTTGTAAATGATTTAATCAGACAAGCGCGAAAACAACAAGCAAAAATTGATTGGATTAAATCTAAAATCGACTCTGCAGAAAAAAGTGGTTTCACAAATGATTCAAAAGACAATATCCTGGCACAAGCTAAAGAGATGATTAATGGCTAATTACAAATTATCTAATCAAGCAAAACAAGATATACTCAGGATTTACTCTTATGGAGTTGAAACTTTTGGTGAAAAAGTAGCTGAAAGGTATTTTCATGAATTATACAACCATTTTGAGTCAATTTCCCAGAACCCATTTGCATTTGAAAGTGTAGATCATATTAAAACTGGATATAGAAGATGTCCTTGCAAATCAAACAGTATTTACTACAGAATAAACCAGAATGTGGTGGAAATAATGATTATCGTTGGTTCACAAGAAATGAAATAGATCAGCTCAGAAACGAAAATAAAAAACTGAAATCAACTAACAGAATATTAACTGCTTTCACGATCATAACTATGATTATCTTGATCTATGATTATTGGCTTTCTGATCTCATACGAACATTATAAAAATCAATAATGATGATTAAAGACTACATTAAGGAACAAAAGCACAAACGGTTAAAAGCAAAATATAAAAAACTAAAAAGAAACTATATTGTTTTAAGCTTATTGGTTTTATTAATTCTCTTTATTCTGTTGTATTAAGAATAGAACAATCTAACAAGCTTATATCTAACAAATAAACTTTTGCTAACATGGCATATAATTAATGCCCTCCGGGACACTAATCATATACCGGAACGTTATGTACTATGGGGAGAAACGAGTCTATTTAAAGAAACTTCCTGGTACTAAGTTTAGTCGAAGTTTCTGCTTCCTAAATTTATGCATAGCAAGACGGAAACATCTTAAATCTTCATTAAAGCAGCCTTTATAGGATTCCAACAAACTCTTATATGGTTGAGATCTTTTATTTAAAAAGCAGAGCAGCATAACTGGATTTCATCGCTTAATATTCTGGACTTCTACTTCGAGATGTTTTCAGCAGGACGCGGGGAGATTTGGTTGATTTAGGAAGGTTTTCGTCAAAAATTATCATGATTTGAGTGATTTATGTTGATTTTAGGATAATATTTGATGAATTGAAGAGGTTTTTTGGGCTCCTAGCCTATTTTAAAATTTAATCATACCTATGATTGCATGGAATGAAATTTAGTCCAAGGCTCGATTCCTCTTAACGCCTGATGATCCTCATTTTCTTGAAACATGGAATTATATACTGGCTACTAATCTTAAGATTAGAAATCCTCCATGATGAAATAGATACGGCATAATTACGCAGGCTTATTTAGTTTGCATTTAAACAGAGTTTTAGCTTACTTTAACTCTTGAGAAAATGAAAAAGGCACTTCTTGTTTAAAAAATTGCGTTGACCTGAAAACTTGGTTTTTGGGACTCTCCTGGGCGAAGCCGTGCCAAGACTCTTTAAATAACATTCGACAAAATATTCACAGTACATAACATGGCATATAATTAATGCCCTCCGGGACACTAATCATATACCGGAACGTTGTCCTCTATCAAAAGAATAAAACTCGATATTTTCAAATTTAATACCCTAAAATAGGGGGGGGGCTGAAATTCATACATTATAGCTATTGACTATTAACAGTTTAATTTACAATATTTAACATGAGTCTACAAGTCTCGCGAACTTGTACTCTCAATTGCTAGAAAAGAAAAAGTATGCCTTCTAGCAGTATGCTTTTTCAAATTTAATTTATTAACGATAAACTTTTTTTGAAATGAAAAAAACAATTACAATAGTCGCTTTGATGTTATTCACTTTGAGTGTTTCCGCAAGAGTTGATGAAATGATGATAATCACAACCTCATGTGGTGGAGATTATACTGCAAATGTTACAGGAATGTCAGATGATGAAATATTTGACATGATTGAGATTTACGAGGAACTAGATTGTGAATATTAGCAATCCATAATAATAGGGGCGATTTTCGTCCCTATTAAATACAAAAATGCAAATGAAACAAACCCTAACAATAATTTGTCTCCTTGTTGCTCTGTCCATTCAAGGTCAAGAAAACATCGAATTTACTTATGAGTATCAGGCAAAACCACGAAAGAGTAAACCGGAATACATACAACATGAAGATATCACCCTCATAACAAATGGTAAAAAATCTTTATTCATAAGCCCAGTTGAATTAATCAAGGATTCAATTGTGAATGCTCTTAAAAAAAGTGGTGACAACTACTTATCTGAGTTGCAATACCAAATGTCAAAACAGCCTAAATACAAGGTTAAATATTCAATTTACCAAGAAAACGGCAACTATCTCTTTTCCGACAAAGTATTCACAAGCGAAATAGGATATAAAGAAACTATAAATCATAAATGGATACTTGAAAATGAATTTAAAGAGATTCTTGGACACTCTTGTCAGCTTGCTATTACCAAGTACCAAGGAAGAACTTATAATTGCTGGTTTAGTAGGGACATCCCTATTAATCACGGGCCTTATAAATTCCATGGTCTTCCCGGTATGATCCTAGAAGTTTATGATACCGACATGTTTTTTCACTTTACCGTAAAAAGTATCAAGACTAAAGAAGTAAATTTCCCAGAACTTGAGTTTAACAACATCACTTTTACCAACATAGAAGATTATCAAGATTTAAAATTCAACACCTTTCTTATTTTCATGAGAAAAAGGAGTCCTAAATCAATGGAAAAGCTTTTACCTAAATATGAAGCGAAGCAAAAGGACCAAAGGTATATCGAAATATTTACTGAATAACATCAAATTCTACAATCTCTTTGAATCTAAAAAGCAACCTTCTACTAATGATTCTATTGGTATATAGCTTAACCTCCTTCGCCCAAAAAACCTCCATAACAGGTGTGGTAAAGGACTCTCTAGCTAATCCTTTAGAAGGTGTAATCATCAGTCTTCATCCCTTGGGAGAGAAGACTTATTTGAACTACACCTCTTCTGATCAGTTAGGTGGCTTTGAACTTGTCACAGACTCTAAGGTAGATTCTCTTGAAATTCATTTTAGAATGATGAGTTTTAAAACCGACACCTTGTTGGTGAGTAATTCTTCACAAGAGGTGTCTTCCATCTTGTACGAGTCCTCTGAGAAGCTTAGGGAAGTGAAACTAAAAACCGTTCCTATCTCCCAGCGTGGGGATACCATTTCCTATGGAGTAGATGGTTTTAAATCTTCTAATGACAGAGTACTTTCCGATGTACTCAAGAAAATGCCAGGACTTGAAGTAGACCCAAATGGAGTCATTCGATATCAAGGTAAAGCTATTAACAAATACTATGTCGAAGGAATGGATCTTCTTGGTGGAAGATATAAACTTGCCAATGAAAATATTCCTGTAGATGCTGTAGCTAAAGTTCAGGTACTTGAAAATCACCAGCCTCTAAAAGTTCTTGATTCTCTAGTCTTTTCTGATCAAGCAGCCATCAATATCAAACTCAAGAAAAAAAATACTTGGATTGGAACCATGAAGCTAGGACTCTTCTACCCTATTGGTGGAATGATGGATGCAACTCCAATGAACTTCTCTAGTTCTAGACAAGATCTATTCTCTTTAAAAGCAAATACCCTTGGAGAGAATCTATCCGAAGAAACAAAAGTACTCACCTTTGATGATCTTTTTAATTTCAAACGTAACCCACTGAATCATTCTTCCTTTTCTGGAATTATACCTGTGAGTACTCCTCCATTTGATCCCGTGCTTTGGAACGATAACAAAAGTGTTTTGGGCTCGGTAAATCATCTCGAGAAGCTTACTCAGGACAAGCAACTACGGGTAAACATTTCAGCCATTAGAGACCAGCAAGATTTATCCGAGTCGACCTATACTAGAATATTTACTCCTGATGGAGAAATAAGTCTTGTCGAGGATAAAACAAACTCCTTAATTTCTAAAGTTCTAAAAGGGGAAATTAATTTTGAACTCAATTCCTCAAAGAAATACTTAAACAATAAACTTCGTTTTAATCTCTCAGATAAGGATCAGCTCGGCTATATCTCTGAAGGTAATATCAATCAAGATTATGATTCGCCTTATGGTAGCCTTTTTAATGATTTTCAATTAGTATCTCGTCAAGGAATGAAGACTCAAAATTTTAGGTCTCGTATAGGATATGATTCTAATCAAGAGTCCTTGATTGTAGATAGTAATTCTCAAGAAGTTCATTTAGAAAGAGTCTTTTCTGATTCTCAAATCTCTTGGGGAAATCGAAAAGGTAGATGGTCCAGAAATTATAAACTTGGATTTGCCTCGCTATATAGCGCTCTTGATTCAGACCTTTCAAATTCTGAACAAGGATTTACTAACAACCTTAAGACCAATGAATTTGAACCTTATGTAAATCCAAGTTTAGGGTATCGTGCGGATCGATTTAGAATGAACTTTAGGTTTCCTTTATCCTACAAATTATATCAGGTAGATAAGGACACAGAGAACTTCTTGCTTTTTCAGCCTTCTCTAAGTTTTAATTTTAAGATTAATACTAAATGGGAGATGAGACTCTCCGGGGGAACTTCTGCAAAACAAGGAACCATAAGTACCCTTTACGATAATTATATCATGACTAACTATAGAAGTATCAAGCGTTATGATGGAGTGATTTCCCAAACTCAAAATTACAGAGGTTCCTACAAGGTAGAATACAAACAGCTCGTCAAAGGTTTCTTTGCACATCTGCAGTACAGCTACAGTCAAAAACATCAAAACCTGATCTATAACTACAACTATAATGATCAAGGCGGTCTAGACCTAGAGGCTGTTTTATTCGACAATATCAGCACTACTCAAAATCTATCAGCAAAGCTCACAAAAATATTTCCAAGAGCCGGTCTATTTCTGGCTTGGTCACCAAGGATGTCTTGGAGTCAAATCCCACAGTTCTTCGGGCAGGAGTATTCTCTAGTCAACTATCAAAACATAGCCTCTGAGTTCTCTATTGATTACAGCGGACTTTCTTGGATGGAGTGGCATATAAAATACAGGCCTTCGCAAAATAAAACATCATCATCAGCAAGTGAATCAGCAACGATTTTGAATCAAACCATCGATAGCAAACTAATATTTAACCCTTGGGAGAACCAGGCATTTGGTGTGAAGTATTTAGGATATTTCAATGCCATTGATCAAGTGGAGAATTCCAACCATTTTCTTGAATGTTTCTATCGCTATAAAATCCCTAAGTCAAAGTTCGAACTCGAGTTCTATGGATATAATCTATTAGGAATTAACTCCTATTCCAATATTTCAAGTTCCAATACTGTATTTGTAGAAAATACTTTAGATTTAAGACCAAGGCAGTTCGGGGTAAAAACTAGCTTCAGCCTGTAAAATGACAGAGGACAACAAGGCATATAATTAATGCTCCTGCGTCGCACTAATCATATACCGGAACGTTAGCAGCAAGCCCATATGCGATGAATAA
>JBMYWH010000045.1:0-5906 GCA_049607205.1 Flavobacteriaceae bacterium | reverse complement strand
ATTAGTGCGGGACCAGTTGCAAATGCAGGTACCGCAAGCGCTAAAGGACCGATGAATAAGGCTAGAGCAAAGAACAATGCAGTAAATACCGAGGCAATTCCAGTTTTTGCCCCATTTTGAATCCCTGCTGCACTTTCAATATATGTAGTGGTAGTTGAGGTTCCTAGAACCGCTCCAATCATTGTAGCACCAGCATCGGCTGCTAGAATTTTTTTCATTCCTGGAACCGAACCATCCTTTTTTTCTAGTTTAGCTTCTTTAGCACAAACTAAAATTGTTCCGATAGAATCGAATAAATCCACGAACATAAATGAGAAAATCGGACCAATTAAGGACCATTTAAGAGCTGATAAAATATCTAGTTTGAAGTATAAAGGCTCGATAGAACTTGGCATAGAAACCCAATTTTCTGGGACGGGACTTGCTCCTGTCAACATACCTGCGATAGTGGCTGCGAGTATTCCAATAAGAATACCCCCTTTTACTTTGCGGTATTCAAGGATTAGGATAAGGATTAAACTTGAAAAGCCTATGATTAAGCCTTTGTCAATTTCTCCTAAAGTAACTAGTGTTGCAGGATTCGCTTGAATTAATCCAATGGATTTAAGACCAATAAAACTTATAAATAAACCTATCCCTGCGCTTACGGCTAGCCTAAGAGATTTCGGAATGGATTGAGCGATCTTTTCTCTAACTCCCACGAGTGTTAATATAAAGAATACGGCTCCCGAAAGGAAAACCACTCCTAGCGCAGTGGTCCAGTGTATTCCTTCTCCTAAGACTAAAGTAAAGGTAAAGAATGCATTTAAGCCCATTCCTGGTGCCATAGCAAGAGGCATTTTTGCTACAAAGGCAGCAAGTAATGTTCCGATAATTGAGGCTAGAATTGTAACGGTATATAGAGCCGATTTGTCCATTCCTGCTTGAGAGAGCAAATCTGGATTGACAAATAAAATATAGGCCATCGTCAGGAAGGTTGTTAAACCACCTAAAGCTTCTTTTGAAATGGAACTTCCATTTTCAGTCACTTGAAAGAATTTCATATAAAGGTTTTTGCAAAAATAGATTTATTCTTGAGCTTTTTTGAGTTTATTCAGTTGAAAATCGCTGAGATTAGGAAGTTTTTCGAAATAAGTATTCTGTTGGTCTTTTGGAACCTGTTTTCCGTTGAGATATAAGTTTTCCAATTTGAAATCACCTTGAGGACCTGCTTTTTCCGCGACCTGATCCACGGAAATGGTTGCACGACCTAATATTTGAGAGGTATTAAACTTTACTTGATCATAAACTACATAGAGTAATTCGGAACAAACTATTCTTTCTGAGGACTCTACATCAAATCCGAAATCATAAGATTTACCTATTTGTTCAAAAGCCCTTAAAACCATTTGTTGTTGTTTGAGTTTAGAAGGTGGATTCTGGAGTCTCAAGTGGGCGTAATCATCGATATTTGAAAAATGTTCAACGCTATTGACTTCTACTTCTGTTCTGAGCGCTTCAACAATTGAAGCTCCCGAACGAATTACTTTATGATAAGGAATAACTTTTGGGTCATCCCAGATACCCAAGTCCTTTAATTGAGCTTCATTTCCAACATAAATTCCAGCATGACCCCAGAATCCAGGGATCAGTTTATCAGTCATTCTAAATGGTGTTTTTTCTAAAACCACATCTAGTATTTGCAGTTCTTGCTCTTGTTTTTCAATAAAGTCAACTTGCTTGTATAGTTTACCTTTCCTGTAGGCAAATCCACCTACATAATTACTAAACCTTCTTGAGACTGCATTGAGGCTTTCATCGAGGAAGATCTTCTTGTAGAGTTCTTCATTCAGAACCTTTAGACGGTATTGATAAGTTTCAAAGAAATACTCCGCTTCTCTTTGATGTGCCTTATCAATGAGGAACTTTTTATAGTATGCTTGATTTGTGAGCTGCTGCCAATTCTTAGTTGAATCACCGTTCTTTTCTATTTGTTTATATAGTCTAAGGCTTTCTTTTCTGTATTTTGAAGAAACTACGTGATTTGCAATCCTGGAATTTGAATTGTTTTGATGCATAATTATATAGATTCTAGAGTGTTTCCCAATAATGCTTTGTTCCCAGAGAATTAGTTCAAATAGGGCATTTCTTATAATAAGCTCCTGGACTAATGGAGGATTATGACTATCATTAAGGCTTTTAACCTTCAGAAATGCTTGCTGCTCGATTCTATCTAGTTCCGAAGAGTACTCCGCTAAATACAGAAGATCTTCTCCCGTTAGAACATAATCGGGATTCCCTATTTTATTGAAATAAGCTCTTTGCGCTTGGAGTCTAATCGTCTGTTTTTCTAAGGCATGACTTAATTCTTGAGTGCTTTGGGCATTCAGATTGAAGTAAAAACTAAAAAGCAAAAAAAAGACATGAAATTTATTCATGTCTCCTGTATATCAAATACCGTGCAGTTTTTAATTGGGGTATTCGTCTGACCTATGATATGTCATCACTAGCGACCCTTGTTCCGAATTACTTAGAATCAACTTATCTTTAGAAACTTCATAGTCATAAGAATCAATTCGTGCACAATCTCCATAGTATATCAATTCAATTTGAGGATTATGTCCATGCATTCTATAGGGTCCTCTTAACCTGCCTTCAGGGCCATTTTGATCAATGAAAACACCGTCCCATCTCAGGTGTAAATAACGATTGTTTTCAGGATTGTTAAGCGCAGTAATATCTTCTCCATCATAAGTCACCTTGTCCAGTACCCATAGACCTAAGGTCTCATTTGCTGAAGTCATAGGAAGCTTCTGTATCTTTTCCAATACTACGGTCAGTGCTTGGCCTTCTTCCTCTCTTGTCCATGTCATTTGATCCCCTTGAATTTTGACATTGAAGGGATCATTTGGGTCTTTGATTCCATTCCAATTTGTTATTTCAAGTAAAGAGGTACTCAGATCGAACAAATAGTCTCCTTCACTGTGTTTATACCAGCCGTTTCCAGACTCTTGGGATCCATCTTCATAAAAGCGCATCCACCTACCTTGAGGGGTCATGTTTTCATCTCCTATAGAGACAGAGGTAACTTCCCATAATCCTGTGATTGTGACAGGGCGATCACAGCTTATAAATAAAGCCAAAACTAAAAGTATACTAAACGATTTTTTCATAAAGGAAAGCTACAATATTTCGAAGCGAATTCAAATTATAGTTTTTTATAAATGTATTCCATCACAAAACAAGCCGCCACAATTCCAATCGATAAATAAATGGAAACAGGGTCTTGATTGAACTGTTGACTTACCAAAGCAATTAGAGCAATCACGCAAAAAATAAAGCCTAAAAGAGGAATCCATGAAACGGAATTAGTTTCCTTTCTCTTTAAATAATTCACCAAATTAACGATCCCAAATATGATCAAAAAACCTACGCTTCCCGCTGTAGAGATGCTTGATAATTCTAAGGTATTTACTAAGATAAGGGTGAGCACGGTGGTTAGCACTAAGCCAATAGGTTGTCCCCAGAATTTTGAGGTAAATTCATGAGGGATTTCATCATCCTCTGCGAGTTTGTAATTTACTCGAGTTCCACCCAAAAGAGAAGCATTAATTGCCGAAAATGTCGAGATTAAAGCCGCTATAGTGATAATAGTGAATCCTATTTGTCCTAACATGGGCTTGGCTGCTTCGGCGAGAACGTATTCAGCTGACTTGGCAATCTCGGAAAACGGAATAGACGCAACCGTAACGGCGCTGATGGCTATATATAAAACAATTACAAATCCAACAGAATAATAATATGCCTTAGGAATGTTTATTTTAGGATTTACCATATCGGGTGCTGTGTTGGCTATGAGCTCGAAGCCTTCATAGGCCACAAAAATCACCATTCCTCCGCTGACAATTTGTATCATAGGGCTCCAGTGTTCTACTCCTAGTTGACTTAGGTTAGGGTTGCCAATTAGACCATAGCCTGCAATAAAAATAAAGCCTATCAAAATAACTAGCTTGATACTAACTGCATAATCCTCAATGGTCGTGACTGCGGAGATACTGTAGTAATTTATAAGCGTACAAATCAAAACAATTCCAGTGGCGTAAAGGTGAAAATCGACCGTAGGATCTACTAAAGTAAAGAGATTTGGACCATAAGAACCAAAAGCTGAGGCGTATAAACTCAACATGATGATATAACTAAAATATAAAAGGTTATTCAAACCTCCACTGAAGACTCCCTTTCCGAAGCCTTGATTTATGAATTTCACCGTTCCTCCTTTATCCGGATAAGCTAAACTCATTTTACTATAAGAATAACTGGTAATAAAGGCTATGATTCCCGCAATTAGAAACGCAAGAGGTGTTCCTCCTTGTGCCATTTCTACTGCAAGCCCCAGGACAGCAAAGATACCACCCCCTACCATTCCACCAATTCCAATAGAAATAGCTCCTCTAAGACTTACTCCTTTTTTAATCATAAAGATTTTAGTTTATGCTGTAACTTAAGGCTTTGGACGGGCAATTGTCTATCTGTGCTTTTAGTTCATCGACACTTGCATTTTCTGGTTTGATCCAAGGTCTTTCATTTGGGTTATAAACCTTAGGTAAAGTCTTAACGCAGACTCCGGCATGAATACATTTTGTAGGTTCCCAATGAATGGTTAGCTGATCTTTTTGGTAGTTTTTCATCAATATCTATTTTGTTTTTCTGCTATTTTTAGTGGGGTCCAAATTTCATACAAAGGTTTCCCCTTAGAACTAAATCCCGAATGAATCCACTGATTATTTTGTTTAAGATAGTCAAATTTCAAATCACTTCCAACACGCGAAGAATCTCTTGAGAAGAACTCAATATGTTCTGTATAGTGCCCGTCTTTTGTTTTGTAGCTTCCTCCACCACTTCCTTTGAAGCTGTTTTTTTCTATGTCAAAAGCAATCCATTGAAAGGTAGACTCGGATAGAATTTTGAGAGTTCTTCTTGATCTCAAAGGACGATTTCTTATGCTATCATTGGTTTTTCTAGCGGTCATTACCCATACTCCCTTGAGATCACCCACAGAAGAATTTTCGCTAAGGACAAGTCCTAAGTCCTTATAATTCAGGCTGAGTTGCTCTCTGGCATGATGTGCTGTATTCGAACTAAACTCAATAGTCACTTTTAAAAAACCATCTTTGAAATAACTAGGCCCTCCATAAGTATAATAAAATTGTTTTGAACTAGAATCAAAGGCAGTAACCACTAAATAATCGTCGATAATAACCCACCTTTCTTGAATTTTTTGCGTGTCAGAGATCTCGGTAGTTCGGTGAAACACACCTTGAGGAGTACTTTGAGCATGTAATGACACGGTGATCATAAGAATGCTTAGAAAAGGGATAAATTTCATATTAGGTACTTTCTAAAAGTTAGATTTATTCTGGGTTTATGTATTTTTTTTGACTTGGGAATAGCGTGCTTCCAAAATTCTTGTGTTTGCTTTTCCATGAGGATTAACTGTCCTGATTCTAAGGGGATATTGACTACTTCCTTAGTCTGCTTGTGTTTTAGTTTGAAGATTCTCTCTGCTCCAAAACTGAGGGAAGCGATACAGGCATTTTTAACTAAACTCTTCTCATTGTCACTATGCCATCCCATGCCGTCTTGACCATCAAGATAGTAATTTAAGAGACAAGAATTAAATTGAGCGCCACTTAGATTTTCAACTTGATCCTTGAGCTGTTTTAATAAGGGAGTCCAGAGATGTCCAGTTTTATCCACACCGCTGTATCGATAGGTAAAATTTCGATCAGAGTACCAGGCAACTTTTCTCCTCATTTTAATTTTCTTTCCGAACATCTGCAGCTCTTCTTCCTGCCATCGTATTTCGTTTTGCAAGGTTTCTAAGATAAATTGTGCCTCTTTTTTCGAATAGATACAGCCCATATTTC
>JBMYWH010000044.1:0-6130 GCA_049607205.1 Flavobacteriaceae bacterium | reverse complement strand
ACCAAACTTCGAATCAAACGTTCGTTATCTCTTTGATGTAATCCTATACTTGGTTCGTCCAGGATATAGAGAACCCCAACCAATTGAGATCCAATTTGAGTCGCTAGTCGTATGCGTTGTGCCTCCCCTCCTGAAAGTGATTTACTACTTCGATTTAAGGAAAGATAACTCAGGCCTACATCCAGTAGGAAATCTATTCGGGTGTTAATCTCTTTTAAAATTTCCATTCCAATGATCTTCTGACGTCCGCTGAGTTGTGCAGGGAGCTCCGTAAACCAAAGCTTTAGGTCAGCTAAATCGAAATTGCTCAATTCTGAAATATTGAGATTATTGATTTTGAAATGTAGGGACTCTTTCTTCAGGCGCTGTCCTTTACAGGTTTCGCAAATTTCATCGATCATGAAATCCTTAGCCCATCTCTTGATTGAGGGGGATCCTGCATTGGCGTATTGACTTTGTATAAAAGGAATAATACCTTCAAAATCTATATCATAGCTTTGCTTGACTCCTAAGAGTTTAGAATTTACTTCAAAATGTTCTTTTCCTCCATGTAAAATTAACTGCATCGCTTCCTCTGGAATTTTCGATATAGGTGCATCCATCTCAAAGGAATAACGCTTAGCAATGGCTGTTAATTGTTTGAACATCCAAGAATTTTTCTGAGGCCCTAGAGGACTAAGTCCTCCGCTCTTGATACTCATAGAGGTATCTGGAATGATTTTTCTCTCCACTACCTTTGCCTGTGTTCCCAGTCCGTTACAGGTGGGGCAAGCTCCTTTAGGAGAATTGAAAGAAAAACTATTAGGCTCTGGACTTGGGTATGAAATTCCGGAAGTAGGACACATTAAATCCTTAGAGAAGAATCGCGCCTTTTCCTGACCGTGTTCGAGGACCATTAAAATGTTTCCTCCTGAATAAAATGCCGTTTTAATGCTCTCAGATAGTCTTTTTTCCTGCCCAGGACTCACAGCAAGACGGTCGATGACCACTTCTATATCATGAGTTTTATAACGATCTACCTTCATTCCAGATTCGATGTCTAGGATTTCGCCATCAACTCGAACCTTGTTGAATCCTTGTTTTGCTGTTTGTTCAAAGAGTTCGCGATAATGTCCTTTTCGGGCACGAACTAAGGGAGCAAGTATGTTGATGCGCTTGCCTTGATACTCTTCTAAAATTAATTCTAAAATTTGCTCCTCGGAATATTGCACCATTTTCTCCCCTGTCACATAAGAATAAGCCTCTGCGGTACGAGCAAATAAAAGTCTCATGAAATCATAAACCTCTGTAATGGTTCCCACGGTGGATCTTGGGGATTTAGAGGTTGTTTTCTGTTCTATAGCAATCACAGGAGAAAGTCCGTTAATCTTATCGACATCCGGACGTTCTAGACCTCCAAGAAATTGCCTGGCATAGGCCGAAAAAGTTTCGATATAACGTCTCTGTCCTTCTGCGTAAATGGTGTCAAAGGCCAGGGAAGATTTTCCACTTCCGCTCAAACCTGTAATAACTACAAGTTCCTTTTGAGGTATTTTTACGTCAATATCCTTTAAATTATGGGCACGGGCGCCCAAAACTTCAATAAAGCCCTTATCCATGTTCAAAAAAATGCTTATTTTTATATAACAAACTTATCAAATGATCAAAAAACCAACTTTTATCTTTTTATGTCTTATTGGAAGTGTCCTATGGATAGGTTGTGATTCTAAGACGGAGAAAAAAGATGACTTTAAGACAAACAAAGATAGTGTTTATATCGATGAAAAGGAAGCTCGTGAGGTTTTGCCTAAGAAAAAACCTAAGGTCAAGAAAATCTCATCAAGCCAAGTAAGTGAGATGGCTGATTTAGCTTCTCAGAAAGTATTTACTGATTACATCTACAGTTGGACCCAGTCAGAACTCCATACGCCAGGAGTTCCCAATCAGATTTTTTATATAGATGATGCTACAGAGTCCAGTCTGGTAAATCGGGCATTTGTTTCTGATTATATTAATTATGACTTGGCCTGGATCAACCTATCTAAAGGCCCCGTAGTTTTGCATGTCCCTGAAGTAAAAAACAGCTATTATTTAGTGACGATAATTGATATGGATAAAGAGCTGCTCTGGAAGGCTAATTCACGAGAGGGGGTTTCAGGAGATTTTATCTTTTTGCCTAAGGATTATAAAGGTTCAATTCCCCAAGGGATGACAGCGGTCAATTGCGAAGAGTCTATCTTTTATTTAGAAGGACGTTTTTCAAGAGAAAATCCGGAGACTTTTAAAGCGCTGTCACTAGAATCTCTTGCCGAGTATAATGGAAAAGAGAATCCTTTCAAAAATTACAGTCCTGAACTGAAGAGTCGCAAGAAGATGGAGGACTTGAGTTTAGAGTCTTTCTATGCCCAATCCGGTACGGAGGTGAATTTAGAGGTTTTTGACTCCGCGAGTCAGAAACTCTTGGAGCATCACTACGGTGATTTTAAAAAACAGATGAGTCAATACAAGAGTAAGACTCTGGAATTTATTGGAGAGCGTCATCAAATGGGAGCTTATATTGAAGATGCTAAGAAGTTGGGTTCATGGGAAGTAGGTGCGCTAGGAATCAATGCTGCAGAGGATGTGGTTGTAGCTATTTGTGCTCAAGATCAAAATGGAGATGCTTTAGTAGGGACTAACAAGTATAGAATAAGTTTCAGTGCCGAGGCAAGTCCTGAGGTTTTCAAAACGGGATTCTGGGACCTTAGCGTCTATGATTTAGAGGGGAATATCATGTCAAAGCCCTATTCAACGGCTTCGTTAGTGAATTTAAGTTTGAATTCAGATGAGTCCTTAGATATACAAGTTTCAAATAAAAAGAGTAAATTTACACCTAAATCTAATTGGATTTCAACAGAGGAGAAGCCTTTTAAAGTGGTGCTTAGAATATATAATCCGAACATGGATCATTATAAAGAGCAGTGGACTTTGCCAATTATAATCAACAAAACCAAATAGTATGAAAAAATTAACCGCTTTATTAATTTGTTTTTTAGTTTTTGCAGGAGCCCAGGCTCAGGTAAAAGAGGCTACCCTAGTCCCTAAAGAAGTTAACAAGGATACACTCTATCCTTATGTGCTTCCGATTCTTGGACAGAAAGTGGCAGAAAGAGGTTATGAAATGCAATTGCCTTTTGGTTTCAACCTGAACTATACTTACAATTCCATGGATCTTTTTGTTTCGGAATTTGGATTAAATATAGGTTCAGATCCTACATCGACCTTGAATCAACTTTTAGATCAGTATGTCACACTTGAGACTTTGAATTTTCAAAAAGTTTCTGCCACAACCAACGGAGTCAATGTAAGGGCCGATATGTGGGTACTTCCCTTTATGAATTTCTATGGGATCTATGCTCAGAATAGTGGGAACACCACGGTGGGATTACAGCCAGAATGGTATGATGAGAATGGAGATTTGATATTGAGTCTTCCGGCTTTTGGATCTTCTGTAGATTTTTCTGCGGAAACATGGGGAATAGGTACGACCTTGGTTTATGGGGCCAAAAATTATTTTGGATCCATCGATATGAATTATTCTAGATCTTATTCCGAACTTTTAGATGACCCGGCACAACTTCTTGTGGCTTCTGCCCGTGTAGGAACTATGGTTAATTTTAAACATCCACAGCGTAAAATGGCGCTTTATGTAGGAGCCATGTGGAGAGATTTTGTAGAATCAAAGGGTAATTACGGACAGATAAAAATGAATGAAGTTTTTCCTGAATTAGGTGCTAATGTTTTTCCGGCGATTAATGAGCGTGTAGATGCAAACAATAATCAGATAGATGCAAACAATAATGCCATAGCGGGGCTTAATCCTAATTCTCCGACCTATGAGTTTCAAAAGCAGCAATTAGAAAATGCAAATAACCGATTGAATACTAAGAATCAGGCTTTAGGGAAATTAGATGATGCCATGCAAGAGTTGGTCACAGCTCAGATTGATTACAGTATTAAAAAGGAAATCATTAATAATTGGTCGGTTCAGTTTGGATTCAATTTGCAGTTAAACCAACACTGGATGTTTAGGGGAGAGTATGGTATTGCTAATGGAAATACTTTCTTACTTACAGGTTTACAATTTAGATTTGGACTCTAAGAAACCTAAATTACTTATACTGTCCACCTTGTGGATAGAACCAGAATCATCTGCAGCAGGCTACCGCTTGTTGCAGATTTTATCTTTATATAAGGATGCGGGTTATGACTTGCATTATGCGACCACGGCAAAGGCTTCGGAATTTGCTTATACGGATGGTTTAATTTGCCATAGCATTCAAGTAAATGACTCAAGCTTTGATCAATTTATCAAAGATTTGAATCCTTCCGCTGTGCTCTACGACAGGTTTATGGTCGAAGAACAATTCGGTTGGCGCGTACGTAAACAATGCCCACAAATTCCCCAAATACTAGATACAGAGGATTTACATTTTCTGCGCAAAGCACGTCACGAAGCGGTTAAAGCAGATGGAAATCTGAAAAAGGTCGATGAATATCTCTATAGTGAACTTGCTCAAAGAGAACTCTCAGCAATCATGCGTTGTGATTTGAGCATCATGATTTCTCGGATAGAGATTGATTTATTAGTTGCAAAATTCAGTATCGACAGGCAGCAATTAGTCTATCTTCCATTCATACATAAACAGGATTTGGATGCTGAAGCTGGGTTTCCAGGTTTTACTCAACGTAAGAATTTTATGGCTATTGGAAATTTGATACATGCCCCGAATTGGGATAGTGTATTAGAGCTCAAGAGGCTTTGGCCACAAATAAGAAAGGAGACTAAGGCGGAATTGCATATTTATGGAGCCTATCCTTCTCAAAAAGTTTGGCAGTTACACAAGCCTGAAGAAGGTTTTGTGATCAAAGGACGTGCAGAGAGCGTAGTAGCAATCATGCAAGAACATCGCGTATTGCTTGCTCCCCTTAGATTTGGAGCAGGACAGAAAGGTAAATTATTTGACGCTATGAAAAATGGACTTCCCAGTGTGACCAGTCCTATAGGTGCGGAAAGCATGCAAAGTGAGTCAATTTCTTGGCCAGGTGCTATTAGCTCTAGCGATCAAGAATTCATCGAACAAGCCATAGAATTATATCGAGATCAGAATATTTGGGAAAGCTGTCAAGCTCATGCCAATACATTGCTCCAAGAGAAATTCTCAGGGTCTCAAACTGAAGAATTTCGCAAAAGCATACTAGAATTCTCTCAAGAGGAACTACTAAACAAGCATCGCAAGAAATTTTTCTTGACACAAGTCTTCAATAGCGACCAACAAGCCCGCTATAAGTATCTCTCTAAATATATAGCTCTTAAAAACGAGTCTAAGACTCCATTTTAGAAAATTCTCTTAAACTAGATTGAGAGATTCTTAAAAAGAAGATAGACCAAATCAGACTGCTCAATGCTCCGATACTTGAAATAAAAGGAAGGTCTGAACTTGTTGTGCTGTGAATCGTGATGTAAAGGACACCTAAATAAGCAAGGACGTAAAAGCTTCTCAAGAGACGTGGCTCTTGGAAAAAAAAGTGAATGGGGTTCATGGGTATTAAATTTGATATGAATCTAATAAAAATTACTCTAATCTCCTAAAGCTTTGTTAAAAAACACTAAGATATCTTTCAATCTGTCTTAACAATTTAATTTGAAGAATTTTAGCAGAACGCTTTTGTGTTGGCCTTGTTTAAGATGCTTAATGATTGTTTAAATGATTTGCAGACTGCTAAAAAAACATTAAATTTATATTTAGAATATTTTAAATCATATTTATATGCACCTAATCAAGAGGGGATTATTGCTAGGGGTCTTAATTACGGGGTCAATAACCATGACTCAGTGTAAAATGTATAAAGACCCAGAAGATACCCAAACCATGGCTGCTGAGGCTATACCAACCGATGTGGAAGTGCCGGAATTCTGGGAGCTTTCTACCAATCCATCTGATACAACTCAAGTTGCAGGAGACTGGTATCGAGAATTCCATCGTGAAGAGCTTAATGCTTTAGTAGAGGAGGCGCTGGATACGACGAATCTTGCTATTTTAATGCAATTGGCAAAAATTGACTTTAGCTCAGCTGGAATACGTTTCTCTAAATCTGGAAAAAATGTTCA
>JBMYWH010000043.1:0-6451 GCA_049607205.1 Flavobacteriaceae bacterium | reverse complement strand
GCCACTGGTGGGAGAGTATGTCACCGCCTTTTTTTTAAACCCTCATTACATTGTAGTGAGGGTTTTTTTATGCGTTATATTTAAGATTAGGGTATTAAAAAAGGCGATACTATTATGAGTATCGCCTTTTTAATTAGATGATTAGGGTAGTTTTAGTATCAATTTTCACAACTAATGCACCAAAGGGGGTAATCGTGCGGGGTAATAATTATTTGTTACTTATTGATATAGTAAAGATAGGTGGAAGCTTATGTTTATACAATACCGACAAATGGGGAAAGTTTTATTCTAACTATTCGTGAGGTTGTAGCTAGATGTGGGTGCTTAGTGCTGTTGCTTATGGTTCAGAATGAATACTAGCTTACAGTCTCGTCACTTTTAATCTTTAATTAAAAGAACCAAAGTTTTATAGCCATGATGCAAATCATAAGGATCAATAACACCTTGACAAATCCATCTCCTTTTTTAACCGAATAACGACTCATGGTCCATCCTCCTGCCGAAGTTCCGATAGCTAAGACCAATCCGTGGGTCCAACTAATGGAATCGTTCAAGGCAAAAACCACCACAGCCGCCACCGTATAAATCAGAACAACAAAAACCTTAATGGCATTGCTTTTCACCAGACTCATCTGGGTCAAGCTTGAAAGGGTGGCAATGATTATAAAACCGACTCCAGCTTGAATAAATCCACCATATATTCCGATAAAGAAAAAGGCAATCAAGCTAAATATTCTAGCCTTACCTGTGGTTTTCTCCAAGGTTTCAGTAAGCGAAGTATTTTTCTTAAAAATCAGATATAGTACAATTACGACCATCACTCCGGCCAAAATTTTATTAAAGAGTTCAGCATCTATTTCTACGGCAAAAGAAGCCCCGATCAGAGATCCTATAAGAGCTGATACAGATAAATAGATCGAAAATGAAGTCACAGGTACTCCCTTAGACTGAAAGCCTTTGATGGCAAAAACATTCTGAACTATAATCCCAATTCTATTGGTTCCATTAGCTACTTGAGGACTAAGTCCCATAAATATAAGCATGGGCAGGGTTAGTAATGAACCACCACCGGCTACAATATTAATTAGCCCAGCAATGAAACCTATGACTATTAGGTAAACGTATTCTAAAATTGAGGGGTAGTCCATGAAGTCATAGGTTTAGTTTTTGTTAAATATAGTGCTTTGATTTAATGCAATAATGGACGCTATTTTTGGCCTAGCTAGTTACTTTCGAGGTTTAATTGAAAAATAGAAAAGGATGGGAAGTGAGGCGATAAAGATAAGATTCAGCCACGCTCCTGGTGGGGTTTCCAGGGTATATAGTGGTTTGGAAATTCCAATTAAGGCCCTTCCTACATATTCGATGATTAGGAAAATATACATCAGCGGTACCATGGATTTGTATTTCAGGGAAATGATCACATAGAAGATTGCCATGATCAGTTGTGAGAGTCCCCATAGTGAAAACACAGTGATGATACCATTGGCGGCATGTTCAGAGTACTGATCCAGTGGAATACTCGCGATACTCTGAGCACCTCCATCGCTACTTAGAAGGTGAATTAAGCTTCTCACTAGGGTCATCAACGTGATCAGATAGAAGACATATAAGGAAATTCTACGGCCTTGATAATTGTTGTCAAACTGTCTAGGTAAAACGGAAATCATGGTTTTTCTTTTAAAGATACAAAAAACAAAAGCCTTAGTTGTTTTAAATCATCCCTGTAGCCGTCATTTCTCTATAAATAGGGCCTATGCAACTTTGAGCTTCGGGGTTCTGATCCCAATAAATTCGATGCGCTTTGATGCTGTAAAGCAATAAAAAACTTAGAATTCCCGTTTGACTAAAAGAAGCAGTTTCATAATTGATGTTTTCTGGTTTTTTGGATTGGAGGTCCATTCCATATTCAGCCTCTCCAATTTCATGATCGAATCTAAAGTTGGAAGCTAGAGCATCTAGTTTGGAATAGACATTGATCCATTGCAATTGATTGCGTAGCTCTAGATTTCGGTTTTCATAGAAATGCGGATAATATGAATTAATGAATTCAAAAGGAGTTCCTATAGTGATTAAAGCTTCACAAAACTCTTTAGCATTATTGGAAACTGAAGAGGTGCTTGGGAAGAGATAGTCCATGGCTAAGAGACTTCCGAAACTATAGGTGTGAAAGTGAATTTTACAATCTTGTTGTTCTTCTGTGATATAGTCTACAAGAAGTTCAAGATTTCCTTGAATGAGCTGTCGTTGACTTCCATGATCTAAATAATCATTAGCACAAACGAACTCCGTGGCTAAGGAGGTCACTAGAACATTTGCTCCAGGAACTAAAACTAAGAGAATTCCTGTAGCTGCAATGATTTTTTCTGAGAGACGCCTCAAAGATTGGGAAGACAGAAATGAATTCGAATCCGCAATGTTGAAATAGTTACTGATCTCTGGACTTTCAAAAATTCCTGTGATCAGAGAAAGTGAGGCAGGAACCATGAGTAAAAGACTGCTTGCAATCAAGAAAAATATACCGAATATGTAGAGGGTTTGAAAAGGTCGATTAAAAGCATCTCTTTTAAATATGCGCCAGAAGAGCATAGGTCCTTTTTGAAGAACTAAAAGTAGTAGCCAAAAATTCTTTTTGAGTAAAGAGAATTTATTGAATCTATCGGTTAACATTTGATGATATTCAAAATCGTAGAGTTTGTAGACCAGTTTCTTTTCTTGATCTAGTTTCTGAAAGATACTCACCACCGTAGTTCTCTTTTCCTTGTGATAACTAACTTCTTGCTGCTCTAATTCAAATTCTTCTCCATTGGTGTTAAACTTGAGTTCATTCTTAATGCGCTCCGCATAATCCACTACGGAGTCGTTGTTTAGGGTCTGCCCTAATCCAGAGATGTAAATTCCTACTTTCATATAACCTTTCCTGCGATCCAACCTAAAGTTTTACCAATTGCCAGAATCATTTGTTGTTCATCGGCCGCTTGATCAATTCCTTCTTTGATCTGCTTCATTTCTTGAAGATCTTGATCAGTGGTAATTACTCCTTCATCAAGTAATTTAAGTTGATAGGCAGAGAATTCTCGGAGTAAACCTTCTAACTCAGGTCTTATTTTAATTCGTTCCAATACCGGATAGCTTCGATACTTCACTTGAAGGTCGATAAGGGCATTAGAAAGTGTAGAAATCATTAGGGCATCTTTATCCATAGTATTTGTTTAGTTTTCAGAATCTTTTAATAGTATGTTCCAGTAAGGGTCTTCTTTGATGGTCGTTTCAATTGTTTCATATTTCTCAATAAGGTCCTGAACACTTTTGTTCCCATCAGTAATATTCAGTGTGTAATTCATAGAGGTTTTGACCGCAGAAAGGATGTCATGTAGGCTCATTTTATGATAATTTCGAATCAGTTCAGCGACCTGCTTTCCGCTTTCAGCGCCTTTGAGACATTCTCTTATCGCATCATCCTTGAGTTGGATTTCAAGCTGTCTAAGTTGTACAAATTCAAGAGCAACTTGTTCGATGAGTTTTTTCTGTAATTTCTCATTTTCCTCATCCTTGGCTTTTTTCATTTGCTCAATAATTAGGACCCTTTGAGCTGTGAATTTGAAGTCATGGGCTTCTAAGGTTTTAGAGAAATTGATCAGTTGCATGGAGAGATTGATGGCATGTTTCTCCGCTTTCTTTACCAGGTCTTTAGCGACAAAACTCCCTTTGTCTAAAGAAGAAAATAAACCTTCAAAGGTATAGTACTGTCCCTTTAAATCATCAAATCTTTGATTCAGGGCTTCATCCTGAGCTTGACCAATTACAGCTTCACTTGACCATATATCTAGAAGGGAAGCCGTTATTTGATGACTCCCTTCTAGACTATTGAGGTCTCTTACGATTTGTTCTGTCTGAGCCGACTCAAGTTCAAAGGCCACGGATTGATTCTGTATAAAAAGTTCATTCACTTTATCAAGTGCTGTAATGGCGTTGATTTGAAATTGTTCCGCGGCAATTTTGAGCGCTTCGGCTTTTTGTTTGTTACAACCGCTAAGTAGTAATAAACTAAATAGTAGAAGTAGCGTTTTAGCTGATGTTTTCATAACATTTTAATGATTTATTCGGCGGATAAGTAAATCACTTATAATATACTAAAATGTTTTTAATTAGTGTTTTAGCGGTTTTTCCAAATGTAAACTAGCGCTAAAAAGGCATTTCCTAATGCCAAGCTAGGCAGTAACCAAACTAGGAAGTTTAAGTGCTTAGGAATGGGCATGGGACTATAGATTTGGTAAATGAAGCTGAAGGTCCAGAAGATTGTGAGTAAGAGTACTGGAAGTTTAGATTTTTTATAGAATAGTACGGCAAGGCCCAAAACTAAAAGGTTGAACGAAAAATAATTATTTAGGGCAATCAGGGCCCAATTGATTGTTGGGCTAGTCTGATCTAAAAAGTTGAACCACTGGAATTGGTAAGGCAGGTAGAAGTGGTATAGGGCCATAGCGATGGCTTGAAAGGCGATGAATTTTTTCATTATTTTGAGATTAAATATGGTGAGATTTCGTTTAAATAAGTGTTGTTTTTGCTCAATACATGGTGTCCTTGTTCTGGGAAAACCATCAGTAAAGAGTCTGGATGCTCGCTATATTTTATCAGTTTACGCGCTTCCTCTGGGGTAATCGCAGGATCGGAATCTCCTATGAGTAAAAGGGTTTGATTTGCTTTGTTTTGCTCGAGGGCTTTGTCAAGTTCTGTTTCTTGGGGAATCATTGGCATGGCATATCCGTTTTGTCTCTTAAACCCTTCTGCCAGTTGATAAGGGATTCCTTCAAGAAATAGACGTTGTTTGGGATTTCCGATGAGCGCGGCTCCGAAACTTACCGCTCGGGCTCCATGAGAGAATCCATATAAGTGTATTTCTCCACGATCTTCTAGAGCCTTATAAACTGCTAGAACGTCCAAGCCATTAGCTGCGCCAGTGGTGGCTCTAGTCCCTCCACTTAAGCCTCGAGCTCTGAGGTCCATCAAGACGATGGAATATCCTTGAGTATATAAGAATTCAGCTCTTGAGAGCATATGAGATTTGTTCATATTGAAACCATGAACGAGGATCAGGGTTTGATCAGCTTCTGGATTTTTGATATGCCAAGCGTGTATTTTAATACTGTCTTGTGTCATGACGATAAGGTCCTGGTAAGGGCGACTTGGAAATTGAGACATACTGTCTAAATGTGGTTTACGAGCTTGGTATTTTGCTCTGATTTGATCGAGGTTTTGGGCACCACAAAGGGTGGTGGCAAACAACAAAATAAGTACTAAGTTTTTCATGATGATTTGATTTTTCAGTAAAATTAATATAGCTTAGGCCTTGATCATAAAATAGTTGACCAATGACAAGATTTAGTGACCAATGGCAAAGACTACATGCCGATTTTCCCTTTGAGAGCAGCTGGCAGGGACGAATGACAAGCGCCGGGAAGTCGGTTGGATTAATCTTGGTGGTCTTGTTGGTTCTTCAACCTTTCGGTCCGGACTATGTAGAGATCTTTAAAACCACTTTTTTAGTCTTCGGGGTGAGCCTTTTGTATTTTGCCCTGTTTAGACAGCTGCGCTTACACTATTATCCCATTCCTGAAAAAGGATGGACTGTCGGCAAGCAAGTCTTGCAAGAGTTGGGGCTACTTGTGGTAATTACCTCGGTGGTGATTCTGAATAATTTAAGACAGAGTCCGCTTCCTTTTTATGAGTTGATCGCATATGTCTTGGTCCTGGGAACTCCGATTATTGTAGTTCGTTCTTTATTAAAATATGAGAATTACAAGAGATTTTGTTTGATCGAAGCTCGAGAAATTAGTGATCTCAGTGCTGTGATTGAGCCTTCTGAAGTGGTCTTAAGGGTGATTGCAGCGGAAGCGGCAGAAAATTATGTGGTCATATATCGCAGTGATGGAACTAAGGAGATGATTCGCGCTACCTTAAAAGATACCGCTGGGCAGTATAAAGATTTATTGCAATGTCATCGAAGTTTTCTAATCTATTTAGGTGCTATCGAAGAGGCCAGTGGTAATGCTCAGGGTTTAAAACTAACACTTAAAGGGACGGATCTTATTGTTCCCGTGTCTCGGGCTTATGTGAAGAAAATAAGAGGGGCAATGGCTTAGAGATAGTCCAAGTAAATCAAGGTCATCACAATACTGTTGTACACGCCGTGGCAAATAATGGAATACCACAAATTTCTTTTGAAATAGACATAAAGACCGAGGTAAACGATTCCTACTATGGTGGCATTAATCATACCGGCCATACCGAGTTGGTAATGGTAGACTCCAAAAATCAACCCCGCTAGGACAAAGCTAATTTTAGTAGCATGGCGGCTTGGTGTCATTTTTTCCAAGCGAGTGAAAATGAATCCATGAAAGACGATTTCTTCGTAAACACCTCCTACAACCCAGCCCATGACGACGATGAA
>JBMYWH010000042.1:0-6879 GCA_049607205.1 Flavobacteriaceae bacterium | reverse complement strand
TATCAGCGCAGATGGTACTGCCACTGGTGGGAGAGTATGTCACCGCCTTTTTTTTTAAACCCTCATTACGTTGTAGTGAGGGTTTTTTTGTGCGCTGGAGTTAAGGTTTAGAATTTGTTTTTGTTGGTGCTATTAAATATCCTTACTTTTGATTTGTAAAAGATTAATTATGGTAACTCGATTGAGGTTATTTTTTGAACAAAACGGATTCTATGTTTCAACGAGACTTGCAGATCGGTTGGGAATGAATGTTGCTGACGTTCGTTTATTTTTTATATATTTTTCATATGCCACTCTTGGTTTAAGTTTCGTAATCTACTTAGTTTTAGCTTTTGTGTTAAGACTCAAAGATTTGATCTATAGAAAAAGAAGTTCTGTTTTTGATTTATAAGTATGTATAAAGCAGGTTTAATTTTTTTATTCGTTCTATTATTTGGAGTCGCTGGCTTTATGTTCTTGGTTGACTATGAGCTTGTGGATGCCTTTTATATGACGGTGATAACTATGAGTACTGTTGGGTTTAGAGAGGTAGTTGCCTTGGATACAACAGGAAAGATATTTACTATATTTCTTATTATTTTTAGTGTAGGAGCCTATGCATACCTAGTAGCGGCTGTTGCTAATTATATTGCGAATGATCGATCATTTGATGAATTAAAAAAAAGGAATAGTTTGAGAAAAATTAAGAAGTTGAAAGGACATACAGTGGTTTGTGGTTTTGGACGTAATGGACGTCAGGCTGCTATGAAATTGGTTAATTACAATCAGACTTGTGTTGTTATTGAACGTGATGAGGATTTGAAAGAAGAAATAGAATCCTTGGGGTATTTGATGATTGTTGGGGATCCTACAGATGACGGTGTGTTAGAAGAAGCCAACCTAGAACAAGCATCGAGTTTAATAACTTCTCTTCCTTCGGATGCTGATAATTTATTTGTAGTTCTATCGGCTAAACAATTAAATTCTAGTTTAAGAATTGTTAGTAGAGCGTCTCAAGAGACTTCTGTTAAAAAGTTAAAGATTGCTGGAGCTGACAATGTGATTATGCCGGATAGAATTGGGGGAGATCACATGGCTTCTTTATTGGTAACTCCAGATTTGGTTGAATTTGTAAGTAGAATTTCTATAGAAGGTGATCATACTGCGAACTTAGAGGAAATTAATGTAAATGACCTTCCTGATACCTTTATTGGTAAAACCATCAAGGAGTTAGATATGCGTCAGCGTTCGGGATGTAATGTTATTGGATATATTGACGGTAATGAAAATTATGTCATTAATCCTGAACCAAGTCAAACTTTGACTGCAAATGGTAGATTGATCGTGTTGGGAAATACGAAACAAATAGCAGAATTGAAATCTATTTTTGATTACTAATTAATTTGTCTATTTCATTGATTTTTCCTTAAAAATCTGAGATTTTTCATGAATTTATGGTCTTAGGAATAAATTTTTTATGATATTGCGTTTTCTAAATTCAAATATCATAAAACATTATGAAGTTTAAACTACCAACTACCCTGTTGATGCTGTTTCCTATATTGGCCTCTGCTCAACAAAACGTGGGTATAGACCAAAAGATTGATCAAGCTTTTAAGCCAATATCTGATTTCTTTTCGAACGTTATTTTCTTTGAGATCATGGGGATACCATTTGTGTTAATCCTCTTAGTTTTCTCAGCGCTTTTCTTCACTTTATATTTTGGTTTTGTCAACATAAGAAGATTTCCTACTGCAATTAATGTAGTAAGAGGTAAATATGATGAGTTGGACCATCACTCTGCAGGTGATAGTGAGTTAGCTATTGACGGTGACATTAAAGGAACTATAGAAGATGAATCTAAGGATGGAGAGGTTTCTCACTTTCAAGCATTGGCAACAGCCGTTTCTGGAACTGTTGGAAATGGAAATATTGCAGGTGTTGCCTTAGCTATTGCTTTAGGAGGCCCTGGAGCTACATTTTGGATGATTATTTGTGGTCTTCTTGGAATGTCTACGAAGTTTGTGGAATGTACTTTAGGAGTTCAATATAGAGATGTTGATGAAGATGGAACAGTTCATGGAGGGCCTATGTATTACATCTCTAGAGGTCTTAAGAATAAAGGTTATGCCAGATTGGGTAAAGTTGCAGCGGTTTTCTTTGCGATTTTTGCTATTGGTGGTTCTTTTGGAGGAGGTAATGCTGCTCAATCAAATCAGGCTACTGTTGTTTTAAAAGATTTATTCGGACTTAGTCATAGTGGTTCTGGATTCTGGATTGGTGTAGTTCTTGCTATTTTAGTGGGTATTATCATTATTGGTGGAATTAAGCGAATTGCATCTGTGACAGAAAAGGTTGTTCCTTTTATGGCTGTAATGTATGTTATTGCATGTCTTTATATTATGGGGGCTAATTTTTCTATATTAGATGATGCGATTATGACAATATTTAATGATGCTTTCTCACCTAGAGCTATTGGAGTTGGTGGTGTAATTGGTGTTTTATTAGTTGGATTTAAAAGAGCTGCATTTTCTAATGAGGCTGGTGCGGGTTCAGCTTCTATTGCGCATTCTGCCGTTAAAACTAAATACTCTGCTTCAGAAGGATTGGTTGCTTTATTAGAGCCTTTTATTGATACGGTTTTAATCTGTACGATGACTGCCCTTGTTATTGTTATTTTTAATGACGGAGGAGCAATGTTTGACTATGGTGGACAAGGTGGTGTTATGATTGATGGAGTAATGTATGAAGGTGCTGGAATTACTTCTCAGGCTTTTGCACAATATATTCCTTATTCTGACGTATTCTTAACAGTAGCAGTTGTTTTATTTGCTGTTTCTACCATGATTTCTTGGTCTTATTATGGACTTCAGTCATGGAAATATTTATTCGGGAAAGGTAGAACTGCTGATTTAGTTTATAAGTTACTTTTCTTGTCATTTGTAGTGGTTGGTGCTGCTGCTAATATGGGGTCGATTTGGGCATTCTCCGATGCAATGATTTTTGCAATGGTGTTCCCTAATATGGTTGGATTATTCTTCCTATTCCCTGAAGTTAAATCTGAATTGAACAGATACTTGGAAGCAATTCGTTCTTGGAAAGCTTCGAAGGTGTCGTAAATAAGATACTATGTTTTTTAAAAGATCCCATTTCGTTTACAGTCGTAGACAGCGAAATGGGATCTTTTTTTTGTTGCTTATAATTGTCTTTAGTCGTTTGTATGGCGTATATACTTTCTACTCTAAAGATGACTTGGTTATTCCTATTTCTGATTCTCTTAAAGATTCCATTTATAGGAACAATCTGGATTCAATACGTGTGAGTTTAGAATTAAAAAAGAAGTTGAGCGATAGTATATTTCCCTTTAACCCGAATTATATTTCTGAGTACAAAGCATACCGATTAGGATTTAGTACTAAGGATTTGAATATGATTTTGGCTTTTAGGGATTCCGGTAATTTTCTGAGAGATGCAGAGGAGCTTGGTGCTTTGTTAGGTTATAATGAGTCTAGATTGGACTCCTTGAAACCTTATTTTAGATTTCCTATTTTTGAGAATTATACCAAAGTTATTAAGAAGAATTCTGTGAAAGAGTTATGCAAGGTGATAGATATTAATGAAGCCACAATTTTTGATCTAACTTTGATCGATGGAATTGGGCCTTTTAAAGCGGGTAGAATTATAGCTTATAGAGATTTGGTTGGGGCAGTGGTGAGTATGGAACAGCTTGAAGATATAGAAGTCCTTGATTCTTTGAATTTGATTAATGTTAAGCAGTGTTTTAAGGTCTTTGATAGTATTCAGGCACCAGGTTGGAATCTTAACACAGATAGTTTTAGTAGCTTGATGAAACATCCCTATTTGAATTACAGACAAGTTAAAGGAATTGTTGAGTATAGGAAGGATTTTGGTGGTTTTAATACAGTGGAGGATTTGTTGAAAATAGAATATTTTAGCTCAAGTGAAATTGAAAGAATAGCTTTATATTTGTGCAGTCTATAATTAGAAATTATGAATTTTTTTACTGAAGAACATATATCATTTCGTGAAAGCTTTAGAGCTTTTTTACAAAAAGAAGTAGTACCCCATATTGATAAATGGGAAGAGTCTGGTCATATAGAACGTTTTATATGGGAAAAGTTTGGTGAGATGGGCTACTTTGGTTTGAATACCAAAGAAGTTTATGGAGGATTAGAATTGGATTTGTTTTACACTCTTATATTTTTAGAAGAATTACAGAGAATTAACTCCGGTGGTTTTGCCGCAGCTATGTGGGCTCATGCCTATTTAGCTATGACACATCTACAGGCGGAAGGGTCTGAGGAGATTAAGCAAAGCTACCTGGCAGAAAGTGTTATGGGAAGCAAGATTGGAGCCCTTTGTATTTCTGAACCTTTTGGAGGGTCAGATGTCTCAGCAATGAGAACTACTGCGGTAAGAGAAGGAGATGAATATGTGATCAATGGGTCTAAGACTTTTATCACCAATGGTGTGTATGCAGATTATTATGTGCTTTCAGCCAAGACTGATCCTGCTGCTGGGAATAAAGGTATTTCTATTTTTCTTTTGGATGCTGAAACCCCTGGAATTAATGCCTCAAAATTAAATAAATTAGGATGGAGAGCCTCTGATACGGCTGAATTGAGTTTTGAGAATGTGAGAATCCCGGCTTCTAATTTAATGGGAGAAGAGGGCAAAGGTTTTGGGTATATTATGCAGCATTTTGCCTTGGAGCGTTTAATTATGGGAATTAATGCCCATGCACGTGCAGAATATGCAATTGAATATACCTTGGGTTATATGAGTGAAAGAGAGGCCTTCGGTCGTTCTATAGATCAGTTTCAAGCCTTGAGACATAAAATCGCTGAATTAGCCAGTGAAGTGGAAATGGTCAAGCAGTTTAATTATGTTATTACCTCGAGATTGGACAGGGGAGAGTATGTCGTGAAAGAAGCTTCAATGTCTAAATTGAATGCCACGAAGATTTCGGATAAAGTCATGTATGAGTGTCTACAGCTATTAGGAGGATATGGTTATATGGAAGACTATCCGTTAGCTCGGATGTTTAGAGACTCGAGATTGGGACCAATTGGTGGAGGAACGAGTGAAATTTTGAAGGAGATTATTTCAAAAATGATTATTGACAAAAAGTCTTATAAGCCTGTAACAAAATAAAATAAAAAGATTTTTAATTGAAAAATTAATGTATCTTTGCAGGCCGAAACAAGTTACAAACAACTTCTTGTATGAGAAGTTATAAAATATAAAAGAGATTATGAAAGGAGGTGCAAACATATGTTAATCATTCCTATTAAAGAAGGTGAAAATATCGACAGAGCGTTAAAACGTTTCAAGAGAAAATTCGACCGTACGAAAACTATGAAGCAATTGCGTAGTCGTCAGCAGTTCAACAAGCCATCAGTGGTTAAAAGAGCGCAGAAGATTAAAGCAACTTACGTACAAGGACTTAGAACTCAAGAGGAGTTAAGTTAAGTTTCGTAGCTAAAAGCATTAAAGCCATCCATTAGGATGGCTTTTTTTGTACTTTTGATTTTATGATTGAAGGGTTTAAGGATTATTTACTTTTAGAAAAGAATTATGCGGCGCTTACGGTATCTGCTTATGAAAGAGACTTAAATGCATTTGTGGTCTTTCTTCAGGAGTATGAAGTTTCGTTTGAAGATTCTACTTTGTTGCACATCTCTTATGATGATGTGAGAGCTTGGATCGTGCACCTTTTAGATCAGGGGATGTCTCGTCGATCTGTGAATCGTAAAATAAGCGCTCTACAAACATTTTATAAGTATCTTTTAAGAATTGGAGAGCTCGATAATTCTCCTTTAGAGCAGCATATACTTTTAAAAATAAATCGGACTATTGAGGTTCCTTATAGCGTCGAAGAGCTAGAGAACATACAAAAGCTTCCTCGTGGGAATTTTGAAGAGGCAAGACTGGCTTTGATTTTAGAGTTGTTGTATACCACAGGGATGCGTCGTTCAGAATTGATCAATTTGAGAGTCGAAGATATTGATTGGAGTCAACAGAAGCTGAAGGTACTTGGTAAGGGGGGTAAAACTAGAATGATTCCTTTACTAGATTCTACCCTTGATGTTTTACAAGATTATATTTCTTATAGATCAAAATTTGCTAAAGACTTAAGTTACTTGGTTTTGACAGATAAAGGAAAGAAATGCTATCCAAATCTTGTTTATAGACTCATAAATTCCTACCTTAGTAGTGTTACGTCAAAGCAGAAAAAGAGCCCTCATATGTTAAGGCATTCGTTTGCTACACACATGTTGGATGAAGGTGCGGATTTGAATACAATAAAGGAATTACTGGGGCATTCTAGCTTGTCTTCGACACAGGTTTATACGCACTCCAGTTTGGCGAAACTAAAATCAGTGTATAATCGTTCTCACCCCAGGAGACTAAAAAAGTAAGCGTATGAAGGTATTTGTACAATCGGTTAATTTTAACGCAGATAAAGATTTAATTTCTTTTGTAGAGGAGAAGATGCAAGGGCTAGAGAAGTTTCATGACAAAGTCGTAGATGCTGAAGTCTATATGAAGGTTCAAAATACTTCTGATAAAGAGAATAAAACAACTGAGATCAAGGTGAATATCCCTGGAGGAGAGTTAGTTGTTAAAAAGGTAACGAAAACATTTGAAGAAGGCACAATGCAAGGTATTGAGTCTCTTAAAAGACAGCTTAAAAAAGTAAAAGAAAAACAGCGCGCACATCATGCGTAAAAAAAATAGAAAATTATCTCAAAAAGTTTTGTTGGATATATAAAACTTTATAAATTTGCAGACCGTTAGAAATAGCGGTCTGTTTATGTGACAGAAAAAGCCGATGTAGCTCAGCTGGCTAGAGCAGCTGATTTGTAATCAGCAGGT
>JBMYWH010000041.1:0-7028 GCA_049607205.1 Flavobacteriaceae bacterium | reverse complement strand
ACTGGAGCTAAGATTATTGCTACAGGATGTCCTTTCTGTAATACGATGATCACCGATGGTGTGAAGAACAAGGAAAAAGAAGCTGAGGTTAAGGTCTATGATCTAGCGGAATTAGTCGCTCAAGCTTCAGATTTATAATTATGGTAAAATCGTTTATTCAAGCGGCGAGGCTTAGAACCTTACCACTGTCTATCTCTGGAATTATTTTAGCGGGATTTCTTGCCGAATACACAGGATACTTTAGATGGGATATTTTGATTCTTTCTCTGTTGACCACAGTAGCTTTTCAGGTAATCTCAAATTTTGCAAATGACTACGGTGATGGGGTAAAGGGTACGGATAATGAGGACCGTATCGGTCCAGAACGTGCCATTCAATCAGGAGCAATTTCTCCCGCTCAGATGAAAAAGGCAATAAAAATAAGCAGCGCCATAGGATTGCTATTATCCGTGGTTTTGATTTATGTTTCTTTTGGAAAAGAAGATTTTTTATGGGCTTTGTTTTTTCTTTTATTAGGTATTGCAAGTATTTGGGCTGCGATTAAATATACCGTAGGAGATGATGCCTATGGTTATAGTGGTAAAGGAGATATTTTTGTTTTCCTTTTCTTTGGAGGCCTAAGTGTTCTTGGAGGGTATTTTCTATACCATCATGACTTAGATTTAGTGTTCTCTTATCCGGCGGCCAGTATCGGTTTATTGAGTACCGCGGTGTTGAATTTAAATAATATGCGAGATCGTTCTTCTGATATCAAGGCGGGTAAAAATACTTTAGTAGTACAAATGGGCTTTCAACGAGCAAAAGTATATCACAGTATCTTGATTATTTTGCCTTTGATCTTTAGTCTTATGTTCAACCTTTATTTAGGTTTAACGGACCTAAAAAACTTTATATACCTAATTGCTTTTATTCCTCTTTTACTGAATTTGTCTAAAGTTTGGAAGGTAAAAGATCCGGTAGAATTAGATCCAGAATTAAAAAAAGTAGCTTTAGGAACTTTTCTATATAGTGTGTTATTTGGAATTTCTATTCTACTTTAAATTCGTATTTTTAGAGAACAAACAAATTGAAATTTTATGGAAATTCGCTTTTTAGGTCACGCTTGTCTTTCAATTGAAACCCAAGGTAAGACTTTACTTGTAGACCCTTTTATATCGGCTAATCCTCTAGCCTCTGAAATTGATGTTGACCAGTTACATGCAGATTATATATTGATTACTCATGCTCATGAAGATCATGTTTTAGATGTAGAACATATTGCAAGAAGAACAGGAGCGACCATAGTTTCTAATTATGAAATTGTACAATATTATCAGAAGAAGGGCTTTGAAGGACATCCTATGAATATTGGAGGGACTTGGAACTTTGACTTTGGTGAATTGACTTATGTAAACGCCATTCATTCAAGTGTCTTTCCAGATGGAACTTATGGAGGGAATCCAGGAGGATTCGTGCTTCTAAATGAGGAAGCTAACATCTATATTGCTGGTGATACCGCCCTTAGCCAAGACATGAAACTTATTCCTTTATTTGCAAAATTGGATCTTGCTATACTTCCGATTGGAGATAATTTCACCATGGGACCTAGAGGGGCCTTAGTTGCTGCAGAGTACGTTTCTTGTAATCGAGTTTTGGGCTACCATTACGACACCTTTGGATATATCGAAGTAGATCATGAAAAGGCTAAAGAAAGCTTCAACCTAAAAGATAAGGAACTTATATTGTTAAATATTGGTGATTACTTAAAACTATAACATGCTCAAAGCTGATTATAGTCTATACACGCTTGATTTTAAAAGAGCCTCAGGAACTTCTCGAGGTATCTTGAGACAGAAACAAACCTATATCTTAAGAATTCAGTCTGAAGAGGTACAAGCCTATGGGGAGTGTAATTGTTTTAGAGGCTTGAGCTATGATGATGTTCCAGAATATGAGACACAACTCAAATGGACTTGTGAAAACATCAACCTTGGACTTGAGGAACTTCTGGAGAAGAATCGGAAATTCCCTTCCATACAATTTGGTCTGGAACAGGCTTTTGCTTCTTTAGATAGAAAGGGGAGTTTTGAGCTTTTTGATACTGACTTCTATAAGAATCAGCAGGGTATTTCAATCAATGGACTGATCTGGATGGGAGATCGTAAGTTCATGTTGGATCAAATCAAAGAGAAACTTAATCAGGGCTTCTCTACCATCAAAATGAAAATTGGTGCAATTGACTTTCAGACGGAACTTGAGCTTTTAGGCTATATAAGGTCTGAATATTCCTCGGATGATATATGTTTAAGAGTAGATGCCAACGGAGCGTTTTCACCGCAAGAAGCTTTGGGTAAGTTGCAAGCTTTAGCGGCCTATGATTTACATTCAATTGAACAACCTATTAGGCAAGGACAGTTTGAAGAAATGGCTAGATTATGCGAAGAGAGTCCTTTAGACATAGCTCTAGATGAAGAATTGATTGGGGTGATTGAGCACAGAGAAAAGAAAAATTTATTGGAGCTCATTAATCCTGCTTATATTATTTTGAAACCAGCCTTAGTCGGTGGTTTTAAGGGAAGTCAACAGTGGATAGACCTGGCTGAAAGACAGGAAATTGATTATTGGATTACCTCGGCTTTGGAAGGAAATATAGGTCTTAATGCCATTGCGGGCTGGACCGATACCTTAAATTCTGATTTAGATCAGGGATTGGGAACAGGTTCCTTGTATACCAATAATTTGCAGAGTCCTTTAGAAGTAAAAAAAGGACATTTATATTATAATCCTGCATCGAAGTGGGATATGAATCAACTAACTAAACTATTTAATAAATAATATGAGTTCATTTATTTCTCAGGTATATAAAGGTAACAATAGCTTCATGAGTTATTTCTTGACCCTTTTAATCACGTTTATCTTCTGGCAAATATTGGGTATGATCCCATTAGTGGGAACTGCACTGTATTATGCAGGGGATTATGCAACTTTTGTTAGTTCTGCCGCTGATCAATGGATGTCCATAGGGATTCCCAAGACCTTATACTTTTTGATGATGTTAGTTTCCTTTGCTTTTGGATTCTTAGGACTCTGGCTTGGAATCACCCAAATTCACAAAAGGCCACTGAAAACGGCTCTGACTTCTAGAGCTCAGTTTGACTGGAATCGATTTTTCTTTGCCCTGTTTTTTTGGGGAGCAGTAGTTGTCGTTTCTGGATTGGTGGATTATATGAGTAGGCCAGAGGAGTTTGAGCTTATTTTTGACCTTAAGAAGTTTGCCGCGCTTGCTGTGGTTGCTTTAATTTTTGTTCCTATTCAGACCAGTTTTGAAGAACTTATGTTTCGAGGTTATTTCATGCAGGCTCTTGGAGGCCTTAGTAAGAACAGGTGGCTCCCGTTAATTGTTACTTCTGTTATATTTGGATTACTCCATGGAGCGAATCCAGAGGTGACTAAGCTTGGTTCTATTATTTTAGTGTATTATATAGGGACAGGATTTCTCTTTGGAATCATGACCCTGATGGATGAAGGCTTAGAACTTGCCATGGGATTTCATGCGGTGAACAATGTGATTGCTGCACTTTTTATCACGACGAATTGGACGGTGTTTCAAACCGACGCCATATTGATGGATATGGCAGAACCTGAGGTAGATTGGCAAATTTTCGTACCTGTGTTTATCTTGTATCCGATTATTTTATATGTTTTGGGTAGGAAATATGGATGGAGTAATTGGAAGGAAAAACTAGTTGGAAAGATTTAATGAATTGGCATAAGGAATTTAAATACAGGGGGCAGACGCTTAATTCGATCGCAGAACTTTTCGAGCGAGTAGAAGATGCCGCGAGCCTTAAATTCTTTGAGCAGTGGTTTAATCTCGAAGGGCAAATTGCCCAAAAAACCTCTGGAAGCACAGGAACACCTCAGATAATATCCTTATCAAAACAAGCTATGCGCGCCAGTGCTCAGGCTACCGGTGACTATTTTAGTCTAGGTCCTAGTTCTAAGGTCTTACATGTACTTTCTAGCGATTTTATAGCAGGGAAGATGATGTGGGTTAGAGCCTTTACCCTAGGTTGGGATGTGTATACTCACAACGAGCAGACTGCTGATGATTTTGATTTTTCCGCCATGGTTCCGCTTCAGGTTTATCAAAGTACTGAAGACCAATTGAACCGAATTCACAAATTATTAATTGGAGGTGGAGTTTATAATCTTAAAGATCTACAGCGCTACAAGGGCTTACAAACGGAACTCTTTGCCAGTTATGGGATGACAGAAACCGTGAGTCATATTGCAGTGATGTCCCTTTACCCCATAAAGGAAGATTGCTTTACAAGCTTAAAGGGGGTTCGTATTGGTGTGGACCATCGAGACTGTCTTTGGATTGAAGCTGGACGTATCAATCCCGAGAGAATTCAAACCAATGATGTAGTAGAACTCCTAGATGCTGGGCATTTTATTTGGAAGGGTAGGTATGATTTTGTGATTAATTCAGGGGGAGTAAAACTTCAGGCTGAGTCCATAGAAGACCGATTGAGAAAGGCCTATGATTGTGATCTATTTGTCGCAGGACTTCCCGATGAAAAACTTGGACAGCGTTTAGTACTTTGCCTCGAGGGGAAAGGTCTGTCAAGACCATCTACGGAATCGGATAAGGAGTTCTTCAGCGATCTAGGTTTAACGACTTATGAGCGTCCCAAAGAGATTTATTATATAGAGGAGTTCATAAGAACGGAAACAAAAAAAATCCAACGCCTCAAGACATTGGATTTAATTTAAATTCTATTTGGTTATTCCTTATTCAGTAACCATAGAGTGATATACGTTTTGTACATCGTCCTCTTCTTCTAGTTTCTCTAATAACTTATCAACATCGGCTTGCTCTTCAGCATTTAATGTTTTAGTCGTAGTTGGAATATATTCAAACCCAGATTGAAGGATTTCTAATTTTTGTTCTTCTAAGTAATTCTGAATGGCTCCGAATTGTCCGAATGGAGCATAAATCATAATTCCATCTTCATCTTCAAAGATCTCTTCTACTTCGAAGTCGATCAATTCCAATTCAAATTCCTCTAAGTCCATCGCTAAACCTTCTTTGTTCACTCTGAAGTTACAGGTGTGATCAAACATGAAAATTACCGAACCAGAAGTTCCGAAGGTACCATTACATTTGTTAAACGCAGCACGAACATTAGCTACCGTTCTGTTGTTGTTGTCCGTTGCAGTCTCAACAAGAATAGCAATTCCATGAGGTCCATAACCTTCAAACATAACTTCTTTATAATTGGCTGTATTCTTATCAGAGGCTTTTTTAATTGCGCGCTCTACATTGTCCTTCGGCAAGTTAGCTGCCTTGGCATTTTGAATAACTGCTCTTAATCTAGAATTGGTTTCAGGATTGGGACCTCCTTCTTTTACCGCCATGACGATATCTTTACCAATTCTTGTAAATGTTTTGGCCATAGCTGACCAACGTTTCATTTTTCTAGCTTTTCTAAATTCGAACGCTCTTCCCATATTCTATTTTAATTTTTTAAGTGAACAAAAATAATAAATTATACCTGAATGACTCCTAAATTAAAGGGCTTTTCTATAGGAGCATGATTGGCAGCTTCTATACCCATAGAAATCCATTTTCTTGTGTCTAAAGGATTGATTATGCCATCAGTCCACAAGCGACTTGCAGCATAATATGGTGAGGTTTGTGCATCGTATCTGTCCTCGATAGTCTTAAGTATTCCAGCCTCTTTCTCCGGAGTGATTTCTTCTCCTTGGGCCTTGAGTTTTGCCGTTTCCATTTGAAGTAAAACTTTAGCAGCTTGAGCACCTCCCATAACGGCTAATCGTGCACTTGGCCAGGCCATGATCAGTCTAGGGTCATAAGCTTTACCGCACATGGCATAATTTCCGGCTCCGTAAGAATTCCCCATCACCACGGTGAACTTAGGGACCACAGAATTACTTACTGCATTGACCATTTTAGCGCCATCTTTGATGATTCCGCCATGTTCTGACTTAGAACCTACCATAAATCCTGTTACATCCTGTAGGAATACTAAGGGTATTTTCTTCTGATTACAATTGGCTATAAAACGAGTGGCCTTGTCGGCAGAATCTGAATAGATCACACCTCCGAATTGCATTTCATTTTTTGCATTTTTCACCATCTTACGCTGATTCGCTACAATTCCTACAGCCCATCCATCAATACGTGCATAGGCACAGATAAGGGTTTTTCCATAGTCCTTTTTATAGAGTTCTATACTGTCTTTATCAATCAAGCGATCGATAATTTCCATGCTGTCATAAGGGTCTGATCTGAGCTTAGGAAGAACTCCGAAAATTTCTTCAGCATCCTTTGAAGGCTCTTGAGCTTTGATTCTATTGAAACCTGCCTTAGGGGAGTCCCCAATTTTTGAAACAATATTTTTGATTTTATCCAGAGCATCCTTATCATCAGTTGCCTTGTAATCCGCAACCCCAGAAATTTCATTGTGCGTCGTAGCGCCTCCAAGGGTTTCGTTATCAATATCTTCTCCGATCGCAGCCTTTACCAGATAAGATCCAGCTAAAAATATCGAAGCAGTTTTATCTACAATAATTGCTTCATCACTCATGATAGGAAGGTAAGCTCCTCCTGCCACACAGCTACCCATTACCGCTGAAATCTGTGTAATTCCCATGCTTGACATTTGTGCATTGTTTCTGAAGATTCTTCCGAAATGTTCTTTGTCTGGAAAAATTTCATCCTGCATAGGTAAGAAAACTCCTGCTGAATCTACTAAATAGATGATAGGAAGATTGTTTTCCATTGCGATTTCCTGAGCTCTCAAGTTTTTCTTGGCAGTCATGGGGAACCAAGCTCCTGCCTTCACCGTGGCATCGTTAGCTACCACGATACATTGCTTGCCAGATATATATCCAATGACAACCACCACACCGGCACTAGGACATCCTCCATACTCAGTATATAGACCTTCAGCTGCAAGAGCACCTATTTCTATGCGCTCGGAACCTTGATCCAAGAGGTAATCAACTCGTTCGCGTGC
>JBMYWH010000040.1:0-7044 GCA_049607205.1 Flavobacteriaceae bacterium | reverse complement strand
TCACATCCTTTATTATAATTGGCACAGCCAAAAGCGGTTTTACCTTTTTGAATTTCCCCCTTATTACAACGCGGACATATTAAGCTGTTCGAATCTGATGTAGTTTTTGATTTCTCAGGGTTCAACATCAGCTTATAGGTTTGGTCAAAACTTAAGAAGGCATTTATTTTTTGATCGGAGATTTTAAAGCCTTTTAAAAGATCCGTTTTTCCTTTTTTCAAGAGTTTTTTGAACTGAGTGTCCGATATCTTCTTTCCTTCAAATTTAAAAGGCATCAAAAAGTCACAACCTTTGCTATAGTTACTACAACCGTAATTTTCTGAACCTTTAAGTAAAGTTCCTTCTTTACATTTAGGGCATTTTTCTGTAGAAAGACCAGCTTTCTTAGGACTTGATTTTTTAGTAGAAGTCGGGGTCATTTGACGTATTCCTTGATGCTGCTCTAAACGAACTTGAACGACGAGCTCATCCACCATTTGCTTCATTTCACGTATAAAAAGTGCCGCGGAATATTCCCCTTGTTCTATATCCTTTAACTTCTTTTCCCAAAGTCCTGTAAGTTTTGCAGAGGTGATCTGCTTATCTCCTATGGTTTGTATGAGTTGAACTCCTACAGAGGTAGGAATAAGGTTTTTCTTTTCTTTCTTAATATACTTTCTTCGAAATAGGGTTTCAATGATGTTCGCTCTAGTTGATGGGCGACCTATTCCATTGGCTTTCATTAAATCTCGAAGTTCTTCATCTTCTACTTTTTTTCCAGCGGTTTCCATAGCCCTTAGAAGAGTTGCTTCGGTGTATTGCTTGGGTGCAGAAGTTTGTTTCTCTACAAAGAGGGGTTTGTGAGCACCGCGATCTCCTTTTTTAAGATCGGGGAGTAATTTGTCTTTAGATTTTTCCTGGGTCTGAGAACTTTTTGGGTGAAGTACTTCACGCCAGCCCGGAGAAACAATGACCTTTCCATTAGCTTTGAAAATATAATCTAATACCTGACCTTTCATATTGGTGTTGGCCACGATACAATCGGGATAAAAGGCGGCAATAAATCGCTTTACAATTGCATCATAGACAGGTGCATCCATTTCAGACATTCCACCTTCATAGCCTGTAGGAATAATGGCATGGTGATCCGTTACTTTTTTATTGTCAAAAACCTTTTTACTCTTTTTGATCTCTTGTCCTAATAGGGAAGAGGTGAATTTTGCATATTTAGAGAGCCCTGACAGGATTTCAGGAATCTTCGGATAAATATCATCCGGTAAATAGGTCGTATCCACCCTAGGATAGGTTATAAGCTTTTTTTCATAAAGACTCTGAGCGACTTTTAGTGTTTGGTCCGCGGAGTAACCGAATTTATTATTGCAGTATACTTGTAGACCTGTTAAGTCAAAAAGAGAAGGAGGAAGTTCCTTTCCTTTTTTCTTAGTGACCTCTATAATTTCAAAATCCTCCGTTTCGATCTCTTGTAAAACCTTTTCACCTGCTTCTTTGTTTAGAAACTTTCCTTCTTCATAGGCGAACACTCCATTTTTGAACTCGGTTTGAAGTTCCCAATAGGGCTGTGGTTTGAAGTTTTGTATCTCTAGATAGCGTTCTACCAGCATGGCTAGGGTCGGAGTTTGTACGCGTCCAAGAGAGAGTACTTGTCGATCTCTTCCATATTTTAGGGTATAGAGTCGTGTCGCGTTCATCCCTAATAACCAATCTCCAATCGCTCTTGAACTTCCTGCATGATAGAGTAGATCATAGTTTTCTGCAGGTTTCAGGTTAGCAAAACCTTCTTTAATGGCCTCAGGAGTAAGGGATGAAATCCATAGACGTTCTACGGGGCCGGTATATCCTGTTTTTTCGATCACCCAGCGTTGGATGACTTCTCCTTCGATTCCAGCATCCCCGCAATTAATTACGGTATCTGCTTTTTGAAATAGATTTTTAATTGAATTAAATTGCTTCTGTACCCCTGGGTTGTCAATGACTTTAGTTTCAAAGCGTTCAGGAAGCATGGGGAGGGTATTGAAATCCCATCTTTTCCAATGAGGTTTGTAATCATCGGGAGTGTAGAGGGTACACAAGTGACCAAAGGTCCAAGTGACGCAGTATTGCTCTCCTTCAAAATACCCATCACGTCTAGTATTAGCTCCTAATATTTGAGCTATTTCCTTGGCGACACTGGGTTTTTCTGCGATACAAACTTTCATAAATGGTATAGAGATAAGAACACAAAAATAAGAATCCAATTGGGATGTTCAAATCTCACAGTGGAATTATTGTTTCAGGATAATATTAAGCTTAGTTCTTCCAGAGCATCAGTAGCCTTAGACTTAATGATGTGTAAATTTTCCAAACCTTGAGTTGCTAAGTCTTGGGCATGTGGATCTATCAAAATGATTTGACTTGCACGTTCCGCTTGAAAAGCTAGATTGGCTGCAGGATAAACCTGTAGGCTGGTTCCCACAATAATTAGTAAATCACACTTTCTTACCAGTTCAATTGCTTTAGCATAAGCTGGTACCTCTTCTCCGAACCAAACGATATCCGGTCTTAATTGATACCCTGAAGGGCATTTAGAAGCTAGGTTTAAATCATTTTTTAGAGCCCCGTGATGGCAGCCCTGAGTACATTTGTAATGATTGAGAGTTCCATGTAAATGTAGGACATCAGAAGAACCTCCTCGCTCGTGTAGATCATCTACATTCTGGGTGATTATGGTCAGATCATAGTCCTTTTCTAATTCAGCGAAGAATTGATGTGCTCTGTTAGGTTGAGCTTTCTGAGCTTGTATTCTTCTGGCATTATAAAAGTCTAGTACTTTTTTAGGATTAGCTTTCCAACCTTCAATACTAGCAACTTCTTCAATTTTAAATTCTTCCCAAAGTCCATTGCTGTCTCTGAAGGTTTTAAGCCCGCTTTCCGCACTTATTCCAGCGCCACTGAGTACAACAACCTTTTTAATGTGCATGCTTAGGCGGTTTGGAAGCCACTCTCTTCATTACAAAAACTGCAGCTAAATGAAAAATAACAACTCCAATCCATGGTAATAAAGCAATACTGATCAAGACCCCTTTCATACCTAGGTCGAGATAAACAGCGAAGAATTCCATAGCTGCCCATAGTAAAACCAGGCGTCTGAATACACTTATGACTAAAGGTACGTTCGGGTATTGCAAAGCTTGTAAGGAGGCCGTTGCCACATTGGTGACCACATAGGACGGCATAATACAAGCGCTCAATATTAGATAGGTTGCTCCGAATTCTACAACCTCAGGTGTAGGGTCAAAAAATTGTATGAAATATTTACCTAAAAGAGCAGAGGCGAGTCCACCAATTAAGACAATGATAAATCCGATAATATTGGACTTTCTATATGTTTCTTTAATTCTGTTAAATTGATTAGCCCCATAGTTTTGGCCAATAATGGTCATCGCAGCAATACTCAAAGCAAATGTAGGTACAATAACAATTTGTTCTACCCTAAAACCTGCTCCCATACCAGCGACTGCATAGTCTCCTCCGAAGTCTCTTACATATTTATTCATAATAAATATTTGGGAAGACATGGTCACAATATTTACCGTAGCGGGAATTCCTTGTTTAAGAATTTCCCATATATAGCCCAAGTTCATTGGGTAGACTTGACCTAGAAAGGTTTGAATAAGATCACTTCTGTAGGCTTTATAACCTAAATAAATACAAGACATAGTTTGTACTAGTAAGGTCGCAAATGCGAGGCCATAGACTCCGAAATCAAAGTATAGAATGAATAAGGGGTCTAGAATCACATTCATCCCAAAGGCATAGATTAAAGAATTTCTAAAGGATTTAGTGTCTCCTTGAACCGTTAATATTCCATTGAAAACAAATGCTCCTAATGAAAAAAGAAGTCCAAAAATATAGGTTCTCATATAGGCTATTCCTTCCTGGGCACTTTTTGCTCCGGCACCCACAAAATCCATCATCAAAGGCGTTACAAACCAAAGAAATACGAATAAGAGTATGGCTAATATTATGTTTAGATAAAAGCCTTGAAGTGCTAATTTATAGGCTCGCTTTTTCTTTTTCATCCCTAAAGACTCTGACATGAGTGCAATCAGCCCATTGGACATTCCACTTCCCACTGCCATAGCAATTAAAAAAATAGGGAAGATATAGGTTAAACCGGCTAGGGCTTCAGAGGATAGGTAGCGTCCTGCAAAAAAAGTGTCTACTACGTTGTATAGCGTTGAAAAAATTAGTCCTACACTTGCTGGTAGGGCTAGTTTTTTGATCAGGCTGTAAATAGAGTCGTTTAGTATATTCATTAGAACAAAAGTAGACTAAAAAAATCAAGCCTCAAACTATGAATTTGAGGCTTAATTTTAAAGTGCTTTAATTTTTATATTCCTAAAGGAAACTCTATCTCCATGATCTTGCAGTCCGATATGTCCAGATTTACTTTTTGCAAAACCCGGCCATGATGCAAATTTACTCTTAGCGAGCATTTCATCCCATTGTGGGCCAGAAGGTTCAAATTCTACCACCGTTTGTCCATTTAGAACAACCTTTGCTTTATTACTATGGTAGTCCATATGTAATTCACAATGATTCCATTGTCCAGGTCCTTTTACCACCCCGGGAGTAGCTTGTATCATATCATATAAAGAACCTGCTTGATGCGTAAGGATTTTTCCGTCTGAATGCCCTTGGTTATCAAGAATTTGTATTTCAGGCCCTGTTTGATAAGCCTCAGGGTATTTAGGGTCTTCTACTACGGCCCAAAAAACACCTGAATTTCCATTTTTCGAAATTTTCCATTCTAAACTTAGAACGAAGTTTTTATATGTATTTTTAGTAATGATATTACTACCTCCATGGGTTCGATCTTTTTCAGGGGTAAATACTAGCGTATTTCCCTTTATAGTCCATTCTTCCGTTGGTTTTTCTGTTAAGTAACCTTTCCAAGAATCTAAATTTGTTCCATCAAACAAAATTTCCCAAGATCCGGAATCTTGAGCATAGGAGGAAAGGGATAACAATACAGAGATTCCAAAGAGTAGGGATTTGAATAGTTTCATTTTATTGGGGGATTAATTGATTCATTCTAAATTCGTTTGGTGAGCATTTTATGGTCTTCTTAAAGACGGTAGAAAAATATTGACTTGAGGCAAAACCACAAGTATAAGCAATTTCTGTAGCGGTCATCTCTGGCGACTCTACAAGTAGTTTTTTAGCAAATTCAATACGTCTAATCATTAAGAATCTCATAGGCGTAAGGTTAGTAATTTGCTTGCAATGATGGGTAAAACGTGTCAATCCAACCCCGGAGCGATTTGCCATTTTTTCTATGGTCCATGATTCCCCCAAATGCTGTTCAAGCTCTTGTAAAAATAGCTTAACACTATGAGAGGAGTCCGTAAGTTTTTCATTGAGTTCCGTTTGATCTCTATCGAGGATTTCTAATAAGATTAAAAGCATTTGATTGATTAGTAGTCTGATTTTAGAAGAGTTACTTCCTGAAATATCTGAATCTACTGCTTTTGCTATTTCACAAAAGACTTCTCTCATTTTTTTATTTCCTTTCCAAACTGCTTTGGAATTTTGACGAATATTCTTGGATAGTCTGAATAGATCTTTTGGATTTAGAATAATCCAATCTGGCCATTCCCATTGTTGATGAGGTCTTCTAACGTTCAAATCTAAAATCACCCAATAAAATTTCCCCATACCAATCTTAGGTGAGCCTACTTTATGTTCTTCCCATGGTCTTGTAATGGTGAAATCATTAGGATGAAGTTCAAATTCTTCATTCCCTTGTGAATATGGCATGGTTCCCGATTCTAAGAAATGTATTTCAATTCCTTCGTTTCGGTGCCAGTCCAATCCCCAGTCTTGAGGTTCATCCGCATCCCAATAACCCACACTGTTTAAACCCAAGGTATCTTCTGTTAATCGATCACCGGGATAAGTATAACGGGCTAATGCTTTGAACTTAATCTTTTTTCTTTGAAAAGCATCGATTAAGGGAAGACAGGTGTCGGCGTGGAAAATTTCACCGTCACTTTCATAGGGCTGAATCTCATGTGCGTTTGTTTTCATTGAAGTAATTTGAACAGTTAGAGGAAGCAAATTAGTTAATTTTCGAGATAATAAAAATTTTCAGTGAATAAAATTATTCATGTTAAATTTATTCTAAACTAATTAAAATATGAACTACCCCCTTAACAAAGATTTAACAAAGGTCAAATTTGACGCTATTGTTATCGGTACTGGAATCAGTGGAGGATGGGCCGCTAAAGAGTTGTGTGAAAACGGCTTAAAGACTCTTGTTTTGGATCGAGGCCGAATGGTAAGACACATAAAGGACTATCCAACGATGAATATGGATCCTTGGGATTTTGAACATCGAGGAAGAAACACAAGAGAAGACTTAAAAACTCAAGAAAAACAAGCGCGTACAGGATACACCACAGCACCTGCTTCTCGTCACTGGTTTGTGGATGATTTAAAACATCCTTATGAAGAGACCAAGCGTTTTGATTGGATGAGAGGCTATCATGTGGGTGGTCGATCGATTATGTGGGGGCGTCATTCTTATCGCTTGAGTGATTTGGATTTTGAAGCCAATAAAAAAGATGGTCACGGAGTAGATTGGCCAATACGTTATAAGGATATTTCGCCTTGGTATGATAGGGTGGAAGAGTTTATTGGAGTTAGTGGTGAGAATTTAGGTTTAGCCCAACTACCTGATGGAAAGTTTTCGCCTCCTATGGAGCTTAATTGCTTAGAAAAACATTTACAAGAAAAAGTTAACAATCATTTTGATGATCGAGTGATTACGGCCGGACGTGTGGCGCATAAGACAGGAGATGCTGTGCATGAAGGAAGAAGTAATTGTCAATATAGAAATAGATGTATTAGAGGTTGTCCTTTTGGAGGATATTTTTCCTCTGTGAGTTCAACTTTACCTGCTGCTGAAAGAACTGGAAATATGACCTTAAGACCTAATTCGATAGCGAGTGAAATAGTATATGATGATGAGCTGGGTAAGGCTACCGGTGTAAAAGTAATCGA
>JBMYWH010000039.1:0-7680 GCA_049607205.1 Flavobacteriaceae bacterium | reverse complement strand
TTCCTTATGAATTCAAGGATTAGTCTTAAATAAATATAAATAAAAAAGGCCGCTCAATTGAGCGGCCTTTTTTATATACTGAAGTCTTATTTCAACTTCTTCTTAACTTCTACTTCTTGGAAAGCTTCTACAACATCACCTACAATGATATCATTATAACCTTTCAATTGTAATCCACAATCATATCCTTTAGCAACCTCCTTAACATCATCTTTGAAACGTTTCAACGAAGTCAATTCACCGGTATGAATAACAATACCTTCACGGATTAAACGAATTTGAGAGCTTCTAAAGATTTTACCAGATGTAACCATACATCCTGCAATATTACCAATCTTAGAAATTTTATAAACCTCTCTAATTTCAACCGTACCTGTGATTTCCTCTTTCAACTCTGGAGATAACATACCTTCCATAGCATCCTTAAGATCATTAATCGCGTCATAGATGATAGAATACATTCTAATATCAACTTCTTCCGTATCAGCAATAGTTCTTGCACTACCAGATGGTCTTACATTAAATCCAATAATAATGGCATCTGAAGCAGAGGCTAACAATACATCAGATTCTGTAATTGCACCCACACCTTTGTGAACAATATTTACTTGAATTTCTTCAGTAGACAATTTCAAGAATGAATCTGTTAAGGCTTCTACAGAACCATCTACATCACCCTTAAGGATAATATTCAATTCTTTAAAGTCTCCTAAGGCAATACGTCTTCCAATTTCATCAAGCGTAATATGTTTCTGAGTACGAACAGATTGTTCTCTTTGTAACTGAGCACGTTTAGAGGCAATTTGCTTTGCTTCTCTTTCATCCGCAAATACATTGAATTTATCACCTGCTTGAGGAGCACCATCAAGACCTAATATAGACACTGGAGTCGATGGTCCAGCTTCTTTAAGGTTTTGACCACGTTCATCGAACATTGCTCTAACTTTACCAGAATGTTTACCAGCTAATACATAATCACCAATTCTAAGCGTACCTGCTTGCACTAGAATAGTCGAAACATAACCTCTACCTTTATCAAGTAAAGCTTCAACTACAGTTCCCGTTGCAGGCTTATTAGGATTCGCTTTCATATCTAAGATTTCAGCTTCCAAGAGAACTTTTTCTAATAAGTCATCTACGCCTTGTCCAGTTTTAGCAGAAATATCTTGTGATTGAATACTACCTCCCCAATCTTCAACTAATAAATTCATAGCAGCCAATTGAGTCTTCACATTATCTGGATTCGCATTCGGACGGTCAATCTTGTTAATCGCAAATATAATAGGAACCCCAGCAGCTTGCGCATGCGAAATTGCTTCCTTAGTTTGCGGCATCACATCATCATCTGCAGCAATCACAATAATTACTAAATCCGTAACCTGAGCACCACGTGCACGCATCGCCGTAAAGGCCTCGTGACCTGGTGTATCTAAGAATGTTATGTGTTTACCGGATTCCAGTTGAACAGAATATGCACCAATATGCTGCGTAATTCCACCAGATTCCCCAGCAATAACATTTGCTTGTCTCACATAATCCAATAAAGAGGTCTTACCGTGATCAACATGTCCCATCACCGTAATGATCGGAGCGCGAGGTAATAAATCCTCTTCTTTATCTTCAACCTCAACAATAGATTCCTCTACCTCAGCTGAAACAAATTCTACGGTATGATTAAATTCTTCTGCAACAATTGCTAAGGTCTCAGCATCTAAACGCTGATTCATCGTAACCATCATTCCAAGAGACATACAAGCTGAAATAATATCGTTTACCGACACATCCATCATACTTGCAACCTCTGAAGCTGTAACAAATTCCGTAAGTTTCAACACTTTAGATTCTGCTGCTGCAGCTTCTAATGTTTCAGACTGTACCTTTTTGTGAAGGTCACGTTTCTCTCTACGGTATTTAGCTCCTTTATTCTTTGAAGATTTCCCTTGAAGTCTTTCAAGAGTCTCTCTTACTTGCTTTTGTACTTCTGCTTCTGTAGGCTCTTCCTTCTTAACAGCAGGGCGAGCTTGTGGCTTACCTCTACCTTTAAAGTTCTTACCTCCACCTTGTCTTGCACCTGGACCACGATTGTTTCCACGAGGACCGTTTTGATTACCTGTACCAGGCTTCACAATACGCTTACGCTTCTTCTTATTCGCGTCATTAGAATTAGACTTATTATCGTCTTTTTTCTTAGGCTTTTTATCAAACTGAGAAAGGTCAATCACGGTACCGGTTAACTTAGGTCCACTTAATTTTTTATAAGCAGTTTTAACTTTTCCATCCGCATCACTTTCCACTCCCGACTTAGGAGCCTCAGCAGGTTTAGCTTCAACAGAAGCGGCAACCTCTGATTTCTCAGATTTCGTCTCTACCTTTTTTGGAGCTTCTTTCTTTTCAACCTTAGCCGCAACAGGCTTTTCAACCTTAGGAGCAACTTTTTCACTAGCTTTTATCTCTTCCTTTTTAGGAGCTTCTTTCGCAGACTCCTCTTTAACAGGCTTTGTTTCGGCTTTTGCCTCAACTTTAGGTTTCTCAACTACCTTCTCCTCTTTTTCAACAGGAGCTTCAGTAGCAGCTGGTTTAGGTTCTAGATCAATCTTACCTACAGGTTTGATTTGAATCCTTTCAGAACGCTCTTTTTCTTTAACTTTTTTAGCCTCTTCTTCTTTGCGTTCTTTTTCTAAACGCTTAGCCTCCAACTCAAGTCTTAAAGCTTCTTTCTCCTTTTTCTTCTCTTCACCAACCTCTTTTGAAGCAACTTTTCTATTGCGATCGGCTTGGAAGCCATCTTGCAACACTTCATACTCGCGGTCAGAAATCTTGGTAGTTGGTCGCCCTTCCACCTCGAAACCATTGTTCGCTAAATGCTCAACGGCACGATCTAAAGAAATATTAAGTTCCTTTAAAACCTTATTGAGTCGTATTTTTCTGTTTTCGGCCATACAGTGTTTTTGTATTTTTCTAAATTTTCTGTGAAGATACTACTAATCTTCGAATTCTTCTCTTAATATGCGTTGAACCTCTACAACGGTTTCCTCTTCCAAATCAGTTCTTTTTACCAATTCAGCAGCATCTACACCAAGAACATCTTTTGCAGTGTCTAAACCAATTTTACCTAGTTCAGAGATCACCCATGCATCGATTTCATCAGAGAATTCTGTCAATTCAACATCTTCGTCACTTCCTTCTCTTTGAACATCAATTTCAAAACCAGTCAACTGACTTGCAAGTCTAATATTTACACCTCCACGACCAATCGCTTTAGAGACCTCTTCAGGTCTTAAGTAAACATCTACTCTTGGCTTCTTACCTTCTTCCGCTTCGTGAATTTCCATTGAAGCAACTTTCGCAGGACTCAAAGCACGAGCAATGAATAATTGAGTATTCTTAGTGAAGTTAATCACATCTATATTTTCGTTCCCTAATTCACGAACAATTCCGTGAATACGAGACCCTTTCATTCCCACACAAGCACCAACTGGATCAATTCTATCATCATAAGAATCTACTGCAATCTTCGCTTTCTCTCCTGGTACACGAGCCACACCTTCAATAGTAATTAAACCATCAAAAACTTCAGGAATTTCTTGCTCAAATAACTTGGTCAAGAATTCCGGAGCCGTTCTAGACATCATGATCACCGGTTTATTACCACGTAATTCAACCGACTTAATAATTCCTCGTACTGCTTCACCCTTACGGAAATAATCCGCTTTGATCTGCTCACTTTTAGGAAGTACTAATTCATTGCCCTCATCATCTAAAAGAATCACAGCATTGTTCTTGATATGGTGAACTTCAGCTGAGTATATATCTCCTTCTAAATCTTTAAAGTGTTTAAAGATATTGGTAGAATCGTGTTCGTAGATTTTTGAAATAAGGTTTTGGCGCAAGGCAAGAATTGCTCTACGTCCTAAGTCAATCAATTTCACTTCTTCCGATACATCCTCACCAATTTCAAAATCAGGTTCAATTCTTCTAGCCTCAGCTAAAGCAATCTCCTCATTAGGCTCTTCTACTTCTCCATCAGCCACAACCACACGGTTACGCCATATTTCAAGATCCCCTTTGTCCGGGTTGATAATAATATCAAAGTTGTCATCTGAACCAAATTTTCTTTTCAAAGCAGCACGGAATACCTCTTCCAAGATAGACATCAAGGTAGCTCTATCAATACTCTTATCATCCTTAAATTCAGAAAACGAATTAATTAAATCTATATTCTCCATTTAAACCTTAGTTAAATTTTATCTTTACTTTCGCTTGAACAATTTCTTCCAAAGGGATTCGTTGTACTTTCTCTACAGTGTGCTTCCCTTTTCCTATCGGTTTAGGCTCACGAGCCTTCCAAGTCAACACAATCTCTTGATCATCAACAGATACAAGTTCTCCCTCAAATTTATCACCTTCCACTTTTACTTCCAAAGTTCTACCAATATTTTTCACATACTGACGTGGCATACTAATAGGCTTTGAAATATCCGGTGTGGTTACCTCTAAACTAAAATCATCTTCTTCACGATCCAAATTATGCTCTACATGTCGAGATATTCTGATAATTTCCTCTAAGGAAACTCCCTTATCTCCATCTACTTCAACAAGTATCCTTTCATTCTCTGCAAACTCAAGGTTTACAAGGAATAAATCCTGGTTTTGAGCAATAGCTTCTTCTACTAAATCTGTGACTAAATTTCTATTCATTGGTACAAAAAGAGGGGACTATTGAGGTCCCCTTCATTTATTATTCAGTGATTTCGCTGCAAATATAGCTAGTTTTTGTGGAACTGACAAAAATCATTTCTAAGTTATTGATAATTATCTATATTTATATATCAAAACAGCAAACTATGAAACGAATTCTTGTCCCAATCGACTTTTCAAAGCAAGCAGAAGCTGCTGCAAAAACAGCAGTTAATATTGCCAAAAAAACATCAAGTGAAATTCACTTATTACACATGTTAGAACTCCCCGTGGAAATGGCAGATCCTACCGGACTCGGCAATATCTCCGGACCCTCGGCATTATTTTTTATGGAACAGACTAAAATTCGTTTTGAAAAGTTTTGTGCTCAACCGATGTTTGAGGGAATCACCGTGGTCCAAAACCTACAATTTGCCAAAACATTCTCAGGGATACTTGAAGGTGCAAAAAAAAATGATATTGACCTGATCGTAATGGGATCAAAAGGAACCACAGGCTTAGGTGAAATGCTGATTGGATCCAACACAGAAAAAGTAGTCCGTCTTTCAGAGATTCCAGTTCTCGTAGTCAAGGACACTCAAGAAGAATTCTCACCAAAACATATCGTTTTTGCCTCTGATTTTAAACAAGAGAGCATTCCTTCTTTAAAACGCCTAGTGGTCTTGAACGAAATTTTTGATGCACAAATCCATTTATTAAAAGTCAATACCATCAACAATTTTGAAACCACCAAGGAGAGTGGTGAAAAAATGGAAGCCTTTTTATTAAAAGCAGAGATGGATTTTGATGACATCCATTTTTACAATGATCAAAGCATAGAAGAAGGGATCTTAAATTTCTCTAATGACATAGATGCAGACTTAATCGCCTTAACCACCCATGGAAGAAGAGGAATCTCTCATCTTTTCAATGGGAGTATTGGAGAAGACTTAGCCAATCACGCACTCAAACCGGTAATCACCTTCAAAGTCTAAATAAAAAAACCTCAATTCTAAATTGAGGTTTTTTTATTAATTATTCTCTAGCACCGACTTTAATTGCTGGGCAGAGACAACACCACTTTGACGCCAAACTGGACTTCCGTTCTTAAATAGAATTAAAGTTGGGACTCCTCTTACCTGAAAAGCCGCAGCTGCTTTAGGGTTTTGATCCACATCGATTTTAACTACTTTCACAGCCTCGCCCACTTCCTTTTTAAACTGCTCTAATATGGGAGACATTTGCTTACAAGGTCCACACCAAGTTGCATGAAAATCCACAAGTACTGGAATAGGTCCTTGAAGTAATTCTTTAAATTTATTTCCTGCCATTTTTATCTGCTTTTTAAAGGCTAATTTCAAAAGCCATACCAAAGACAATTCAAGACAATTTGACCTGAAATTATGGCAAAAAAAAAGAGATAACATTGCTGTTATCTCTTTGTTGACCCACAAGGACAAGAAATTAAATATTCAAGGAAACAACAAAAACAAGGTTTCACCTTTAAAAAACCTAGTAAAACTAACTATTACAATCGTTTCAGTAGATTTCAACAGAATAAGAAAAAATTAAATAAATTCGATTTTAGTGTGCAATAAATGTGCAACTTTAGTAAATTGCACAAAAAAAAGACTATGGCATCTGTTAAATTCCTGTATCGTTCAAGTAAAGACTTCGCACCATTAACATTGAGATTAACACATAAAGCAAATGGACAAAAGATTGACTTGTTTGCAAATACTCAATACTCAATAAATAAGACAGACTGGAATTTCAAAAAAAACGAAATTAAAGGGAGAAAGAGCAATCATACTATCCAAAAGAAAACACTTTTAGAATTGAGCCAAACAATTTTAGACGAATTCAATATAGATTTCAACTCATCAACCATAATAGATAAAGACTGGCTACTATATCAAATCGGTGAATTCTTCGGAAGAAACGACAAAAAGAAGAAACTCGAATTTAATGAGTTTTACCTAGAATATATAGACACCTACTCAAAACTACCTCTACCGAACAAAACAACTCCATATAGTCCAAACACTATTAAAACATATAAGAGCATATATAAACTACTAAAAGAATTCCAAGAAGAATACTACACTCTTACTTTTGATAAAATCAATCTTCAATTCCACAATGATTATACAGAGTTTTTAATCAATAAAGAACATAAACCAAACTATATTGGAAATAATATAAAGACGATAAAAACTATAATGAATGCATCTTTTGAAAGAGGACTACATCAAAACCTTGAATTCAAAAAGAAAGCCTTTTCAAAACAAAAAGAAACTCCTGTATCAATATACTTAAATACAAAAGATATTCAGAGAATCTCCGAACTAGACTTAACAAAAGAGAAAAGTCTTGACAAATCAAGAGATATATTTTTACTTGGAACACAAACAGGTTTGAGAATCTCAGATCTAACTAATTTAGAAAAAGCACAAGTATTGATTAAGGAAAACACCTACTTTCTAAGAATAAAACCCCTTAAAACAAAAAAGAGTATAACAATTCCTCTTTCCGAAATAGCCTTAGCAATCTACAAGAAATACAACAATAATTTCCCTAAATCATTTGCCGAGCCAAGTGTCAACAAACATCTTAAAGTGATTGGCAAACTTGCTCAACTAAACACAGAATACAAGACCTCAACAACAAGAGGTAAAAATACGATTGATGAGGTGAAAGAAAAATGGGAGTTAATCACTACACACACTGCACGAAGAAGTTTTTGCACTAATGCTTACATATCTGGAATGCCTACTGCCGATATAATGGCTATAAGTGGACACACAACAGAAAAGATATTCTATAATTACATTAAAATTTCAGATGAAGAAAGAGCAACCAAAATATCCAAAGCATCATTTTTCAGAGCATTAAAATAACTTAATTAGCATTTTACAACCATAAAACAATCTTAGAATCAATATAAAAATTGTTTACAAACCCATAAAGAACCGAATTGATCCTGTATAAACACTGAGTATT
>JBMYWH010000038.1:0-8354 GCA_049607205.1 Flavobacteriaceae bacterium | reverse complement strand
ACTCTTTTTCAATCATTTACATATCTTCGCAAGAACTTTCCGCCAAAAGTAAAACGAAGATGTCCTTAAATAAACCTATACACAAAGAAGCGCTAAATGATCTTCAATTGATCACCAAGCGCGAAAAGAAAGAACAACAACTATTGATTAATTGGTATGTGAAGAACAAATCAAAAATCAAAAGCATAGGAGTGAACATTCATTTCACCAGAGGAAATAAACCTTCTGGAGGAGATTTTTGGGCGCGAGTCTTTACCATTCCCCCGAACAGCTCCGTTTTTATAGGAACTAAAGTCTTTCAGAAATCACACTTCATAAACCAAGCATCAATTGATGGAGCTTTTTATATAGATCAAGAATAAGCCCTCCCTTTAAATTTCCCTATTTTTGTAGCTAAGTACTTAAACACTCCAAGCTCCCATGCTCAAAAATCAAGAAGAATTACTCGCAAAACTCAATATTTCTCAGCTCAACCCCATGCAACAAGCCATGGAAACTGCAGCAGAGAAACACGATAATATCACCCTTCTTTCCCCTACAGGATCAGGAAAGACTCTAGGTTTTCTTCTCCCTCTTTTGAGCAGAATTCAACCTCAAATCAAAGAAACTCAAGCTTTAATTCTCGTCCCTTCTAGAGAACTTGCCTTGCAAATCGAACAGGTATTAAGACAAATGGGAACAGGTTATAAAATCAACGCTCTTTATGGGGGTCGTGCCATGTCTAAGGATAAGGAAGACCTACTTCAATCACCCATCATCATCGTAGGAACTCCAGGTAGAATTGCCGATCACTTTAGAAATGACCGAATTGACCCCACGGACTTAGATCAATTAGTCTTAGACGAATTTGACAAGTCTCTAGAAACTGGATTCGAAAGTGACATGTCTTATATAATTTCCAGACTTCCCAACTTGGTGTTCAGAACTCTTACCTCCGCTACCTCAGCTATAGAAATCCCAAGCTTCGTCGGACTTCAAAATGCTAAGAATCTGAATTTCTTAGACGCTAAAAAAACTTCAAAACTTCAAATGAAGCTGGTCGAAGCCCCTGAAACAGGTAAACTTCAAGTTCTAGGAGATCTACTTAAACAATTAGGAGATCAAAATGGGATCATCTTCTGTAACTTTAGAGACAGCATACAACAGGTAAGCGATTTCTTGGATAAACACAGAATTCCACACAGTAGTTTCTATGGAACTATGGAGCAAAAGGACAGAGAACGTGCTTTGATAAAATTCAGAAATGGATCTACTCATATCCTTTTAGCTACAGACCTTGCCGCTCGAGGAATTGACATCCCAGAGCTCAAATACATCATTCATTTCGAGCTCCCAATCAAAAGTGAAGAATTCACTCACAGAAATGGACGTACCGCTCGCGTGGATAAAGAGGGGACAGCCTACATTTTTAAGGCTCGCGCCAAATCCCTACCCGATTTCATACCTGCTTTAAAACCCGTAGAAATCAAAAAAACCAGAGCCCTTAAACCACCTAAATGGACTACCTTATTCATCTCAGGAGGTCGCAAGGATAAGATTTCCAAAGGAGACCTTGCGGGAATCTTCTTCAAACAAGGAAACCTTAAGAAGGAGGAATTAGGAGTCATAGAACTCAAGTCAGACTGTGCCTTCGTAGCTGTGCCTAAAGAATTAGCAAGAGAACTTCAACATCAACTCAACAATACTCGAATCAAAAAAAGAAAAGTCCGCGTCTATGAAATTTAATAAAACAAACCCCAACGAACTTCAAGAACTCAAACAAGACTATCTTAAACACATAAGGATCCCCTTAGATGACATGTGGGAAAACCTCATCATCCCAAGTGGAATTCACTACAGTATAGAGGACAAAGGATTTTTTGTCCTTGACCAGGAAAACACTTTATTTCAATTCCACCTTAAAGAAGCATACCTCTTCGAAGCTCAAGAGATCTTTGAAGCCATACTAGCGCAATTTGAAATCAAAGAAGCTCTGGTAGCCACCTATGAAACTAACTACTTATCCTTAGTTCTTTCTCAGGCAAAAACCGAACAAACCCACACCTTATTATATAAAGGAGTTCCTTCTCCTGTGATCGAAGCACCGCTCAAAGACATCTCCATTTCTACCGCCAAGCTCAATGACTTTGATAAAGTGATTGAATTTTGTACAGAAAAAGTAGGGATTTCAGGTCCGTGGATGACACCTTACTATGAGAATCTATTGCCACAGGGAGCTATCAAACTATTTCATATCGATAGTGAACTTGTAGGAATCGGCGAACTTCGTCCCTCTTTCTCAAGCCCGGAATATGCCAATGTAGGATTCATGGTTTCTAAGGATTGGCGCAAAAAAGGCCTGGGAACCTATATCATGAACCAACTCAAGAACAACAAAGAAGGTTTCAAATGTATTTGCTCCACAACTGTGGATAATATAGGAGCCCAAAAAGGAATTCATAACAGTGGCTTCTTCCCATATCATCGCATCCTTCAGTTCAACTTTTAAAATCATAGAACGAAAAAAAAATTTCACACTAGCATAAAATAAATCTAGAAATGTTCCGTTTGCCAATAAAGGATGACTGTGTTTTAAGGCCTAAAGGCCCAAAACCCAGCCCCTCAAACCAAACTAATCTTTTATTTAAATGCTATGAAAAAATTTAAATTAACACTAGGATTAATCCTATGTCTTGGATTCTTAGGATCCACAAGTATGATCAAACAACAGACTTCTGCTGAAATCGGGTTTGCACTAGCTAAAGCTTTTAAGTTGAGCGAAGCAGGCCAAGTCGCTTCAGAAGCAGGTTGGGGAGCAGTAGGTGGTTATCTCGGATTTGAATATGGAGCAATGATCGGAATGGTCGGAGGTCCAGTTGGTGCTGTTGCAGGTGCTGTAATCGGAGGACTCTAATTTATTGAATGTAGCGCTAATGAGATTAGCGCTACATAAATTATTTATTATTTTATGACTTATTTTTTAGCAATAACGGCAGCATCATTTGTTGTATTAAGTGTACAAAATGGTATTTATTATCTTTTTCTGAAAGATAAAACTCAATACATATTCAAAGAGAACCTTATATCAATGGTTGGGCTATCACTAGTATTGGGGTTATTAATTTCATCTTCGGAATATATTTATGGATATTTTAAATTAGAAATAGTATTCGTATTGTTATTTTCAATGGCATTAACCTCTTTTTGGTTTATCATAAACCCATTTCAGTATTTTATTCACAAAGATAATTATCAACGAGATCGTATTTTAGAAAAAGAACTTACGAATAAGGGCTATCTTAATTATAGAGTACTAATTTCAAAAAAACTAAAAGATAATGCCCTCGCTACAGGAATTGTACCTTTTTTTAAACAGATAATCATTGCTCAAAATTTAAAAGACGATCTAACTAAAGATCAAATAAATGCAATTATAATGCATGAAATTGGTCATCATAGAAAACATCATATAACCGCTCTTTTTATTATAAATGCATTACTCCAAACATCAGCTTTTTATATACTATCTGCTGTACATAGTTTAGAGATACAAGAAGTTTGGAAAGAAATGTCTTTAATAGCCATCACCGGAGGTCTAATGGGCTTAGCCTATTATTACATACCTGGCAAGATCATGTACTATCTCGAATATCAAGCAGATTCCTATGCTGCCCAGATTATGGGGAAAGAAGTGACGAGTTCAGCACTTATTAAACTAGACGAATTATCTGGCGGAAAGCTTACTAAAGGAAATATAAACCATCCTAATTTAAAAAAACGACTGGCAAATATTCAGAAGTCATGAACAAAAAAATTCTTGCTTTCATATTTATCATTACCATATCTTTTGCTTTATTAAGACCGGAGAATTTAAATGATTATATATCCACAGAGCCTACGATATTAGATGATTTTATGTTTATTAAGACTCCCTGGGAATTCTTGAATATATTCATCAATAATCTGATGGTGGCTTTACTTGCAAGTGTTGCAGGATTCTTTTCAGCAGGACTATTTACACTTGTATTAATCTTGTGGAATTTGTTTCTAGTTGGGGTGATTTACTACAGTGCCATAAGTGGTTTGGATCTTCCTTGGGAGGTAATTTTATATCTTTCTAAACACGTTTTATTAGAACTATATGCCTTCTGGCTTTTTAGCTTGATCGGTTTCAAGGGATTCAACTTTTATAAAAGTCTTATAAAGAAAAATAAAGTTTCTCAAGCTCAATTCCCTCAGCTTAGGTCCTTTACTTTTCCTTCTATACTCCTATTCATCTCTGCTATAATTGAAGCAAACTAAATATGAAAACTTCTTATTCCAGAACCATACTACTTCTAGTGGCTTATCTTGCTATATTACTGATTGAAGGATATACGAGAGTTTCTATAATTATCTCTCATTTTGAGTTTGAACAACTAGGAATACTCAAAGCAGCAAGTCAATTGAATATGCTGATTATGGCTATTTTTGCGGTTTTTATACTTGTAGTGATTTATGGGGTTCAGCTTATTTGTATAGAATTATTTGCTTTAAAAACTCGTCCGGCTGAAATCTTAAATGCCCTGAGAACAGTATTGATTTTTCTTATTTTCATCAATCTTGTAAAACTGGGATTAGACCTGTTTTTTATGGATTTCAATTATATCGATTGGACAAATATTGATCAGGCTATGTTGCAAATTCAAGAGAGTTCTTGGTTTCAGCTTATTTCCTATTTGGATTATATCGCGATTGCAGCCTCAACCCTTATTTTTGCTTTTGAACTAGGTTTCAACAAATTAAAAGACAACTTGTCTTTGACTAGTGTTTTTGCTCTTTGCTATGTTTTAATATTTATATCGTAAATTAAAGAGATGAAAAGACAGCAATTTATTAAATCAGGAGAAGGGGATAATTACCCTTATGCACAGGATCATTGTTTTGTGAAAATCGCATCAAAGGATACGGGTGGACAACTTTGTTTAATTGAAGACACTTTGAAACCAGGATTTCATTTAGCAAGACATCATCACAAAATAATGACAGAAACTTTCTATATGTTAGAAGGAACTATGGAGTTAATCTTTGACGATGAAACCATATTATTACAAAAAGGAGACACCATAACAGTTCCACCAAATGTTTGGCATGAAGCGAAATGTGAATTTGGTGGAAAAATGCTAACTGTATTTGAAAAAGGTGAATTTGATACTTTCTTACAAGGTTTTTTAAGCATGAGCAATGAGCAATTTGAAGATGCCGAATTCATGAAGGCATATGCTGAAAAATTTGATATTTACGAATCTTAATCCTTTTAAGAATCTGTTTCTTTTTCAAAAATCTCTTCGATAGGCAACTGAAATAGAGTGGACATCTTGAATGCTAAACTTAAGGAAGGGTCAAACTTCCCTTTTTCTATGGCATTAATTGTTTGACGAGAAACCCCTAATGCTGAGGCTAAATCAGCCTGAGTCATATCCTTAACAGCCCTTAATACTTTGAGTTTGTTGATCATGAATAGCGTTTTTGGCCAACGAAGATGGCGATTAAATAGGTGATACTAATCACAATGACTAAATAGGAAATTTCAGCATCCCCTTTGATAACATTCGTGGTGTCTAATAAAGAATAAGATAATCCACCAATGACGCCAACTCCAAGGGCAATACCCATGGCATCTAGTTGAATTTTCTTTTGAAGATCATCAAGTCCCGAAATATATTTAATGTTCACAAGAATCATTATTACACCTAGCAATGCGTTAATCACAATTCCAGTAATGGTCAATACTTTGCTCTCCCAAATAAATTCAGGACCAAAGGTTGCAATAGCCATAGAAGAGACCCATAGCAGTGTCCATATAGCTAATTTTTTTGTGTTTTTTTGATTATTAGAATCAAAAGCATGTTCATTCATAGTAAAGTTAATTTGATTAATTGTAAAGCAAACTTGACACAAAGATATTATAATTTATCAAAATGTCAAGTTTTATTTACTTTTATCTCTTAAAACAGAAAAAATGGAACTCACTCAGGTGCATAAAACAGCTAAACTATGTTAAAAATCAAGCACTTAACTCTATAATTTTGTAACTTTACGTTGTCCCTAAGTTCAAAAAAAGGAAATTCGATTTCCTCCCTTAAAATGAATAGTCATTAATTGACTAGGACCTACTGCTCATTAGAGTAGTAGGTTTTTTTTGGAACAAATTCCGTAATTTAGTATCTTCTTTAAACCCGGAATCAATGTTTCTACTATTTGCCTATTTATTTTTAGCCCTTTTTGTATCATTCCTATGTTCTATCATGGAATCTGTACTACTTTCCACTCCCCCAACTTACTTGATGGTAAAGAGTGAAGAAGGACATGAATGGGCTGGAAAGTTCTTGAACCTGAAAGAAAACATTGACAAGCCTCTTTCAGCTATTCTTTCCCTGAATACAGTAGCACATACCATTGGAGCTGCAGGGGTGGGTTCTCAAGCTACTCAGATATGGGGTGAAGAAGCCTTTGGTTGGGTTTCGGCTATTTTGACTATTTTAATTTTAGTTATTACGGAAATTATTCCTAAAACTATAGGATCTACTTTTAGCCGACAATTGTCAAAGAGCTCGTACTACACCATCAAAGGGATGATCTTTCTAACCTACCCGATTGTTGCTATGTCAGCAGTAATTACCAAGTTATTCACTAAGCCAACGGACGAAAAGACTACAAGTAGAGAGGAGATAGCAGCTCTTGCGAGTATTGGGGAGGAAGAAGGTTTATTTTCTTCAAAAGAGAACAAGATCATTCAAAACATTTTACAGCTTAACAAAATCAGCGTTACAGACATCATGACGCCAAGGGTTGTGGTAGCCCTGGCAGATCAAGAAATGACTTTAGCTGATTTTCTAAAAGATTCAAGATTTGCTTCATTTTCTAGAATTCCAATTTACGCGGATAATGATGAAAATATAACGGGCTATATAAGAGTGGGAGATGCGCATTCAGGAAATCACGATGCACAACTCAAGGATATTTCTCGTAAAATCATCGTAGTTCCTAAGGGGACTAAAGCCCTTTCCATGTTTGAAAAATTCGTTGAACAAAAAGAACATATTGCTCAAATCGTAGATGAATATGGTGGTCTTGAGGGGATTATTACTCAAGAAGACATTATCGAATCCTTACTCGGATTGGAAATCGTTGATGAAACGGATTCAGTAGTAGATATGCGTGAATATGCTAAGAAGAAATTTCAATCTAAGAAAAAGAAGTAGATTTTCACTATCTTTAAGAGTATCAAACTCTTAATAAATGAACAAGGTGTTTTCTATAGGAGTATCACTACTCTTTTTCTGTCATTTTCAGGCAAACAGTCAAAAGATGATGGATAAAAAAGTGACATTTATGCCCATGCCAATTGTGATGTCCAACCCTACTTTTGGTCCCTCATTTGGAGCCATGGGAGCTGTGATGTACAAAATAAACTCCTCAGATAAAGTTTCGCCTATGTCTAAAACGAGCTTTATGGGAATGTATGGTTTGAATAAAAGTTATTCTTGGTGGCTTAGTCAAGATTTGTATTTCAAACAAGATCTATTTCGAGTAAATGTCAATATAGGGTCCTTCAAGATTCCTGTAAAATACATGTACATGGATAATCAATCTCTTGAATATGTGGAAAAGGATTATTTTATCAGATTGAAATTATTAAAGAAAATCCGTCCTTACTTATATGCAGGTGTCTATTTTAATTATACACCTCAAACCTTTACCGAAATCATCAATGACACCGAAGACCCAAACCTCCAAATAGAGAACTCTACTCAATCTTCTATAGGTTTAATGGCCACCTACGATACTCGTGATTATATCTACTATCCTAGAAAAGGAAACTATTCCAATCTATACCTTTTAACGAGTCAATCCTTTATTGGGGCAACAGATAATTTTTATAGTATCAATTACAATGCGATGAAGTATATATCTATTAAAGCAAGGGATGTAATTGCTCTTAGATTTAATGGATCAAACTATTTTGGTGATGTGCCGTACGGAGCTTTGGCATTATATGGAGTAAGCAGTGTTGACTTGAGTCAAGTTGATTTAAGGGGATATATGCGCGGGAAATACAGGGGTAAAAACCAGATTGATCTACAAGCTGAATATCGTTATAATTTTGATCAAAAGCATTTCAGATGGGGCCTTGTAGCAAATGCCGGAATCGGAAGAATCTGGGAAGCAGACTATCAAACAACTTTGTATGATTCCAACAAATGGCTCCCTTCAGTTGGAGCGGGAATCAGATATAATGCCATCAAAAAAAAGCATCTTAATATAAGACTGGATTACGGATATGGAATCAAAGAGAATCACGCCGTATACTTAGGTTTATTTGAGGCCTTCTA
>JBMYWH010000037.1:0-11374 GCA_049607205.1 Flavobacteriaceae bacterium | reverse complement strand
CGACCCCCTCGGTGTAAACGAGGTGCTCTGAACCAACTGAGCTAATTGCCCCTTTCGGGTTATGTGATTTCACATCAATTCTTCAAAAGAACTGTTGTGGGCAATGAGGGATTCGAACCCCCGACCCCCTCGGTGTAAACGAGGTGCTCTGAACCAACTGAGCTAATTGCCCTTAGCGGATGCAAATATAAAACAATATTTAAGTTTGACAATACATCTTTTTGAATTTTTTTATAAAATTTCAGCAACTACAAAGGTACTTCCTCCTACATAAATTACATCATCGGTTGAAGCATTTGATTTTGCATTATTAAATGCTTCACTTACAGAGAGAAATAATTCTCCCTGTCTATCATGCGCCTCAAACAGAGCCTTTAATTCTTCCGCGGAAACAGCGCGGTTAATATTTGCAGCACAGAAATAGTATTTAGCATTCTTGGGAAAAAGGCTAACTAGAGACTCTAGATTCTTATCAGATACCATACCTAAAACAATATGCATCTCTTTACCCAATTCTTTCAATTGCTTCATGGTATAACTAAGGCCTTCCTTATTGTGGGCGGTATCGGCAATAGTTAAGGGATTAATTGCAAGTTTCTGCCATCTTCCCTGTAAGCCAGTTAATTCCATTACATGTGCAAAGGAATAAGCATAGACCTCTTTATTTAGTAAATCAAAAGAACTTGCATCTGAGGTCATTCCATGTTTTAAACAGTTTAAAACCGTCAGTGCAGTAAGCGCATTATGCTTTTGATAAGTCCCTTCTAGATCTAAATCATAATCAGGCCAGGCTTGTGAAAAGGCATTGATCAACTTTGCCTTCTTTGAGCGTGCAATTTTTTTAAAAACAGGATAAGTCTCCTCTTGATATTCTCCTATAACAATTGGACAGTCTTCTTTGATGATTCCAGCTTTCTCCTGAGCAATACCTTCTAAAGTATCTCCTAAAAACTGAACATGATCTAGACCAATATTGGTTATTGCCCCTAATAAAGGAGAAATTACATTGGTCGAATCCAAACGTCCTCCAAGCCCAACTTCAACAACGGCAATATCTACTTGATGTCTTCTAAAGTGATCAAAAGCCATCCCTACAGTCATTTCAAAAAATGATAAAGAATTCTGCTCAAAAAAAGATTGATTTAAAGACACGAAGTCTATAACCTCCTTTTCAGAAATATAAGCTCCATTAACTTTAATGCGTTCCCTGAAGTCTAAGAGATGTGGTGAAGTATATAAACCAACCCTATATCCCGCTCTGAACAATGCCGCCGCAATCATATGAGAAGTTGATCCTTTCCCATTGGTTCCTGCTATATGAACAGACTTAAATCCATTTTCTGGATGCTTAAGATGCTCCATTAGGAGCTCAGTATTGCTTAAATCAGCTTTATAGGCGGCCTTTCCCATACGTTGATACATGGGAAGCTGACTGAAGAGCCAGTCACAAGTTTCTTGATAAGTCATGTTAATTTGAACTTACTGTTTTGAATTGGTATACGATGGTCCCTATTTGAATCTGAGAAGCATCTGGGTCTACATTGAATTTAGTTTCAAGCGCAGCTCTTTTTGCAGGATTCATCAAACATGGTGCTTGAGAAGTGGAACCTTTTACTCCAGGAGTAGCTTTAGTCACATTTCCATTCTTATCCACCTCTATCCTAACGAAAATTGTCCCTTCTTCACAATTAGCAGTATATACAGGTTTTTTAAGAACTTTTCTCCCTGCCAAACGATAATTACCGTCTGAATCCGATCCTCCTGAAGCATAATAATCTGTTGCATTAGGATCTCCATTCTCTTTTCCTTTTACACCCTTGGTGGTGTCATCTCCTTCAGAACTCGGATTAGGCGAATCTAGATTCCCCATCAACGCATCTAACTCTGCCTTCTTTGCTGCTTCTTCTGCCTCTTTCAGCTCTTGGGCGATTCGTTCTTCTTCAGCTTTTTTCAGGGCCTCTTCTTCTTCCTTTTTCTTCTTGGCAAGAGCGATAGCCTCTGGGTCTTCAGTCACGACGGTTTCTGTTACTTCCTCGCTCGTTTCAGCCGGGGCTGGACTTTGAGAAACTTGCTCAACCTCTGGCTCAACAGGTTTCACTTCTTCTTCTACCGCTTGGCTTTCATTATTCATCACAGGAGGTCCCTGGCCTACATCCGTAGTCCCAAAATTTACCGCGACCCCATATTCTTCAGGGGGATCCATATATTCTAGACCAATGAAGAACATTCCGAAGATGATCAAGATCATAATCAGAGTAGTTAAAACAGCAGATTTTTGTTCGTTTTTATGCATTATCCTCCTTTTACAGCAAGAATCATCTTCAATTTATTTCGATTGGCAATATCAATTACCTTCATCACCTTTTCATAAGGAGCTTGTTGGTCCCCACGAATAACAACTACCTTTTCCTTATCAGCTCCAACAGCTTCTAGGATTTCTAACTCTAACGCAGCTTCATCAACTTGATCCTGATCAATAAAATAAGTTTGATCATTGGTAATACTTACCGACACAGCAGACTTATTTTCCGTCTTACCACCAGCCTTAGGCAACAATACATCAATTGCATTGACCGTCACTAAGGTTGAAGTTATCATAAAAAAGATCAACAATAAAAAAACAATATCCGTCATGGACGACATATTGAAATTAGGATTGACTTTATTTCTTCCTCGGATATTCATCTTAAATTGGCTCGTTTAATAAGTCTAAGAACTCTACGGCTTTGGCCTCCATATTATAAACCACCTTATCGGTTAAACTTACTAAATGGTTATAAGCGATATAGGCTATAATACCCACGATCAATCCAGCTACCGTAGTGGTCATTGCCGTATATAATCCATCGGATAACATTTTGATATCGATTTGACCTCCGGCATTGGCAATTTCATGAATCGCTACAATCATTCCAAGAACCGTCCCTAAGAATCCAATCATAGGCGCAGCTCCTGCAATAGTAGCTACCACACTAACGTTTCTTTCCAATTTATAAATCTCTAATTTACCTGCATTTTCAATAGCGGTATTGATATCTTCAAGAGGTTTTCCAATTCTAGCAACCCCTTTTTCAATCAATCGAGATGCAGGAGAATTTTCTTGAACACATAAACTACGCGCAGCCTCAAGGTTACCATTTAGGATATTATCCTTGATTTGATTCATAAAGTTCTTTTCCATCTTGGCCGCAGCCTTGATTGTAAAGTAACGTTCAAAGTAGATATATAAAGCTACAGCTAATAAAATCACTAACAATAAAATAATGATTTGTCCCCCTATTCCACCATCCATAATAAGATTGTATACCGATAAGGTTTTTTCAGTAGGCACTGTATCAAGGTTTTCAACCACCTCACTTGTTTCTTGAACGAAATAGTTCATCAAAAAGAAAATTGCTTTCATGCTCAGGTTTAAATTTAGTACAACGAAAATACAATATGAAAATTGTTTTCGTCCTTTAAAGTAATAAAAATCTAACAAAAAAAGCCTCAATAAACATTGAGGCTTTTTTAAATCTTAAATATCTTTCTATTGTCCTATTAAGACATAATCTCTTAATAAGATAAATGTAATAGATCCCACAACATATCCAATGATTGCAAGAGGGGTGATTTTCTTCAAATACCAGAAGAAATCAATTTTCTCCATTCCCATCGCTACAACTCCAGCTGCAGAACCAATAATTAACATAGATCCTCCTGTTCCAGCAGCATAAGCAATAAAGTGCCAGATATGGTGATCCATAGGGTCTGGGAACATTCCCATAGAAGCCGCTACTAATGGAACATTATCAATTACAGCTGATCCTATACCAAATAACATCACAACAATGTCAGTATTAGGAATAGCAGTATTCAAATACTCTGCGAAGTGGAATAACATTCCTAGAGATTCTAAAGCCGCTACAGCCATTAAAATACCTAAGAAGAATAAAATACTTGGCATCTCAGTTTTAGAAAGAGCTATATGTACAGCACTTGGGTGGTGTCCTTCTTCATGACCTGCACCATGAGTAGTCATTGCATTTTCAATTTTAAACTTTCTATTTGAGAAGATCTCAGCAAAGGTAGCTACAACAGAAAGAGATAACATCATTCCTACATAAGGTGGCAAGTGGGTTACGGTTTTGAAAATAGGAACAAAGATAATTCCACCTAAACCAAGATAAAGCATCACCTTACCCATTCTCTTATAAATAGGATTCGCTTCTACTTCTTCGTCCTCTTTAGTTTCAACAGGCTCTATATTTCCTTTAAAAATTTTCATTTTTGAGGCGATATAAGTAGGTACTAACATGGTAACTAAAGATGGTAAGAATACAAACTCAATCAATTTACCTGCACTTACTTTTTTACCAATCCAAAGCATGGTAGTAGTAACATCACCAATTGGAGACCAAGCACCACCTGCGTTTGCAGCCACGATTATAATACCTGTAAACCAAATTCTTTCTTCCCTACTTGATACTAATTTTCTCAAAATAGAAATAAGAACAATAGTTGCTGTTAAATTATCGATGATCGCAGATAATACGAAGGCTAAAAAAGAAAAGATCCATAAGAGCTTCTTTTTCGATTTAGTAGTTACAAAATCTTTAATTGTAGCAAATCCATCGAAGTAATCAATAATCTCAACAATGGTCATTGCTCCCATCAAAAACACTAAAATTTCAGCAGTTTTTCCCAAGTGGTGCAATAATACTTCTTCGATATGACCAGGAACTAATTGCCGAAGTGCCGCATCTACATTAAACACCTCCATGTGGTTTAAGGCGATTACTGCCCAACACAAAGCCATCATGGCTAATGCCGGAATTAATTTATCAATCTTCAAATTATGCTCCAGTGTTATTGCTAAATAACCAAGGACAAAAATTACTAATACTAAAATTTCCATGTTTCTATTACATTAAAGTTTCAAGGGCTATTTCAAAAGCCGTTTTACAAATATTTATTTTTGAACTATCTTTTTGATGCGTCTTTTCTAAAGCTTTTCTAATCGTATTAGAAGTATCCTTAAAAATTTCATCATCATTCATCGGTAAACTTACTCTATTTTCCATAAAAAATGCAAATACTCGAGCAATTCCGCAATTTGAAACAAAATCTGGCAATAAACTTACGCGTTCATCTGTGTACTCCATTATTGGCCCGAAGAAGATCTCTTTATCTGCAAAAGGCACATTGGCTCCAGGAGATATCAGTTCTAAACCACTCTTTATCATCTTCTCTACCTGATCCTTAGACACCAATCTTGAGGCCGCTGCAGGTATAAAAATTTGAGCTCCGAGAGACCAGATTTTATCATTTATTTCATCAAAAGGAATCATTTGATCAGAGACCAATTTATTCCCATCTTTATTTAAAAAGAGCTCAGTCATTTCTTCCATGCTAAATCCATTTTCCGAAATCACTCCTCCTTCTCTATCAATAATTCCAACTACTTTAACTCCTAATTGAGTCAGATAATAAGCAGCTGCCGATCCAACATTCCCGAATCCTTGAACGATACAGGTTTTTCCCGCTATGCTTCCTCCATATAGATCGTAAAAATGTTTTGCAGCTTCACTCACTCCATAGCCTGTAAGCATATCTGCTACAGTATAACCTTTAGTGACATCTGGAGAATATTTAGGGTTTTCTAATTTCTTAATTACCCCCATTCTTAGTTGACCAATTCGATTGATCTTTTCAGCTTCACTAGGTTTGAAATGCCCGTTAAAAATACCTTCCTGGGGATGCCATACTCCACAATCCTCTGTTAAAGGAATTACATCCTTATCCGCATCAACATTAAGGTCTCCTCCGGTTCCATAATAATGTTTCAATAATGGACTCACCGCCTTATACCATCTTTCAAGAACTTCTCTTCTTCTAGGATCTTGAGGGTCAAAATTAATTCCACTTTTAGCCCCGCCAATAGCTGGTCCAGAAACGGTAAATTTAACCTCCATCGTTTTAGCTAAAGAAAGGACCTCATTATAATCCAATCCTTTACGCATCCTTGTTCCTCCTCCAGCTGCACCACCTCTCAACGAATTGATTACGGTCCAACCTTCAGCATCCGTTTGGGAGTCCCGCCAGTGAAATACAATTTCTGGAGCCTTCTCCTCATAGGATTTTAATAAATTTTTCATGTTTGTTGTTAGTTTGTTTAGGTGATTTTTTTCAAATCAAACAAATATAAAAAAAATACCCTTGCACTTAATTTAAATCCTAAGACATTCAACAACATTTACATATCCGTAAATTTTCACAAAATAAGCAATGTAAAAGCTAACATTTATCACTAAAATTCAATTTATCAAAAAAATAACATAAGTTTTTTTATTCATCTCATAAATTATCAAAATCCTAATAAAACAGATGAAATTTTACATATATTTATAGACTCCGTATTAAAAACAACTAAACTAAAACAATAAATGAATTATAGACTAAGCGAAGAACAGGTAATGATTCGTGATGCGGCTCGTGATTTTGCAAAAGCTGAATTGCTTGAGGGCGTCATTGAAAGAGATGAAAACCAACAATTCCCGAAGGAAGAGATAAAAAAAATGGGAGAACTTGGTTTTCTCGGTATGATGGTAGATCCACAATATGGCGGTGGAGGAATGGATACAGTTTCTTATGTATTAGCCATGGAAGAAATCTCAAAAATTGACGCGTCAGCCTCCGTAGTAATGAGTGTAAATAACTCCTTAGTATGTTGGGGACTTGAAAAATATGGAACTCAAGAACAAAAGGAAAAGTATTTAACAAAGCTTGCCACGGGAGAAATCATTGGTGCATTTTGTTTAAGTGAGCCTGAAGCCGGATCAGATGCTACTTCTCAAAAAACCACTGCTATAGACAAGGGAGATCACTACTTAGTCAACGGAACTAAAAACTGGATTACTAATGGATCTACTGCAAGTGTCTACTTAGTGATTGCTCAGACTGATGTTGAGAAAGGTCATAGAGGAATCAACGCCTTAATCCTTGATAAGGATATGCCAGGGTTTCAGGTAGGGCCTAAAGAAAATAAATTAGGGATTCGTGGAAGTGACACACATTCATTAATGTTTACTGATGTTAAAGTACCTAAAGAAAATAGAATTGGTGAAGATGGTTTTGGCTTTAAATTCGCAATGAAAACCTTAGCCGGTGGTCGTATTGGGATTGCTGCTCAAGCCTTAGGAATTGCCTCAGGAGCATATGAGTTAGCACTTCAATATGCAAAAGAAAGAAAATCCTTTGGGAAAGAGATAGGGAAGCATCAAGCCATCGCCTTTAAATTAGCAAAAATGGCTACTGAAATTGAAGCTGCCCGTCAACTGGTGCTCAAAGCGGCTTGGGATAAGGACCAAGGAGAAAACTATGACCTCTCTGGTGCCATGGCAAAATACTATGCAGCAGAAAAAGCTATGGAGATTGCAACAGAAGCCGTTCAAATTCATGGTGGATACGGATTCGTTAAAGAATATCATGTAGAACGCTTAATGCGAGATGCAAAAATCACTCAGATCTATGAAGGGACCAGTGAAATACAACAAATAGTAATTTCAAGAGCTATACTTGATTTTTAGTTAATAGGTTAAATGATTGATATTACCATCAGGTAGACTTGAAATAGACCCGGTTTCTTCTAAGGAATCGGGTTTTTTATTCAACTGGAAGATCTATTAAATAATCCTTTATACTCTCCCCATTACTAATTCTTGAAGTAAATCGTTTAATTTGATTATTCAATGTTAGCTCAATTTTATAAATCTTTCGAGCTGAAGTTTTAGGATCATTTCCTTGCTTGATATCAAATAATCTCTTCTCTGTCATATTTAATTGATTCTGCCAAACCTGATCCACGCTCAGCTCCTTCAATTCCTTCACAGTAGAAAGAAGTGACTCAATCTCATCCAAATTTTCATTTACATAAATCTCATTTAGAACAACAACATCGATGAGCTCAGTAATAGATTGGTTCAAACTATCTTTAATTCCTTGGCTATACCCAAATGTTGTCATTCCAAAAACCACAAACAACATCAATAACTTTTTCATAATTAACAATTTAGCAGCAAAATTAATAAATATTCAAACTTGAAATAAATAATTAACAATACTTTAAACCATCTATAATCGATACAGTACTTCAATCAAAAGCGCCCAAAAACGTTCATGTTCTATTTCCGAATTCGTTTCTAACCCGATTTTAATATGATCTACTTGAAAATATTCTGGATTATTCACAGCACCTTGATTGGCATTATTAGGAACCTTTAAATTCATGTTTTCACGAGGAGACAGATATTCATAAAAACAAAAAACTCCACGAGCATTAAACTGATCTAATATAAAGGGAAGTGCATATCGAAACAAGGAGCGCTCAACCTTTTTAGAAAAGGTCAGGAACAAATAGCTCTCTTCTTTCGCATTGTGTTTAGAGTAAAGGGTTTGTACCTCAGGGTTCAGATTAATTTTCACTAGTGCCTCACGTAAAATAAGGCTATCCAAGTCCCAAAACTCCATAGGTTCCTTGAGTACTAATTGAAAATCCTCTAAATAATATTGTTTTAGGTCCTTATTCAAATGCATAGGTCAAAAGGTCGCTTTTCAAAAATTTATATCTATTGATAAAGATCTAAGCTAAAGTCTTAGATTTCCCCCAGAAATAATAAATAATAAATCCTAGTAAAGAACAGGAGAACATAACTATTACAGGTGGAAACAAGGTGTGATTATTAAAGCTACTTGCGACAAATCCTGCTAATGAACCAAAAATAATTCCTATAACTCTCATTTGAGAATTAGCCAATCCTGCTAAATTCATGTCATAGGATTCTAAAGCTAAGGTTGTTGCATTTCCTGAAATAAAGCCAAGGGAACCTAAATGCAAGGTCAATAAAGGAAGTATTATATAAGGACTTGGATAGTCTAATAGCACTAAAGAAATTATAGCAAATAAGGTTGATAAATGCATAACTAATCCAAAAGTCAATAAAGATTCAGGATTATAAGATTTCACCAGGACTGCATTTACTTTATTCATAATAATCAACATACCTCCATTCAGTCCAAACATCAAGGCAAAATTAGACTCACTGAGTCCAAAAAACTCCTGATAAATAAAGGGCGCACAAGTTAAATAGGTGTATAAGGCTCCTGATGGAATAGCCATAGCAGCCATATATCTCAAAGCTTTAGAGTTTGAGTAAACAACTTTTAACCTAGTAAAAAACGGATCTCTATCAACAGATTCACGCGCTGCATCAAAAATCTTCCAACGAACTAGAAAAAGTTGAATTCCACCATAAATAGCGATAAAAACAAATATTGACCTCCATGAAAAGGAATGTAATAAACCAGCTCCAATAGTAGGTGCAATAAGTGGTGCAGCCATTGCAATCATCATAATATTACTCATAATACTCGCAGCTTCACTACCTTTAAAATAGTCTCTAACTATTGTAGCAATGGTAACTCCCACGAAACCACCACCTATTGCCTGAAGCACACGACCAATATAGAATCCGTATATATCTTCTACAAAAACAAGATATATACTTCCAATAATTGAAATTACAAGACCTACACTAACCACAAACCTTCTTCCTTTAATATCACTAAGATATCCAGCAGCTAACTGCCCTAAACCAAAGCCAAGAAAAAACAAGCTCATGCTCAGCTCAACCTTCTTAAACGGAACTGCAAAATAGTCTGCCATTTGACCAAAGGCCGGTAAACAAGTATCAATATTAAATGGACCAATCATGGCCAGCATTCCCAATATTAAAACGAAGAGATTTTTATTCAATTTGTGCATAATGCAAAGATACGATATTATACACCTCATAATATATGAAGACCACTATAAACGGATCAACCTCAAAAGTTGGGGAGGAATTAATTTTAAGCATATAATTTAGATAATCTGTACAGAAAAAAAGGGATGTCTTTTACTCCTCTAAACTGTCTTCTGAAGTCCTTGATCTTTGCATTAAAAGATTCCGCAGAGGCATTGGTGCTTCGATTGATGAAGTAGTTTAATATCTTATCATAATGATGATAAATAGTTCTTGAGATCACTTGGAAAGATTCAAAATTAGCCTTTTCAACCTCCTGATACCACCTGGCTAATTCTAACCTTGCTGTATCTTTATTGGTGCAAGAACTAAAGACACCACTCAACGATTGTGATAGTTTATAAGCCTGATAAATCCTCGGATAACGTTCAAACAATAGGACAGCTCTTTCTGATTGGGAACTCGTCCATTTTGAAGGACTTTTAAATAATAAATGTCTACTTCTTGCTAATAACTGTCGAACTGTATCTCCATTAGACAGAACTTCTGGTTGATAAGAATAGCCTGTAGATTTAGACTCCTTCATCATCTTATTCTCCTGACTGATAGCTTCCCAACGGTACTTAATACGTTGTTCTTGAACTGCTTCACTAGCTAGCTTTTGAACATGGAATCTATCAGTGACGATAATAGCCTTTTTAAAACAACGCTTGACAATCAAATTCATATTAGCAGCCATATCTAGGGTAACCTCTTTTACCATATTACGTCTAGATAAAGGAAGCTTCTCTAGAACTCTTATAACATCTTCGCTTCGTGTACCTTTGATCATGGCAACAATAGTACCCTTCTGGCCTAGAGCTTCTTTGTTTGTCACAATAGTATAAAGCTCTCCTTTGGATAGACTTGTCTCATCAATACTCAGATACTTTCCTAGGTTCTTTCCATAAAGAATCCAGTCTTCTGCATGAGACTTATGTCTCCAACTATTATAATCGCTAAGCTTGTGTTTATAAGCCTTTTGTAGTTTATCGCTATTGGTATTGTAGATCTTAGCTATTCTAGAAGTACTCAGAGGATGAGTATCCACTGATACCTTTTAAAAAAGCTGCAAAGTCTGCAGTCATTTTGATTCCTTGGGCGGCAAGAGTCCAATCCCGTTGAATAATCGTTCCGGTTTCTTTTAAAGTCCAGCGTCGGCGTTTTATATGAAGTAAAACATCTTTCCCTCGTAGCGGAAAATCTTCTATAACTATAGGATTTAAAAAGCCTTTTGACACAGCTTGAGAAGAACTATAATCTGAAGGTAAAATATTCTTCTCCTCTAAATAAAAATGAATCTTTCCTCCCTCTTCCTTAAACTCAGTTAAAGTAAAATAATCTAAAACTCCTTCTGGAAACATCAATCCTGCCAACTCTAAATTCATCAATCTTGTATTTTAATAATTCCACAAAATTAATCCCTTTTTTTGGAAATCCCCACAAAATAACGTTGATCCCTATAAACCTTAACTCCAGCGCATAAAAAAACCCTCATTACAATGTAATGAGGGTTTAAAAAAAAGGCGGTGACATACTCTCCCACCAGTGGC
>JBMYWH010000036.1:0-11845 GCA_049607205.1 Flavobacteriaceae bacterium | reverse complement strand
ATGATTACTTCATTTCCTGACTGAAGTAATTCTTGTATTAAAACAGAGGACCGCGTCGCATGACCCAGTCCCCAGTTCAGTACTCCGAAGAGTATTTTTTTATGACTAAATCTATTATTTAAGATCAAAGCCTATATCCTTGCGATAAAAGCGATCTTCAAAAGAAGTCTGTTCAACTCCATTATAAGCTTTTTCTAAAGCTTCTTCCATGGTGTTTCCCATACCTGTAATGGCAAAAACCCGTCCACCATTAGTCTTAATCTCACCCTCTACTAATTTAGTTCCTGCTTGAAAGACTAAAGCGTCATTCACCTGATCTAGGCCGGTGATAGTTTTTCCTTTTTCGTAGGCTTCCGGATAACCACCAGCTACTGACATTACGGTCGCAGCAGTTCGATCGGTCAACTTGAAAGCAACATCTTTTAAAGTTTTAGTTCCTACCGCCTGAAAGACCTCTAAAAGATCAGATTCTATTCTAGGCAATACTACTTCCGTCTCAGGGTCTCCCATTCTAACATTATACTCAATAACTTGAGGATCATCCCCTACTTTCATTAGTCCAATAAAGATGAATCCCACATAAGGTATATCGTCTTTTTTAAGTCCTTCTATCGTAGGAATTACAATGCGCTCTTCTACTTTATCAATAAAGTCTTGAGTCGCAAAAGGTACAGGGGAAATAGCACCCATTCCTCCGGTATTTAAACCTTTATCTCCTTCTCCAATTCTTTTATAGTCCTTTGCCGAAGGCAATAATTTATAGGATTCACCATCGGTTAATACAAAAATGGAAAGTTCTATTCCATCTAAGAACTCTTCAATAACAACCTTTGACGAAGCGGCTCCAAACTTTGAATCCACTAGCATCTGAGTCAATTCAGATTTTGCCTCCGCTAAATCCTCTAAAATTAAAACTCCTTTACCAGCAGCAAGTCCATCTGCTTTCAATACATAAGGTGGTTTGAGTGTTTCCAGAAAAGCCTTTCCCTCTTCCAATTGGGCTGCCGTGAATGTTTGATATCCCGCCGTAGGAATACCGTGTCTTTGCATAAATTCCTTAGAAAAATCCTTTGAACCTTCCAATTCTGCTCCTTGTTTCTGAGGACCAATTACTGGAATATGAGCCAATTCTGCATCGGCTAAGAAGAAATCGTGAATTCCCTCTACTAAAGGAGCTTCCGGTCCTACCACAACCAGTTCAATCTTATGTTTCAGTACTTCTTGTTTTACCGCCTCAAAATCTGAGATGTTTAATTCAAGATTCGTAGCGATTGCAGCAGTTCCAGCATTCCCTGGAGCTACAAATAAATTTGACAATAATGGGCTGTTTGAAATGGCGTGAGCAAAGGCATGTTCTCTACCTCCAGATCCGATAATTAAAACGTTCATTGGGTTTGGGGTTCTAAGTCTATTTAAATATTTGTTCTAAAATCTTTTGTGTAATGGCATAAGTCGGAACCACTCCTGTAGTTCCTAATCCACCTGAAGCAAGTGTACTTCCTGTCTCTAAAGGATTATCTGAAGCATAATAAGCATATCTCACTTGAACATCTTCTCTAATATTTCTACGGATTCTTGCAGCAGCTTGTATAGCCTTTTGATAATGAGCTCCTTCCATTTCCAAACCTACGACATCCCAAGTGGATTCGTGGAAAAATTTCAGAATATCTTTATTTTGTAATGAAGTACCTAAAACGGTCACCATAGCACCGTCATATACCCCTACTCCATAGCCTTCAAAATCACTTAAACTCAATTCATTTTTAAAAGGATAATTATCAGCAGTTCCTTCAAAAATATGAGAACTTGGAATCATGATATCTCCTTTTCCTCCTGTTAAGATTCCTGCTTTACCCATTATAGATACAGAACATACATTCATAAGCTGACGTTCATCTCCTTTTCTAATAGGTTTAAGAAGTTCATCCATGGTCTCATAGGCTTGTTCCCCGAAGGCATAATCCATAACAACAATTACCGGTGCCTCAGTGGAATCGGCATAAGATTTACCTGGAATCAATGCAGTATCGATGACTTGAACGTTAATATTAGTCCCAGAATTATCTGGTAAATAATATAATCCGTGTTCCGCAGCAAAATGTTTTACTTGCTTTCTCATTTGATCATTTCCTTCCTTAGAAAGACTTTCAAAAACAGACAAATCCATCGCGTCTTTTACTTGCTCAGGAAATACTATTGGTGCATAAATACTGTTCATCACCGAGTGCATGTTCGCCGAGATAATATGAATTGGTCGCTTGTCTAAATTCTTATCGATCAATAACTTCTTAATATCATCTGCCCAGATTTCACCATAAATATGGTGTCCAATTTGTTCCGAAAGAACCGAGCTAAATTTGATAATTCTCTTTTTATTTTCAACAAATTCTTGGATCGCTAATTGACCCAACCAAAAGATAATTTGGAAAAACCTATTAGGGTTTTCTTTAGTAGAAAAATTGCTATATGCTTCAAAAGTTTCTTCAAAAGTTCTTCCTAAAACATCTGCTAAATGAGCAATAGTTACCTCTCTTTCGGTATCAGAAATCTCCTTGTTATTAACTACTATATCCTCTAATAACAACCATTCACGAATCTTATCTCCTTCAGCATTGATCACTACACGTTCCATAATCTTATGAGATTCAATAAATAGAAATGTTAAGTGAGTCAGGATATCATAAATCTCCGATCTTCCTCTTGTAATTTCAATATTCATCTGATCGCGATCAATTCGATAACAGTTTCTTCTCCTTTTCGCTGGAACAATAACCTCAAAATGTGCCTTATCAAATCCTTCTTCCGCAGTTAAGTTGATGTACTGGCATTCTTCTATTCCTTCAGGCAGTCTTTCAATGACATAAGTCAAACCATTTAATTCCACCTTTTCCTCTGCTATAGAACCATAAATCTCAGGTCTTAATTGCAAAAGTGACTTCCTCAATGACTCTCCTGAGACTCCCATCGGCTTATAAAATCCTCGTGCAAACAGATGCCTCATCGTGATGTATAATCGTTCAATTGCATTGGTTGATTCTTGGGCTCTAGTTCTCTCTTTTATGTTTCGTCTACTCATCTTTGTTGGTTATTTCTAGTATAAATTTGTTCAATATTTTTTTCATGGCCTTCTGACTTGTCTCAAAATCCAAGGGTTTCTTAGTAATATAAATCAACATTAAGGCATAGCGCTGGTCCACCTTTTCATAAAAATCAGGTTTTTCTAGCCTATAAGCTTCTCGAATTAAACGCTTAATCCTAATTCGATCCGTAGCATTTTTAAATAATCGTTTAGAAACAGAGACGGCAAACTCAATCTGTCCTTCCTTAGAATCAGGAAGTGGAGCATAAACAAGTTTGTACGGAAAAGCTTTGATGACTTTCCCTTCAGTGAATAGATTCCCTATGGTCTTTCTACTCTTTAAGCGTTCGGTAGCCTTAAAGGTGTATTTCATTGGGGCAAAAATACAAATAATGAAATAATTAATTACATTTGAGAGAAACAACTAATAAATAAACTTTATGAAAGCAGATTTGTTCCAAGCACCAGATTACTATCACTTAGATGATTTACTGACTGAAGAACATAAATTAGTCAGAGATGCGGCCAGAGAATGGGTCAAAAGAGACGTAAGTCCTATCATTGAAGACGCTGCTCAAAAAGCTGAATTTCCAACTGAAATTATTTCAGGTTTAGCGGAAATCGGTGCTTTTGGACCCTATATTCCGGAAGAATATGGAGGTTCTGGTTTGGATCAGATTTCATACGGTTTAATCATGCAAGAAATAGAAAGAGGTGATTCCGGAGTAAGGTCCACAGCCTCTGTTCAATCTTCCTTGGTGATGTTTCCTATTTGGAAATATGGGTCCGAGGCCCAAAAACAAAAGTACCTTCCTAAATTAGCTTCTGGTGAAATGATGGGATGTTTCGGACTTACAGAGCCCAATCATGGATCCAATCCAAGTGGAATGGAATCAAGATATACAGAACAGGGAGATCACGTTGTGCTCAACGGAGCTAAAATGTGGATTTCAAACGCACCTTTTGCAGATATTGCAGTAGTATGGGCAAAAAATGAAGAAGGTCGTATTAAAGGCCTAATTGTCGAAAGAGGTATGGAGGGGTTCACCACTCCAGAGACCCATCACAAGTGGAGCTTGAGAGCATCTGCAACCGGAGAACTAATCTTTGATAATGTCAAAGTACCTAAAGAAAACATACTGCCTGGTAGAGATGGACTTGGCGCACCTTTGAGTTGTTTAGATTCTGCTCGTTATGGAATTGCATGGGGAGCTATTGGAGCAGCTATGGACTGCTACGATACTGCCCTTCGCTATGCTAAAGAAAGAACGCAATTCGGGAAACCTATTGCTGCATTTCAACTACAGCAGAAGAAATTGGCGGAGATGATTACAGAAATTACCAAGGCACAACTCTTTACTTGGCGATTAGGAACCCTTAAAAATGAAGGAAGAGCTAGCACAGCTCAAATCTCTATGGCAAAGAGAAATAATGTTCAAATGGCTCTGGAAATCGCACGAGAAGCGAGACAAATTTTAGGAGCAATGGGTATCACTGGAGATTATTCAATCATGCGTCATATGATGAACCTAGAAAGTGTGATCACTTATGAAGGGACACATGACATTCATCTATTAATTACAGGACATGATATAACAGGTGAAGCAGCTTTTAAATCTTAGAAGTTCAACATCATCGTTGCGATATAGTTTCTTCCAGGCGCACTAATTGCTGAAGCAAATTCTTTATAATGTTGATCTAATATATTGTTTACCATTACTTGAAATTGCACATGTTGGTTGATTGCAAAACCTCCGTTAGCATTAAGGATATACCAATTAGGCGTTCCAACAAAGATCAATCTACTCTCCTCAGAACTAGGGTCTATAGGACTCTGTTCAATATTATCGATTCCTTCGATTAAGTTGTATTCCTCAGCGTTTTTGGCCCCATTGAAATCAAAGTTAACACCAAGAGAAACTCTATTTTTTTCAAATCCTAGAGACGCATTTCCGAATACAGGAGGTATGGAGGAAAGAGGTGTTCCTTCGTCATAAGACCTCCCTTTGGTATAAGTTAAACTACCTGCAGCAGAATAATATCTAGCAAAACGACCTCTTGCATCTAAAGTCAATCCATAAATATAGGCAGTTCCTTTGTTCACATTGGCATAAGTAATTACCTCTTCTCCGTCATAAATAATAGTTGGGGGATTCGAAGGGTCAACAGGAGCACCACTAATGTCATAGATAGCACGCATTATATAGTCATCTAAGAGGGTATAATAAGTGTTTAACCCAATACGGTATTCTCGGTTCACAAAGTAGCGTGCAAGTCCTAATTCGGCATTATAGGCGTATTCAGGCTTCAAATCTACATTTGGAACAGAAACGAATCCATTCTTCTCTCTAATTTTTCCTACATCATCGATGTTTGGAGATCTAAACCCGGAAGATACTAGTCCGTTGAGCTGCCAAAAGTTATTTATACTATAGGCTAAACTCAAATTCGCCGTAAGTGCTTGATTATTCAAGTAAATTTCCTCATCAGGCAAGGTGATGAATGTTTGGTCATTCCATTTAGCTTTTAACTGAGTCGCTGTATATCTCAATCCTGCGTTCAGAACGGTTTTTGAACTGAGTTCTGACTTGAGATCAACATAAAAAGCTTGGTTATTATAGGTAGAACCTCCATCCGGATAACGAGACTGCACATCAAAAGTATCGGAATATCCGGTCACTTGGTTACCATCAACAGTTAACACATGACCTATTGCTCGAGAAGCCACACCATTGAAAGCTAATTCTAAACCATATTGAAGATTCAGCTTATCAGTTAAGCCGACTCCGAAATCCGCATTCAAACCAAAAACATCGACATACTCATCTCTATAAGATCTGTCTAAGGAACCAAATTTTCTCTGCACACGCTCTTCTTCAAGATGTTGATAAGCCAAAACAATATTGCTAAAATCAATCCATTTAGAATCAAATTCAGATTTTAACTGCAAAGATCCCATCAATCTTATCTGAGGTCCATAATACCATTCAGCAAATTTCAATTTGCCTTTAGAATATTCTGTAAGTTTATCAAATCTAGGTATGTCAGAAGATTGACTGTATTGAAAATTGGCAATAGCCTGATGATTTTCATTTAAATCAACAATAAATTTTTGCAAGACATCACTTTGATTAAACCCTGTGTTTTTCTGAACAGTTGGATCGGGATTGACAACGGCATTCGGATTGTAAAAATCCCTTGAATTATCAGAATATAATGGAACTAAGCCCCATTTTTCATATCCATGAACTCTGTTTTTTCCCATGACAAGACTCCCGAATTTACTATGACTCACACTGGTGTAACTTGCCCAACGTTTCTGACTTGTTGAAAAGGTAAACTGATTGGTATATTCACTATTTGCCGATGAAACTCTTGTATAATAAGATACATCAGAAATAGGGTCTTCATTAGGCTGAGGGCTTTGGGTATAAAAATGAATTACACCTCCCAAGGCGTCTGAACCATAACGCACCGAAGAAGGTCCAAAAATTACTTCGGTTCTCTCCAAACTTAAGGGAGAAACAGTAATAGAATTCTGTAAATGTCCTTTTCTATAAATTGCATTGTTCATTCGAACACCATCAATAACCATAAGTACGCGGTTAGCCTCCATCCCTCTTAAAACTGGTGATCCTCCACCAAATTGAGATTTTTGTACTCGAACCCCAGGACTCGCAGCTAGCATGTCCGCAGAAGTCTGAGGGGCTAACTTTTTAACATCAGCCGCTGTGATAATTTCTATTTGTTCCGCAATTTGCTTGATATTCTCTTCCTCTTTTGAGACTGACAGAACAATTTCCTGCAAGGCTTCAGGTCTTCTTATAAGACTTATGGTAAATTCTCTTTTCTGCAATTTTCTAAAAGAATACTCGGAAACAAAGTAGTCAGGATGACTAAAAATAAAAGATTTAGCGGTAGTTAAAGAGGATATATCCGCTTCACCGTCATAGTTTGTTCTAACAAATTCTTGACCATCGATTTGCGTAATCTTAAGGTCTTGAATACCTGCTTTTGACTCCTTATCAAACACCTTTACTTTCTGGGCATGTGCCAGATTAGCAGTCATTAAAACTATTAAAAAACTGAGTATCTTTTTCATCTTCCTATCGAAACAATGTCTTTAATATGGTCATGGATTTAGGTTCTCTAAACCCATTAAGGTGCAAACTATAATATTTTATCAATATTTTCAACAACTCTTCTCTTTGATTTCCACTAAAGTGAACTTTATCTAAATCTTGAAAGTTCAATTCATACAATTTTCTAAACAAAACAGTCTGTTCTATGGTTAAATTTGTAAATCGATCAACACGTGAGGTAAACTCTCCATTCTCAAGGTTAAAATAAGGTTCTTCAATATGCGTCCCTTTCGGGTAACAACCGATGTATTTAGATAAGTTCATCAAAAACACTAAATGAAAGTCCACTACTTGATCCGATTGATCTAAAAATTTTAGTCCATTTTCAATGTATTCATATAGCTCTTCATTAGGATATTCATCTCGAATAGCTTCATTTAAAAACTCTGAGAGAAACATTAATAAACTTTGCTTGATGAAATTTTGAGGAATGCCTTGATAATGATAGTAAACCTTTAATTCTTTGATACTGTTCAAATGTCCTTTTTCATTCTGATTAACAACCATTTGAACCAAATTCAAAAGTTGAAAATGTGCGGCTTTTAGACCAGACTTTTTTGCCTTAAGAACCCCACGAACTAAATAGGTTTGTTTACCAAAACCTTTAGTAAAACAGGTCACAATTAAGCTACTCTCTTTAAACTTCAAAGTCTTCAAAACTATTCCTTCCGTGGTGCTCAGCATAGCTCAAAAATAAGCTTTTTGAGTTAATTTAAATCACAGCACCTATCTTTGTCAAAAAAGAATCTTTATGAGTATTGAAATCGAACGTAAATTCAAAGTTTTAAACAATGACTTTATTACTGAAGCTCACTCTAAAACACGCATTGTTCAAGCATTTTTAAACTCGAACAAAAACAGAACCGTAAGAGTTCGAATAAAGGGGGAAAAAGGATATCTCACCATTAAAGGTATTTCTAATGAGCGCGGAACCTCTAGATTTGAATGGGAGAAACAGATCGATCTTATAGAAGCAGAAGCCTTACTGAGTCTTTGTGAAGAAGGCAAAATTGAAAAGGATCGCTACGAAGTTAAAAATGGTCCTCACACCTATGAAGTAGATGTATTTCATGGAGACAATGAAGGCCTAGTAATTGCAGAAATTGAATTGAGTTCTGAAAATGAAAACTTCAATAAACCTTCATGGATTGGAGAAGAAGTTACAGGAGAAAAGAAGTACTACAACTCTCTTCTAAGCAAAACTCCCTTTAAATTGTGGGCATAAAAAAAGGGGTCTAAAATTGAATTTAGAACCCCAATAAATAAATCCTACCCCTAAGATTCACCTAAAAATTTTTATCTCTTTTATGAGATGCAAGTTAAAAATTTTCTTAATTTTTATATGAAAAAATTAAGTTTTTTTTAACATTACTCAAGTTTAGATCGGAACTGTGCTTCTGCATACTTAGTTAAGTCTTTGATTTCCTTATACTTGCTATAAGAAATTATAGGAATCTTTTCGTATTTCAAAATGCCTGGGCTACCACTGAAAAAGGTAAAGGAAAAGTGTTTTTTCATGTTATAGAAAACCACAGGAGCTATATCTATTTGATGGTCTTCTGCCATTTTAAAAGCCCCAACTTTAAAAGGGCTTAATACAACAGACTCGTCATCAGGAACTAATCCTTCCGGGAAAATACAAATACTCTTCCCCTCCTCTATTTTTTTATTTACTCCATCAAATACCGCTTTTCTACTACTGTGTGAGCTTCTATCTACTAAAACACAGGTTTTTTTATACAAGAATCCGAATACGGGGATTTTTGCAAGTTCTTTTTTTCCAACAAAAACAATAGGTTTTTTACAAAGTAAAATCATCATCATTATGTCCAAAACCGATGTGTGATTTGCTATGTATATATAATTTTTCCGTTTCGGGTATTCATACGTACCTTGTTTAATCGCAGAAAACCCCATACCAAACAAGAGTAAAAAAGCCCATACCTTACCAACTTTAAAAAATAAAGGGTACCAGGAATCTTTAAGTAACAGTATAAAAAAGGCAGGGAAGAGAATTATGGTAACTAATGCCGCCCATAAGACAAACCAAGACCTCCATAATAGCCAAAAAACAAGTTTAAAAGCGTGAATCATTGTGCTAAAGTTAAGAAAAAAAAGAGGAGAGAATTATAAGGTAAAAATAAGACATAAACCCTAATAATTTGTAATTTTACGAGCACTAAAATTTCAGAACAAAATGGCAAGAGTTTTAACAGGAGTACAAAGCACAGGAACTCCTCACTTAGGAAATATTCTAGGAGCGATCAGACCGGCGATTGATATGGCAAACAATCCTGAGAATGACGCATTTCTTTTCATAGCAGATTTGCATTCTTTAACGCAAATTAAAGATGGGGAGACTTTAAAAAACAACACCTTAAGTACTGCTGCAACTTGGCTTGCCTTCGGTATAGACATTAACAAAACTGTATTTTACAGACAGAGTGATGTTGCAATAGTAACTGAATTGACCTGGTATTTAAATTGTTTCTTTCCATATCAAAGACTTACCCTAGCCCATTCTTTTAAAGACAAGGCAGATCGTTTAGAAGATGTCAATGCTGGACTTTTTGACTATCCAATGTTAATGGCGGCAGATATTTTAGCCTATGATGCAGAATTTATTCCTGTAGGTAAGGATCAATTACAACATGTCGAGATGACCCGTGATGTTGCAAGTAGGTTTAATGCTAAAATGGGAGAAACATTTGTACTTCCAGAGGGAACAATTAATGAAAACACCATGTATGTTCCTGGAACAAATGGTGGAAAAATGAGTAAAAGTAAAGGGAATATTATCGATATTTTCTTAGACGATAAAAAACTTAGAAAGCAAGTAATGAAGATACAAACGGATTCTACCCCAATGGAAGATCCTAAAGATCCTGATACTTGTAATCTATTTGCGCTTTATAAACTTCTGGCAAGTGAAGATCAGATCAAAAAAATGAGAGCAAACTATCTAGGTGGAAACTATGGATATGGTCACGCTAAACAAGCTTTTTATGAACTTTTGTTAGAAGAGTTCAAAGACGAAAGGGAACGTTATCACTACTACATGGACAATCCAGAAGAAATTGAAAAAGCCTTAAAAATTGGAGCTGAGAAAGCTTCAATTGTTGCCAATTCCGTGGTACAACGTGTTAGGAAAAAAATAGGATATTAAATAAAAAAGCAGCCCAAGTAGAGTGACCCCAATTTGTTAGACACAATTGGGGTCATTTTTTTTATGAGTAGAAATCCTAAATATAGTAGTAGTTTTAAATTGTCAGCTGTAGAAAAAGTTTTATACAGCAAGTGTAGTATAGTAAAAGTATGTGAGGAACTAGGTATTGAAAAAAGTATACTTCGACAATGGGTTAAGGTATATAATCTATACGGTTCCAAAGGTTTAGAACCCAGAAGTAGGAACACTAAATACACTTATTCTTTTAAATTAAAAGTAATTAAAAGTATCGATAAAAATGGGCTATCTTTCCGTGAAGCAAGTATACAGTTCAATATTCCGAGTAACTCAACGGTTCGAAATTGGTATTTAAACTATCAAAACAATGGAATTAAAGGGCTTAAAACAGAATCACGAGGAAGAAGACCTAATATCATGAAAAACAAACCTATCAAAAAGCCTTCTAAGAAACCACTTACCAGAGAAGAAGAACTTTTATTAGAGAATGAATCTTTAAAAGCAGAACTCGCTTTATTAAAAAAGTTGCAAGCCTTAGCTCAATTAAGAAAGAAAAAGTAACTGCCATTGAAGAGTTAAGGCGCAAGCATAAATTACCATTATTATTACAACATGCATCAATGGCTAGAAGTAGCTTTTATTATCATTTAAAAGCATTAAAAAAAGTAGACAAATACAAAGATCTAAAGAAGTCTATAAAGCAAATTTACCACAAACATAAGGGAAGGTATGGTTATAGGCGAATAACTATAGAGCTTAAAAACAATGGCATAATCATTAATCACAAGACCGTTAAGCGGCTTATGGATGTATTAGGTCTAAAATCTCTAGTACGCGTAAAAAAGTATAAATCATATAAAGGCGAGCAAGGAAAAATAGCCCCAAATGTATTACAAAGAAAATTCCAGGCTAATCAAATGAATCAAAAATGGGTTACAGATATAACAGAGTTTAAAGTAGCAGGTAAAAAACTTTATTTATCACCTATTTTAGATTTATTTAATAAAGAAATTATTAGTTATCAACTATCAGAATCACCAAATTTCAGTCAGATTCATAGTATGCTTCAAAAGGCTTTTAAACGAAAAAATAAACAGGATAATATTTTACTTCACTCTGATCAAGGATGGCAGTATCAGATGGGGACTTATCAAAGAATACTTAAAAAAAACAACATAACTCAAAGTATGTCTAGAAAAGGAAATTGTCTTGATAATGCTGTGATTGAAAACTTCTTTGGAATATTGAAATCTGAATTATTCTATCTCAAAAAATACAAGTCAATAAATACATTGAAAAAGGATATTGACAATTATATTCATTATTATAACCATGAAAGAATATCTTTGTCATTAAAAGGAATGAGCCCGATACAATATCGAGCTCATTATATTAATTAAATTTTTGTTTAACCGTCCAACTTTTGGGGGTCAGTCCAAA
>JBMYWH010000035.1:0-14440 GCA_049607205.1 Flavobacteriaceae bacterium | reverse complement strand
CATATCACAATCCTCATTAACCAACATTAATGGGGATTTTTTTTTATAATTAAAATTTTTTAAATGAATTCACATCCTACCGATCAATTATTTAAGTCAACTGTATTGGGACATCCAAGCGGTTTGTACGTATTATTTTTCACAGAAATGTGGGAGCGTTTTTCTTATTATGGAATGCGAGCCCTTTTAGTAATGTTTTTCACCGCATCCTTAATGGATGGTGGTTGGGGCTGGCCTAAGGAATGGGCATTTGCTATCTTCGGTACCTATACTTCATTGGTTTACTTATCGACCTTGATAGGAGGGTATTTTGCCGATAAAATTATTGGATATCGTTACGCGGTATTAGTTGGGGCATTATTAATGACTTTAGGACATGCGTCTATGGCCATTGAATCTCACTTTTTCATTTATTTAGGTTTAACACTTTTGGTTTTTGGAAGTGGTTTCTTTAAACCTAATATGACATCAATTATTTCTCAAATGTACGAGAAACGTCCAGAGAAAAAAGATGGAGCCTATACTATATTCTATATGGGAGTAAATTCTGGAGCATTTTTAGGTATTCTTTTATGTGGATACTTCGGAGAGCAAGTTGGATGGAGTTACGGATTTGGTCTAGCAGGAATATTTATGTTGTTCGGACTTCTTCAATTCTGGTTTGCTCAAGGTATCTTTGGAAACATTGGTTTAAAACCGATTAAAAAAGGTAAAAATGAAGTAGTTGAATTAGGACCTGATGAACCGAAACTTAACCCATTTACAAGCGTTCAATTAGCCTTGATTGGTATTTCTTCTACTCTAGGTTTACTTTGGATCTTAAACGACCCCATCTCTAAGATTTCTGAAGGAGCCTATAATATCTTTGGTTTCTTAGGTGAAAATGGATCTAATATTGCTATCGGAACGGCCTTGGTATTATTTCTTGTCCTATTGGTAATCAGGATACCTAAATATGATAAGATTACTCGAGATAGAATGTTAGCTGTAATCTTCTTCGCTTTTGTTACCATCTTCTTTTGGGCAATTTTTGAACAAGCACCAAGTTCCTTAACCATATTTGCAAGAGATTATACTCAAAGAGTCTTGGAAGGAGATGCCGCTATGACTTTCAAAGTGGTCAACTCATTAATGACTATTGTTCCTCTTGGAGTAATTACATGGGTTTTATTAAAATTATTTGGTCAAACATTTGAAAAATACAAGTTGTCAAATATATTTTTAGGATTGAGTTTTGTGATTATTTGGGGCCTAGCCTTATGGATGTTAAACAGAGAGTTTGAAAAAGACATCGCTGAAATTCCAGCATCATGGTTTGGTGTACTAAACTCTTTATTCATTATTACTTTAGCACCACTATTTTCTAAATGGTGGGATAGTAAATACAATCCATCAGCAAACATGAAATATGCTATTGGAATGGGATTATTAGGTTTAGGGATGGCCATGGTTGCTATTGGATCAGCCTCTATTCCAGTTGGTGCTGCCACAGCAAGTGTGAGCGCTATCTGGTTAATACTAGTCTATTTATTCCATACTATGGGAGAACTATGTATCTCTCCGGTAGCCTTATCTTATGTAAGTAAACTAGTTCCTGGTAGAATGATCGCAATGATGTTTGGTATTTGGTATCTAGCGGTTGCCATTGGAATGAAGGCTGCAGGTATGTTTGGAGAAATGTCTTCAAGTATTTCAGAAACCGAAGGATTGAGTTATTTCTTCTGGATGTTAACTGCTATTGCAGCTGCTCTTGCTGTTCTTGCTGCAGTGTTATCTCCATTGGTAAAAAAACTAATGCACGGAGTAAAATAAATTTCTCCATACAATATTTAATAAACCTCCTTTATTCAAGGAGGTTTTTTTCTGCGTCAAATTTAAGAACAGTCCTAGGTTTTAAGATCAGATAATCTATAGCCTCCGCCTCCAAATCCTTCACCCACCTCGACTTCATACTCCTGTAATTATATGAATCAATCAAGACTAAATCGGGCTTTAACTCCTCCAGGAGTCTTAGAAAGTGTAGTTTAGGACTTCTTCTTAAATGTACAATTGTAAACCTGGAGCCTTGGAAAGGTTCACTCACCCAAATTGCCTCTTGTAAGCGCATATAGCTCAATTCTTCATTAAAAAACAAGGTATCTCTAAACTCCTTATTCCCAAAAGCTAAGCCATCGGAGCTAATACTAAAGACAGGCTTCGATTTCTTGGGCCATACTACTATACAAACACTTACAATAGTCCCCATAAACAGAAGCTGTCTCCATTTCTTAAAATTCATTCTCTTAACAAACAAAACTAGAATTAGAACCAAGCAGGCTAACAAGACCAAGACAGCCCAACCCAAATCTGAATAGCTTCTATAAAAACTAAAGCCCTCCAAGCCATGCATCAAATCTAAAAGGTAGTCCACATAAATATTAAACCAAACCTTCACATCCTCTAAAGCAATTCCAAAAAAACTCAATAAATACAATACATAGTAGCCAAGAATCAACAAGGTCAAAGGCAAAGTCAGTATCAAACTACTCAAGAGTCCTCCCCAAGCAAAGCTCTTAAAATAATAGAGACTCCAGAACACTACCCCTATTTGAGCCAATATAGAAACTGACACAGTATCGATAAAAAAATTCAGAATTCTAGCTCCTTTATATTTCACAGGTACATGCCTCTTCTGAATACTAGGCCAACGATAAATAATCACAAAAACAGCCGAAAAACTCATTTGAAAGCCCACATCAAAAAGTAGCCAAGGATCATAGATCAATAAAGCAGTAGCTACCATGAGCACAACCTTGACTCCACTGCTTCTAAGATTAAAAGCCCTGAATAAAGCATATAACACAAACATCAACCAAGCTCTTAAAAAAGAAGTCGGAAAATCAATTTCCCACAAATAGATAAAACTCAAGACAGCAAATAACACATACTTAAAGCGCCAGGCTCTCAAAGGAAAAAATATAAGATTCAAGAAAAGCATCACAAAACCCAAATGCATTCCCGAAATCGCTAAGAAATGACTTGCTCCTAAACGTCTAAAAAGTTCAGAGACCTCCTTTGGAATATTAGCTTTATCTCCCAGAACCAATCCCTCAAATAAACTAAAAGCCTCTACAGTAAGCCCTTTTGCAAGAGGAGATTCTTTTACATCTGCATAATCGCAAGCAATAGAAGCAGAATTATCACTGTAAATAAATAGATTGGAATAATAGGAGTCAGAAGAAAATGAGGGTTCATACAGAACCCTACATGTAGTTTCACTCGAAATAACAGACTCAGAATCATCAAAAAAAACATTCTTAAAATCTAAGGAAGTATCATTAAGAAAATACTCCTTGTCGTGATCGTGAAGCTCAACATAGTCAAGAAGGTTTAATTGAGAAACTAGGTCTTTTTTATCACTACCGGCTATCCTATATTCTAACATTTGACTCAGCGCTACCAATCCCAATATTCCCACATAATAGGTTCTCTTGTTCAAAGAAAGACCTATCAAAAAAAACAAGGCAACGCAACCGGGCCAAAAACTCAAATACGGATAAGATAGACCTGCTAGCAAAAACGCTAACAGAATATAAAAAAGACCTAAATCTCTCAACCTTTCCATAGCAATACAAAGCTACGGCAAGGTGAATTAATTAGTCGGTAGTGTGTCGACTATTTTTTCAGCGACACGCTCAGAAGCTCCTCCTCCACCAAGTAGCTCAGCGAGCTCATCGTAGGTTTTCAGTAGCTTTGTGCGGTGATTTGGTTCTAAAATTTCAGCAAAAGATTTTTTTAAATTTTCCTCATTTAAATCTCCTTGAATCAATTCTTTGACCACAGGAGCGTCCATAATGAGATTTACTAAGGAGATATACTTCAGGTTTACAAAGGTTTTTGCAATGCGATAGGAGATCGAAGAAGCTTTATAACAAACAACCTGTGGAACCTTAAACAAAGCCGTTTCTAATGTAGCCGTCCCTGAGGTAATCAGTCCAGCGTAAGAACAAGATAACAGATCATAGGTCTCATTGGAAATAAAATGCATCTGATCCAAATCAATAAACTGTTTATAAAACTCATAATCCAAACTTGGAGCCCCAGCAATAACAAATTCAAACTCAGGATGTGCCTGAACAACGGTAAGCATAACCTCTAAAATTTTTGAAACTTCTTGTTTACGCGAGCCTGGAAGCAAAGCTATAATTGGCTTTTCAGAATGCAAACCATGTTTTGCTCTAAACGCTACCTCATCTGTAGGTTTACGATCCTGTATGGCATCTAATAATGGGTTCCCTACATAGTCTACATGATAATCATGACGCTCTTCAAAAAATGGCTTTTCAAATGGCAAGATGACATATAAGTGATCAAAATCTCTTTTAATCTGCTTCACCCTACCTTCTTTCCAAGCCCAAACCGTTGGAGAAATATAGTAGTGCGTAGGAATTCCTTGCTTTTTTGCATATTCAGCAATTCTCATATTAAAGCCAGGATAGTCGATAAAGATAACCGCATCAGGATTATAAGCAGTCAAATCTTGCTTACAAAACTTCAAATTATTCAAAATAGTACGCAAATTCATAGCCACCTCAATAAAACCCATGAAGGCTAAATCTCTATAATGCTTTACCATCGTTCCATCAGGAGCAGCAGCTTGCATAAGATCACCTCCCCAGAACCTAAATTCAGCTTTGGGATCCTTTTTCTTTAACTCCTTAATTAGATTCGCTCCGTGTAAATCTCCCGAAGCTTCACCTGCTATAATATAGTATTTCATTATAAATTCCAGTTTTTTAAGCCCTCGATTGCACGATGAGCCGTCAAATCAAATTGGGTGGGCACCACAGAAACATAACCCTTAGAAAGTGCATATTCATCAGTATCCTCTCCTGAATCCAGGTTCACAAACTTCCCGGTAAGCCAATAATAGGTCTTGCCATGAGGACTAACTCTTTTATCAAATTCCTCTACCCAATTTCCCTTAGCTTGTCTACAGATTTTAATTCCTTTAAAAGCTTCTTCTTGATTAGGGAAATTCACATTGAGAACCACACCTTGTTCAAGGCCTTCGGCCAAAACCTTTTTCGCCAACATCTTCACCACATCCTTACATTTCTCAAAATCGGCATCCCAAGAAAAGTCCAATAACGAAAATCCTATTGATGGAATTCCTTCTATCCCCGCTTCTATGGCCGCACTCATTGTTCCGGAATAAATAACGGAAATCGAAGAATTTGCACCATGGTTAATTCCAGAAACACAAAGGTCTGGTTTGCGATCTAAAATATCGTGTACCGCTAACTTTACACAGTCCGCAGGAGTACCCGAACAACTATATTCCACCTGAGGCCCATCACTTTGAACGCGCTCATAGGTCAGAACAGTATCTACAGAAATAGCATGACCTTTACCAGATTGAGGTTTATCTGGAGCCACTACAACCACCTCTCCTATTTGATTCATTACCTCTATTAAAACCCTGATACCAGGCGCTTTAATACTATCGTCATTCGTTACTAAAATTAAGGGTCTTTCTTGAGTCATGAAGTTTTAATTTTACACAAATTTACCACAAAAGACCGTGGAGCAAAACTTATTTTAACATTTTCTAAACCCATGATTTGCCTTTTTTTGGATAAACTTGTATAATTGAGTTTAATTTAGGCAAACTTCATATTTATTGCCTATTTTGGGGGACCTCAACAATCAACATTGAAAAAAGCACAAGATATAATGAAGAAAAATAAATATTTCTTTGGAGCAATAGTTTTGGCCATAGGCCTATTATTGAGTTTTACAACGAAAAACACGAATGATGATAAGGAACGTGTTTTAATTGGAGTTTTAGGTTGGATTCTGGAAAATGGACATTATAGCCCGGTGGCTGTTGATGATGATTTTTCTAAGCATGTATACACTAAATTCATCGAAGAAATGGATCCTTCAAAACGCTACTTTTCTCAAGAAGACATCAATCATTTTTCATTATATGAATTGATTATTGACGATCAATTTAAAAATCAAGACCTATCTTTTTTCAATTTCGTATACCAACGCTTCTTAGATAAAAAGCAAGCAACTGTTGCTATTTATCAAGATCTCTTATCACAGCCTTTTGATTATTCAAAACAAGAAACTATAGACACCGATTATGAGAAAGAGGAATTTTCTTCAAATGAGAATGAATTAATTGATCATTGGAGAAAACAATTAAAATTGACAACACTGAGCCGATTATATGATAAAATAGAGGTCGAAAATGAAAAAGCCGAAGAAGATTCAACTTATGTAAAGCGTTCTTTTGAGGAACTTGAAAAAGAATCCAGAGAAACCACGTTGCGAAACATGAATGAACTTTATGAGCGTCTTGAAGAAATGAGAAGAAGCGACTGGTTAGGTTTATATGTCAATGTTATTGTAGAGGAATTTGATCCTCATTCAAGTTATTTTGCCCCAGAAGTAAAAGAGCGTTTTGACATCTCAATGTCTGGTTCATTAGAAGGTATTGGTGCTCGATTGACTAAAGATAAAGAGTATACCAAGGTTGCAGAGCTTATCAGCGGCGGGCCTGCTTGGAAACAAGGAGACTTAGAAGTAGGTGATTTAATTACTAATGTGGCTCAAGGCGATGAAGAATCAATTGATATTGTCGGAATGCGTTTAGACGATGCAATCAAATTTATAAAAGGTAAAAAAGGAACTACGGTTAACCTTACGGTTAAAAAAATCGATGGGAGTGTAGAAATTATTTCTATCGTTAGAGATGTAGTGAAAATTGAAGAGACCTTCTTAAAGACTTCACTCGTAGAGATGAATAACAAAAAACTTGGAGTTATCAACCTTCCTAAATTTTACATAGACTTCAGTGATGAAAAAAATGTAAGTGACTCTGGAGAGGACATGAGAAAAGCCTTGGAAGAACTCGAAGCTTCTAATGTGGATGGCCTTCTTATCGATTTGAGAAACAATGGTGGTGGATCACTTAAAACAGCCATTGACATTGCCGGTATGTTTATTAACTCTGGTCCTGTGGTTCAAGTGAAATACAGAGGAGATCAACCTAAGGTATATAAAGATAAAGACGGAAAAATTATTTGGGACAAACCATTGGTAATATTAATGAACGAGTTGTCGGCTTCAGCTTCTGAAATTTTTGCAGCAGCCATGCAGGACTACAACCGTGCAATTATCATGGGTTCAAAACAATCCTTCGGTAAAGGAACAGTGCAAAATGTTGTTCCCCTAAATGAATACTATAAATTCCCTGAGGACTTAGGAGCATTAAAGATGACAATCCAGAAGTTTTATAGAATTAACGGAGGATCTACTCAATTAGAAGGAGTGCATTCTGACATTGCGATGCCAGATCGTTATGCCTATATGGATCTGGGAGAACGCGATTTCGAGAACCCACTTCCTTATGATAAAATACCTGCGGCTACTTATTCTGAAGTGGATTCTTACAGAAACAAAGAGCAAGTTATTGAGCAAAGTCAGGTGAGAATTATGTCAGATGAAAACTTCCAACTTATGGATAAATTTGCCAAATGGACGGAAGAAAACTCGAAGAACTCTAGCTACTCTTTGTCTTTAGAAGGGTTTAAACAAGAGGCTCTTGCGCATGAAGAGTCCATAAAACAATTTGATTCGGTTTACAATTTCAAATCAGATTTAAAATTTTATTCACCTGAAAGTGAACTTCCCCTCATCGCTCAAGATTCAATTCTTGGAAAAAAGCGTGAGATTTGGCATAAAAACCTTTCAGAAGATATGTATATTAGCGAAGCTCTTAAGGTATTAAGTGCCTTAGAAATGAATAATACACAAGCAATCAAAAATTAATAATGGCGATTGAACAATCTCAATCCTTATTCAACTTAGCATTCCAACGATTCAAAAAGAATAGACTTGGGATGCTAAGTTTTTTTTATATCCTTTTTATAGGCCTTATTGCCGTATTTGCTTATTTCATAGCGCCTGATCCTAGTAGTAATGCAAATCAAATGCATTTAGAAATTCACTCTATGCCTCCTGGTTTTAGCGCTGACATGCTCTATATCTCCTCAGAGCCTCAAAAAAGAGATTGGAAGTCATGGTTTATTGGTTATAGTCCATCAGGAAGAGAAATACCTATTAGCTCAAGTGATCTGAGAAACAACCACATCTACTATACGCCTTACGGTGTAGAAGATCAAAGCATGGTACAAAACTTAGACCTGTCAGAGTATCCAAATACTAGGGTATATTCTAAAACGTTCTACTGGGGTACCGATAAATATGGACGAGATGTACTTAGTAGAATGATTATAGGGGCACGTATCTCATTTTTCATAGGGTTTATAGCCGTATTAATTTCGTTAATCGTTGGGATAAGCCTTGGTGCTATCGCTGGTTATTTTGGAGGGAAAGTTGATGCCCTAATTATGTGGTTTATCAACGTAACTTGGTCCATTCCTACCTTGCTTTTGGTAATTGCTATAACCCTAGCTCTTGGCAAAGGCTATTGGCAAGTATTCATAGCTGTAGGACTCACGATGTGGGTAGAAGTTGCCAGAGTAGTGAGAGGTCAGGTAATGAGTCTTAAAAATGTTCAATACGTAGAAGCAGCAAAAGCTTTAGGCTATACAGATCTTAGAATAATTACCAAACACATACTTCCGAACATTATGGCGCCGGTAATCGTTATTTCTGCAGCCAACTTTGCATCTGCTATTTTGATCGAAAGTGGACTTAGTTTTTTAGGTATTGGAGCGCAACCTCCAACTCCATCATGGGGAGGAATGATTAAAGATCACTATAATTATATGATTATGGGTAAAGCCTATTTGGCAATAATCCCAGGTCTAGCAATCATGTCTTTAGTCCTTGCTTTTATGATGCTAGGGAACACCCTACGAGATGTGTTGGATGTAAAGAAAGAAGCCTAAAAACACTTCATATTTACGCAACTTACCCGTTTTCAAGCATTTAAATGTTAAAATAAAGTGAAAATATTTTTTACAACTGATAAATATGCTTATCTTTGCAGTGTAATTCCTTCTTAGGAAATTACTAATACTTAGGGGTAGGTATTAAATTTTTGCTTCAGTTTCGGCTGAAGCATTTTTTTTTATTTCAATTTGACTTTTGAAAAATACTGTGATAATATTTCCACAGCTCTAGCCTTAGATTCTTCAGTTGGAGGCTCCACATCTTGCAATTTATACTCCAAGCCCATTTCTTTATACTTGTGTACCCCAAGTTTATGATAAGGCAAAATTTCTATGCGTTCCACATTTTTATAATCCTTAAAATACTCACCTAATTGATGTAAATGTTCCTCGGAATCGGTCCATCCTGGGACCAAAACATGTCTTAGCCACATTCTTTTTCCAGACTGTTCGCGATAGGCAGCAAATTCCAAGGTGTTCTTATTAGATAGCCCAGTCAATCTCTTATGCATGTCAGGATCCATATGTTTGATATCTAAGAGCACTAAATCTGTTTCATCCAACATCTGTTTAACTTCCTCATTTAAGAGCCTCCCATTGGTGTCTACACAGGTATTAAAACCTTTTTCATGCAAGATTTCAAATAAATGTTTGATTTTATTTCTTTGCAACAAGGGCTCCCCTCCTGATATAGTAATTCCCCCTTTATCCCCAAAATAGTTTCGCATACGCTCCATCCTATTCACAATATCTTGAAAAGGCTCAAATCTACCTTCTTTCACATCTAAAGTATCTGGGTTGTGACAATACAAACACCTGAATTCACATCCTTGTACAAAAATCACAAGTCTGATCCCCGGACCATCTTGAGTCCCCATACTTTCAATAGAATGGATTCTCAATACTTCTGGATTCATATTATTCAAGGCGTGGGTATCTTGTAATGGAATATCTAAAATTGTCTTGCTCATAACTACAAATTTAAAAAGAAATAGGGGCTCAACGCCCCTATCTCCAAATATTTAACCAATCTCACTCTTCTAGTTCATCATATTTTCATGGAAGGTTCTTGCAATAACTTCTAATTGATGCGCTTTAGAAAGTCTCACAAAGTTCACCGCATATCCAGAAACACGAATTGTTAATTGAGGATAGTTCTCTGGGTGCTCATAAGCATCCATCAAGGTATCTCTATTTAAAACATTCACATTTAAGTGATGTGCTCCATTTTTAAAGTATCCTCCAATCATCGTCACTAAGTTATCAATCTGCTCCTCTCTTTCGTTTCCTAGGGCTTTAGGTACAATTGAGAAGGTATTAGAAATACCATCCTGAGCATCTTCATAATCTAATTTAGCTACAGAGTTCAATGAAGCAATAGCTCCATTTGCATCTCTACCATGCATTGGGTTCGCACCTGGTGCAAATGGCACACCTGCTTCACGACCATCAGGAGTTGCTCCTGTTTTCTTTCCATACACTACGTTAGACGTAATGGTAAGTAAAGAAAGCGTAGGAGTCGCGTGCTTATAGGTTTTGTGTTTTTTCAATTCCTCTAAGAATAAATGAGTTACTTCCTTAGCAATATTATCTACACGATCATCATCGTTCCCAAATTGAGGATATTCTCCTTCAATTTTGAAGTCAACAGTCAATCCTTCTTCGTTTCTAATTGGGCTAACTTTTGCGTATTTAATCGCTGCAAGTGAATCTGCTACAATAGAAATACCAGCTGCTCCATAAGCTACATCAATTTCAGGGTCTGTGTCAATAAATGCCATTTGAGAATTCTCATAATAATATTTATCGTGCATATAGTGAATGATATACATAGATTTAGCATAAACTCGAGCTACTTCAGCCATAGTTTTCTTAAACCCAGCCATCACTGTATCATAATCTAAAACCTCATCTTCTGTTTTTTCAATTCCTTCTAGTAATGGGAATCCAGAAACCTCATCACGTCCTTCATTCAAGGCCATTAATAAAGTTTTAGGCAAGTTTGTTCTCGCACCGAAGTGTTGAATACGTTTACCGATAGTTTGTTGAGAAACACAACAAGCGATACCGTAATCATCAGAACCTCTTGAACATCTCATAAGGTCATCATTTTCATACTGAATCGAAGAAGTATCAGCAGAAACTTGTGCACAGAATTGCTTGAATCCTGCTGGTAAGTTCTCTGACCAAAGTACTGTTAAATTAGGCTCAGGTGATGGGCCTAGGTTGTATAAGGTCTGTAAGAAACGGAAAGAAGTTTTAGTTACTTTAGTTCTTCCATCGTGGAATTGCCCTCCAATTGCTTCAGTTACCCATGTTGGATCTCCTCCGAAGATTTCATCGTAAGCAGCTGGTCTAAGATGACGAACCAAACGCAACTTCATAACGAAATGATCGATAAATTCTTGTGCTTGTTCTTCTGTAAGTGCTCCAGATTGAAGATCTCTTTCGATATAAATATCCATGAAAGAAGAAACATTACCAAGAGACATTGCTGCTCCATCTTGTTCTTTAACTGCTGCTAAATATGCAATATAAATCCATTGAATTGCCTCTTGAGCATTTTCCGCTGGACGCGTTACATCTAAATCGTACTCAGCCGCCATTTCAACGATTTGTTTCAAGGCTTTAATTTGCCATTGAATCTCCTCTCTTAAACGAACAGTATAATCGTTAATCTCAGTAACTTCTTGGAAGTCTTTTTGCTTTTCAGCGATCAATAAATCAGCTCCATACAAAGCTAATCTTCTGTAATCTCCAATCACACGTCCACGTGCATAGTTATCTGGTAATCCTGTAAGTACCCCCTTAGAACGGAAAGACATAATCTCTTTATCGTAAGCAGAGAATACTTGATCATTATGATTTCTTGCATAGTTAAAAATGTCGTTCACACGATCAGCCATTTTTAAACCACGCTCTGCAATAGCTTTTTCTACAACTCTAGGCCCTCCAAAAGGTTTCATAGCACGTTTTAACACGTGATCTGTTTGAAGTCCTACAATCGTCTCTAATTCTTTATTGATATATCCAGCTCCATGACTTGTAATGGAAGAAATTGTTTCAGTATCAATTGAGTGACATCCATCGTTATCACGTTCAATTTTTAATTCTGCTAATGCCTCTTCCCAGAGCGCTTTTGTTTTAGCAGTAGCACCTGTCAAAAATTCACTTCCTCCTTCATAAGGAGTTACATTTTGCAATACAAAATCACGAACGTTAATTTCGGTTGACCAAGCTCCTTCCTTGAAGGCAGAAAAGGTCTTTTTTGTTGATGTTGTCATTATATTATGATGATTATTTTTACTCTTTTAATTAATACTTCAAATTTCGGCAACATTGAAACTATAAACTCTGACATTTATCATGTTTAAGTCCTAAAAATCAAAAACTTACGAAAACGTTTACATAGGTAAACTCCTACTTATCAATGATTTAAAGCAATGCCTTTATGGCATAAGTTCCCTCAAACATCCCCACCGCGAGCATCGCAACTATACATATTAAAAGTACAGCTAAAGGAATGTAGAATTTATCCATCTTAGAAAGTTTAGCAGCTCTCTCGTGATCTCCTATAAGACCTGTATTATCCAAGAACATCGCTAAGGCCCAGGCCAAAACCGGGTTTGCTACCATAGAAACGAAAATGCAAATTCCTGCTGCTTGGGCTGACTTACTTTCCTTAATCATTTGTACCCCCGCTTCTATCATCGGCAAGAACACTCCTACTAATAAAGCAATGGATCTAACCGGAGGCCAAACCGCTACATCCATAGGGCTTCCAAGAATTGCTATAGCCATCACCATGATCCCCAATAATATTGCTCCTCCAGGAATAGGTCTCTTGGCAATTGCTGCAGGAATCATATAAGTCCCCCAAGATGAAGTAACATTCCCCCCACCTACTGCGGTACCAACTACCTGACGAATTGAACACATGGTCATGGTATCATCCACATCCATCAACACCTTTTCTGTATGTTTCGGATAATTCATTTCTTGGAAAATTCGATGACCTAAAAAGTCAGGAGACCACATAGACACCGCAAGAATTGCAAAAGGCAAAGAGGCTATAAAATGCTCCATATTAGGTAGCCCTAACATCCATCCTTCCGTTTCACTTCCCCACCAATACACAGGATTCAAATTAGGCAGCCCCATTTCTGTAGTGAATTGTAAATCAAATCCAGCTCCGGCCACTAAAGCCACAAGTAAAGCCGTAAGGGCACATGCAGGGATGGCAAGCCAACGCTTCCCTATTTTTGCCAAATAGGCATATAACACAACAGTCACCCCTAAAACTAAAAGACCTATAAATCCAAGTGATCCGGCTTCAACCGTTGGAGACTCCATTCCGACAGCCCAACTTTGTATGGTACGTATTTGACTCAAAGCTCCGGTAAATCCTAAAAAGATTAATAATCCACCAGCAACTCCCTCACCAGTAAGGTTCACGAGTTTAGAACCTCCTTTAAAGTAACTCAGCAAAAGACCAAAAACACCTATCAGAATAGCCAAAGCCAAGGGATGGGCTCCTGCTAAAGCAATAGCACCGATAAGAGGTATCATAGGACCATGATTACCCGCTAAGTTCGCTCTCGGATTAAAAAATCCTGATGCAAAAATCACAAAGAGTAAGGCAGGAATCAACATTTCAACTCTGGAAACCTCGATAGCAAATTCCTTACCTAAATTTATATGATCCCAAGATTCTGTCAATCCTTCGGCCCAAGCCATCATCACTGAAGAATACATGGCGATAATCCCAATGGTCCCAGCTAGAGCAGGAACCAAATCTTCCCATTCAAATCTAAAGTCTCTTCCCGGAAGGTTTAGTCGGAATCTTCGAGGCTTCATGATCTGAAGTTCATGATCTAAATAATCAGATCTAGATTCAAATTCTGAAGATGGTTTATGTAATTCTTTATATGTCTTTTTTGAATTGTCTTTCGCTTCACTCATTATATAATTATTAATGACTCAAAATTAAAGTCTTAAATGATTCTAAATATTGACAAATATCAGTTAAACCCTCTGAGGCTTAATTTATTGCGAAAGCGATTTCGAGTGGGGAGTTGGGTGGGGGTTGAGTGGGGAAAGCTGGGAGATTGGAGTTGGAGCAAGGCGCTGCGCTGTTGCTCTTGGGAGGTTCGGGGAATCTATTCGATTCCTGGCTGATGTCGAAAGTTTCACTAAATGAGGGATTCCCTGCGGGCGTCCCTCATGCCCACATTCTGAAAGAGCATAAAAGTCTATCTGGTACACCAGATCCTTTTTTTTTGCTCAAAATCGTTTGCAAATGCATTTGCACGATTTTGAGCAAAAAAAAGTCATGCAATTCCTTGCAAGACTTTTTTTCTTATCTGTGGGCAATGAGGGATTCGAACCCCCGACCCCCTCGGTGTAAACGAGGTGCTCTGAACCAACTGAGCTAATTGCCCTTTCGGGTTATGTTTTTTGCTTCTGAGAAGCGCTGTGGGCAATGAGGGATTCGAACCCCCGACCCCCTCGGTGTAAACGAGGTGCTC
>JBMYWH010000034.1:0-16115 GCA_049607205.1 Flavobacteriaceae bacterium | reverse complement strand
TTGGGGTCACTCTATTTTCAAGTGGGCTTTTTTTTAGTAGTTTATATATTCTTCAATGGTCAATCCGTAACCACTGATTCCAACTCTCTTTCTAAGGCTAACATCAGAGTTCGTAATAAGCCTCAACTTACTTATGTCTAAATCATGTAATATTTGAGCACCTACACCGAAATCTTTTTCATCAATTTTACTTTTAGGTTTTGGGGTGTTTTTATCTTTTTGAGATTCTCTCAAATAAGAGAGACGATCTTCCAGATTAAACTGTTGTTTTTCTTGATTGATAAAAACGACCGCTCCTTGATCTTCTTTATTGATCATGTCAAAAACCTTAGCAAGTCGGTCTTCCTTTTTTGATAAAAGAGAACCTAATAAATCATTGCCATGAGAATGAGAAATCATTCTAACTAAAATAGGGTCTTCCTTAGTCCATGATCCTTTTGTCAATGCTAAGTGTATTTGATCAGAAGTTGTTTGCTTATAAGCTCTCAATCTATAAGACCCAAATCTCGTTTCTAAGTCGAAGTCTTCTATTTTGTGGATTAAAGAATCATGTTTCATGCGGTATGAAACAAGATCTTCTATAGAGATTAATTTTAAATCATACTTTTCAGCAATTTCAACAAGCTGAGGAAGACGTGCCATAGTACCATCTTCATTCATGATCTCTACAATTACACCTGCTGGCTGTAGACCAGCCAATCGAGCTAAGTCAATCGCTGCTTCAGTATGACCTGTTCTTCTTAAGACTCCACCATTTTTAGCCTTGAGGGGAAAAATATGTCCAGGTCTTCTTAAATCATGTGGCTTCAAGTTAGAATCTGTTAAGGCTTCAATGGTAATCGCACGATCACTAGCAGAAATACCAGTGGTAACCCCTTTTCCATTCAAATCAACAGAAACTGTAAAAGCCGTCTGAAGTGGATCAGAACTTGCATCGACCATCATGTCTAATTTTAACTGATCACATCGGTCTTCTGTTAAGGGGGTACAGATCAATCCACGACCATGGGTGGCCATGAAATTAATCATTTCTGGACTTACGAGCTCGGCTGCGGCTACGAAGTCTCCTTCATTCTCTCTATCCTCATCGTCAACAACAATTACAACTTTTCCTTCACGGATGGCATTGATTGCTTCAGGGATACTATCTAACTTAATTTCTTGACTATCGTTCATTTTGATTTTTTTAGTCCTGATAACTTCTTGAAGAATGAAGTAAAAGGCTTAAGATAATTATCTAAATTAAAGACACCTTTGTCTTTTGCGGCCCTGCGGGTTAATAAAAGCCCTGCAGGAAGTAAAATTGCTGTACTGAGCCATGCTCCAACTACTGCCGGAATAGAACTTTCTTCAACGAGGTTCTTTCCAAAGGTATTTAGTAAGTAATAGATTACAAAAATAATGATTGCTAAAATCATGGGCAACCCAAATCCTCCTTTTCTAATCAATGATCCCAATGGAGCTCCAATAAAAAACAGGACCAAACAGGATAGGGAAAAGGCGATTCTATGGTAAAATTCGTGATCAAAATTATTTAATTGCTTTCTTTTAGACTTATAGCTTGCTGTATATCGATCCATAAACCTTCTTCCATTGCTTACGCTGTTTATGGCTTGGTCTAAGATCATAACTTGACTGTTTAATTCAAAGTTATCTAAGATATTTGAAGCTACAGCATAAGAAGTCGTGTCTTTCTTTGGTTCTAAAAGATTCCCTTTTGATTCTGTAACAAATGATTTTGCTTTAGCATCAATATATTGATGGTATTCTTCTTTTAGAGAATCTCGTTCTATATCAAGCTGTTTCAGACCATACATGGTGTGAGAAGTTTTCCAAGACTCACTATCCAAATCGTCATTACTTAAACTTGAGATATCTATATTAACTTTGTACACATCAAATTCCGCATAGGAAGATGGCATCTTCTTTTTTTCCTTATAAGTGCTCCTCGGATTGAAATGATCTTCAAAATAATATCCATTTTCCAGTTCAAGAGTCATATAACGACTCCCATTCTCTGAAGAAATTTTACCTTTTTCTGCAGTAATTATTTTCATGTTTTCTCTTTGACCATGAAGGTCATAGATCAATACATTATCCAATAAATTCTCTTCTTCGCCATATTTGCGATCAAACTTGATCATATAATTAGGGATCTCATTATTTGATACCCCTGCAATTAAAGCCACAGAAGGCTTTTTCTTTTTAATATTCAGAAGAAGGTTTTTTTGCTTCAAGGAAGCATAAGGGAAAACGTTATTTAGAAATACAAAATTTAAAGCACTTAAGCCTATCACAAGAAAGGCTAGGGGTTTTAAGAGTCTTAAGAGGGAAACTCCAGCCGATTTGGTAGCGGCAAATTCATAGTTCTCTGAGAAGTTTCCCATCGCCATAATCGAGCTTAATAGCACACCCACAGGAAGTGAAATTGGTATTAAGGTTAAGGTAGAATAGAATAAGAACTTTAAAATAAACAAAAAGTCAATTCCTTTTCCTGCGATATCATCAAAAGCCATCCATAGCATTTGCATAACAAACACGAAGAGAACTACAAAGAATGTAGCTAAAAAGGGGAGCATGAAGCTCTTAATTATGTAGCGGTCTAAAACTTTCAAAAGTGGTCCTAAGATTGATTAATAATGTAATCTAATTCTTCGTAGTGATTTTTATCAAATTTAAAAAGGTCCTCAGAAATTGGGCTGTTTACACCGAATTTTGAAATTTTAAAAGTAGTAATTACTCCATCTTTTCCTGTTTCAATTAATTTATAGATTCTTTTTTGATCTACATCGATTCCAAGTAGCATAGAACCTACTTCTGAGTTAGTATCAATAGGAATAAGTTGGATAAACTGAATTTTTTTACCTTCTTCATTCACAAGAATGTCCCATTTGTAAGTATAGCCTTCTTTATAGAAGCTGAAAAGTTTAGAAGGCGTCATAAGCCCTTCATCGTCCATATTTCCTTGACTAATATTAACCTCTTCATCTTCAGGAATTATTACGATGGTATTCTCTCCATCGTAGATGAAAACATTATCTAAAAAGTTAATATGATATAAATCTCCTTGAATTTGAGCAGTTCCCGAAGTTTGTTGATGCACATCTTCTTGATTATTATCTAAAGAATACTCAAATACCAAGTCCATGGTCTTATAGGATGCCATTTCCGTAGAAACTTGATCTAAAAGTTGTTTCGATTGATCTTGAGCTTGAGTACTCAAGGTAAAAGCTGTAAGCAGTGTTGCAAAGAAAATTTTTCTAGCGTTCATTATATCTTTATACATTTTTTTCATTTTCTAATAATTGTTCTAAGGCCACTAAATCAGTAACCAAGACTTGTCTGGCTTTACTTCCTTCGAAAGGGCCCACGATTCCTGCAGCCTCTAATTGATCAATGAGTCTACCGGCGCGGTTGTAGCCTAATTTAAGTTTTCTTTGAAGTAGCGAGGCAGAACCTTGTTGAGCTGTTACAATAACCTCCGCTGCATCTTTAAATAATTTATCTCTATCTGCTATATCTACATCAAGACTTGTGCCAGCCTCTTCTCCTTCATATTCAGGAAGTTGGTAGGCTTCAGGGTAAGCGCGTTGAGCTCCAATGAAATCTGTGATTTTTTCAACTTCCGGAGTGTCAACAAAAGCACATTGTATTCTTGTGATATCGTTTCCTCCAGAAAAAAGAAGGTCTCCTTTTCCGATTAATTGATCGGCTCCTGATGCGTCTAGAATTGTTCTGGAGTCAATCTTTGAGGTTACTCTAAAGGCAACTCTTGCAGGGAAATTAGCCTTAATAATTCCCGTAATTACATTAACCGAAGGTCTTTGAGTGGCTACAATCAAATGAATTCCTATTGCTCTAGCCAGCTGAGCTAAACGAGCTATAGGGGTTTCAACTTCCTTACCTGCAGTCATAATTAAGTCCGCAAATTCATCAATGACTAGTACGATATAAGGCAAGAATTTATGTCCGTTTTCTGGGTTTAATTTACGTGCTTTAAATTTAGCATTGTATTCTTTGATATTACGAACCATAGCTTTTTTCAAAAGCTCATATCTATCGTCCATCTCAATACAAAGTGAGTTTAAGGTGTTGATCACTTTTGCTGTATCAGTGATGATGGCTTCTTCACTACCTGGTAATTCCGCTAGGTAGTGACGTTCTATTTTGTTAAATAAAGTAAGTTCTACTTTCTTAGGATCCACTAGGACAAATTTGACCTCAGCAGGATGTTTTTTATACAATAAGGAGGTAAGAACCGCGTTCAAACCAACAGATTTACCTTGTCCTGTTGCTCCGGCCATCAAAAGGTGAGGCATCTTAGCTAGATCCACAACAAAGGTTTCATTGGATATGGTTTTTCCAAGTGCAACTGGAAGTTCCATATGGGACTTTTGAAATTTCTCAGAAGAAATTACTGACCTCATCGAAACAATTGTGGAATTTTTATTTGGAACCTCGATACCAATAGTTCCCTTTCCAGGAATTGGGGCTATAATTCTAATTCCTAAAGCAGATAAAGAAAGAGCGATATCATCTTCTAGGTTTTTAATTTTTGAAATACGAATTCCGGCATCAGGAACAATTTCATAAAGAGTCACTGTAGGTCCTACGGTGGCTTTTATTTGAGAAATCCCAATTTTGTAATTATTCAAAGTTTGAACAATTCTATTTTTATTCGCTTCCAATTCACTCTGATCCACAGAGATTGTTTCCTGGTAATCCTTTAATAAATTTAATGTTGGAAACTTGAAATTAGAAAGTTCTAAGGTAGGGTCAAATTCTCCAAAATTCTCCACCATTTTATTGGACTGGTTTTCCGATAAATGTGACTCTTCTGTGGTCGTGTTTACGTCGATTTCGACCTCTACATGAGCTTCTTCTTTAGCAGGCTCCACAGTCTCTACTGTCTCCACAATCTTAACAGAAGGCTCTTCTGACTTTTCAATACTAGAATGATTGGAAATCGTGGGTTTTAATTCTATTTCACTTGATTCTGGAGCAAAAGCCAACTTAGTTTTAGGACTTAAGTCTTCAGTTTTATCAGCAATAACAGTTTTTTCGACTATTTCTTGAGCTTTGCTTTCTTCAGGGACCACCACAGCTTCTTCAGGAGTTGATTTAGCCTTTTCAATAATTTCAGAGCTTTTACTAAGCGATTTCTTGATGAAACCGATTATATGGGCAGGAGTCCATTTATATTTAATGCTTAATTTAATGAATAATAAACTCAACAATAGAATCCATAGCCCCGTAGATCCAATAAAGGCACGTAAATACTCATTAATTTCTAGACCGACAATTCCAGAAAATAAACTGAGTTGAGAAGGAAGGAATCCCAAGAGAACAGACCACCAAATCGCATTTAAAATACCTTTAGTCCACTGTTTTGAAATTAATAAAGGACTCTTTTCTTTGAGAATATAGATTCCTGAAATAATAAATAGGTAAGGAAGGTAAAAGGCTCCTAGCCCAAAACCTTTATAGATAAAAAAGTGACTTACAGAAGCTCCAATTTTACCCAAGTGATTTTTAGCCTCTATACTTCGATCTGAAAATTGATCCAAAATACTCTGGTCATACTTCCAATTGATTAGATAGGAGCTAAATGCAAATAAGAGAAAAACTCCAGAAGAAACGAGAATCGCCGAAGTGATTACTCGTTTATTTTGGAGGTTTTCAGGATTGAAATTTTTTAATTTCTTTTTTTTGGCCATGTGATTATTGTCCAATTGAAGCTATGGCTTCCGTATAATTAGGTTCGTCAACAATTTCTGAAACTTGTTCAGTATACACCACTTTGTGATCTGCATCCAGTACAACCACACAACGTGAGTTTAAGTGTGCTAAGGGACCTGTAGTGATCTCTAAACCATAATCTTTACCGAATTTCCCTTCTGCAAAGTCAGAAAGTGTAAATACTTTATCGATACCCTCTGCTCCACAAAATCTAGCTTGTGCAAACGGCAAATCTCTTGAAATACATAATACAACTGTATTTTCTAAATCTGCAGCAGATTTATTGAATGCTCTAACCGAAGCTGCACATGTTCCAGTATCTAATGAAGGAAAGATATTCAAAACGATGTTCTTTCCAGCATAGTCTTTTAGTGTTTTATGAGATAAATCGTTAGCGATTAAATCAAAGTCTTTTGCTTGACTTCCAACTTGTGGAAGACTTCCAATTGTTTGAATTGGATTTCCTTTTAAGGTAATATTTGCCATTGTAGTTAAATTGAGCGATAAAGATAAAAAAAAACTAGCGGGTAGCACCTTCTTTTTTTTCTGATTGGAATTAGTATCTTGTCCATCGAAAATCTTAGACCATGACACGACTTATCTTAATGATAACCCTTTTTAGCATTGCTATGAATACCCAAGCTCAAAAAATTTATATAGGCACATATACAGATGGGACCTCCCAAGGGGTCTACAGTTATAATTTTGACGCAAACACAGGTGAGTTATCCGATTTAGAATTGGCGATACCCTCTGTAAATCCATCCTTTCTTAGCTATGGATTAAATAGAGAAGTTATTTATGCCGTAAATGAAGTAAATAACTTTGATCAAGAAAAATCTGGTGCTGTTTCAAGCTTCAAAATAGAGGAAGATGGAAGCTTGAGTCTTTTAGATCAATCCAGCTCATTCGGCGCACATCCATGTCATGTCTCTTTTAATGGAAGTAATCGTATAGCGATCTCAAATTATTCAGGAGGGACTGTGACGGTTTTTGAATTAAATGCTCTTGGAACACCTAATTTGAAAACAGTGCAAGTTTTTAATCACAATGCAAATAAAGAAACGTCCCATGTACATTTCAGTCAATTTTCGGAAGATCATTTATACGTTTCTGATTTGGGAAGAAACTCGATCTATGCTTATGACTTAAAAGATGAAAGATTCAGCTTGGATACCGATAATTTAATGTCTATTGAGGAAGAATCAGGACCTCGCCATTTTGACTTATTTGACGGAAAAATTTACGCTTTAAGTGAATATGCAAATACCGTAACGGTAGGGAATATTGAAGCAGGTAATACGGCACAAGTTATATCTTCTCTTCCAAATGATTTTCAGGGGAAGAGCTACGGCGCTGATATTCACTTTTCAAAGGATCATAGATACTTGTACGCAAGTAATAGGGGAGAGAATAGCATTGCAAAATTCAGGGTGTTACAAGATGGACTTTTAGAATATCAAGAAGCCTACGATGTTCATGGGGATTGGCCGAGAAATTTTGCGATTGACCCTACAGGAAAATGGTTGTTGGTAGCGAACCAAAGATCAAATAATATTAGTGTTTTTGAAATTCAAAAATCAGGGACCCTTAAGTTTAAGAAGTCATATGATTTAGGAGCCCCTGTGTGTATTCTGTTTTAATTACCACTTGAATGGTCTGATACTAAAGCCGTATTCTACCCAGTCTGCTGCAAATCCTCTTCTGGTTTTAAGGGCAACTTGCGCCTGAACAAAATCATTAATTTCATATTGAAGGCCAACACGAGCAAAAATATCATCTTTTCCTTTATTGCCTCCAATATAGGTACCCAATGCAGCGCGAATCGCGAGCTTCCAAAACATAAAATCATAGCCCGCATGAACTCCGTATAAGTATTGGTTATCCGGATATTCAGGGACTAAACTTCCATCGTAGAACCAGTCGAATCCTGCAGTAATTCCATGCATATTAGTGAACTTATAACGATAGTCTATCACAAATGAATTGGTCATATAACGGTTTGAAGTTCCTGCATCTTCTCCATTTTGAACCGTTCCTATGGATTCACTAATATTAATAGAGTTTTGTCCGATTCTCATTTGAGGACTTTTTACAGGTCGATTGAATCTAGCTTGAAGTAAATCATGTGTATATGGGTCATTATTTACTTTTCTTTGATCTGCATTAAAATTATATCGAGCTCCAATATTTAATCCAAACATATTTAAACCGTAGTTGGGCATATAGGTTCTTCCGTTAGAGAAGTGAGTGAAATCAACACCATAGGTCAAATCAAGTTCTCTACTCATTCTTAGGTTTCCTGAGAAATTGACGTTGAAATATAGAGCTACTTTTGACCCGATAGCATCATTGTCCGGGTTTGATTCTGGATTGTAGGGGATCAAGTTGTAGGTTAGACCCGCGGAAGGGGTTAGGTAGAAATAGTTTCTTTTCCCAGGTCGAGGCTCATTCATTGAAAAGTTAATAAACCCGAAAAGTGCATTAGGGTTACCGAACTTTTGAGGATCTCCTATATAACCAGAATAGGCACCGACACCATATGATGCAAAACCGTAGCGAGAAGCCCATGAATCTGGATTAGAAGGTTGCCAACCAAATCGAACTTCAAAACTTCCATAACCTTGATCTAAAAACTCATTTAAACTTTCTCCAGAATAAATATGAAATCCAGAATGGGTTATAAATTCGATAAATCTAAATCTTCCAAAATTAGGATCGTCTTTTACCGTGTCAAATGAGATAGTGTTTGGTTTGTGGTTTTTTCTTTGAGCTGTGCTGATTAAACTACCGCAAAGCATCAATACTCCCAATAGGAAATACTTAGGTTTAAGGGTCATGGCTAGGTTTTTAGATTCAAAAATAAATAAATCTATTGATTTAAGGCCTTTTTATAGGTTTCAATTGCCCTAAGTCTTGCGGTCTTATGTTCTACTATTTCATGAGGATAGCTTAGTTCATTGAAATTCTCGACCCATCGATTGACATAAAGAAGTTCTTTATCAAATTTTTCAAGTTGAATATGAGGATTAAATACTCTAAAATAAGGTGCTGCATCACAACCTGTCCCAGCCGCCCATTGCCAATTACCATTATTTGAAGCCAATTCAAAATCTAAAAGTTTCTCGGCAAAATAGGCTTCGCCCCAACTCCAATCAATCAAAAGATGCTTACATAAGAAACTTGCGCAGAGCATTCTTACCCTGTTGTGCATGAAACCTGTTTTATTTAGCTGACGCATTCCTGCATCAACTAAAGGATAGCCAGTTTCTCCCTTTTTCCATCGTTCAAATAGGTCTTTATCATTTTGCCATGGGATAACAGCATACTTAGCTTTAAATGGACCAGAAACTACCTTAGGAAAATAAAAGAGTATTTGTATAAAAAATTCTCGCCAAATAAGTTCGGAAAGAAAGGTTTCAGATTTAGCTTTAGTTTTTATGATTAGTTCTCGTATACTAATTGTACCAAAGCGTAAATGAGCGCCAACATAACTGGTTTGATCCTGAGCAGGGAAATCTCTTGTTTGCTTATAGTTTGCGAGTTGTTCCAGACGTATTTCAGGAGGTTTTATTGAAGATAGTAAAAAACCTAGTTCTTCAATTTCAGGGAATACGTATTCATTTATAGTCTTAAATACGGCCTGATCTATCTTTGTGTAAGAATCAAATTTATGATGCTGAGCCTTTATAAGCCATTGCTTTTTAAACGGGGTATAGACTGTATAAGGTTTGAGGTCTTTTTTCAAAATATCTCCTGGTCTGAAGATGACATGATCCACAAATGATTTAAAACTGATGCCCAAGGATTGACAAAGTTCCTTCACTTTTAAATCCCTTGAAAGGGCATAGGGTTCATAATCTTCATTACAAAATATGGCATCAATTTGATAGTTTAGAATTAATTGGTTAATAACATGTAATACCTCACCTTGTTTTATAATTAGTTGACTTTTATACTTGTTCGAAAGTTGTTCGTGGATCTTAGTTAGAGCTGTGTAAATAAAGCTGATTCGAGCATCGTCTCTAGGAAGTTCATCACAGATTTCACTATCAAAAATAAATAAAGGGAGTATCCTATACCCTTCTTCTATGGCTTTATTTAAAGCGGTATTATCGCGCAGCCGTAAATCTCTTCTGAACCAAAATAGAGCCGTTTTCATTTAGCGATGTTTTGAAGCATGTTCTTGAAGATAAATCCATGAAAGGGCAATACCGAATACCAATAAATTCTTCCTGCCAGACCATGCGGTCGGAAGGTAGCGGTTTGAATCAGTTCTTTTCCTTGAATTCTGAATTCTAACCAAGCTTCTCCGGGAAGTTTCATCTCAGCAAAGAGTAGTAGTCTTCCTTGTTCCTTGTTTGAATAAAGTACTCGCCAGAAATCAATAGCGTCTCCATTGTTGATTTCATGTAGTTGAGTACGTCCTCTTCTCAAGCCAACTCCACCTTGCAAACGATCCATGAACCCTCTAAGTTTCCAGAGCCAATCACCATAATAATATCCTGTTTGACCTCCGATGGCCCAGAGCTTTTCAATGGTTTTATCTCGATTTGCATAACTAATAGATCTCTGGTCTTTGAAACAACCAAAAGTTGGAACCTCAATAAAGTCATTGAGATGAATGTTGAAACGACCACTAATCATAGAATCTTTCCATGAGGAGATAATATCGTCATCTTTAATTTTTGCTTTAGTTTTAATAAGTGCTTCTCTATAACTTAGCGGTTTGATATTCAGTGTTTCTGCTAAATTGTTAGGACGACAAATCACTTCAATTTTCATACTACTTACCAAGGAAGTAGCTAATTTATAGGAAGTGGAGGTAACGAAGTACAACCAATAGGAAGATAGCTTAGGAGTCATCACAGGGACTACATAAATAGATCTATTATAGCCCTGAACATCTGCGAATTCTAAAAGCATTTCTTTATAGTCCAAAACATCCGGACCTCCTATATCATAATTTTGATCATAAGTAAAAGGCTTATTTAAGACTCCCGTTAAAAAGGAGAGCACATCTCTAATGGCTATAGGTTGACATTTTGTTTTAAGCCATATTGGTGCAATCATCAGGGGAAGTTTTTCTACTAAATCACGTATGATTTCAAACGATGCACTTCCTGAACCTATGATAATTCCCGCTCTTAAAGTTGTCAGATGAAAACTCCCTTTCGAAAGCGCTTCTTCCACAGCTTTTCTTGAACCTAAATGATCAGAAAGTTCTTCTGTATTAACAATCCCGCTTAGATAAATAACTTGTTTTGCACGTGTTTTTGAAAGCGCATTCACAAAATTTGATGCCACCTTTAATTCCAATTCCATATAGTTTTTTGAATTGGTCATGGAATGCATCAAAAAATAAGCCGCATCAATATCTTCAGGGATTTGATCTAAAGATTCTGGAAGGAGAAAATCCAGTTCCAAAACTTCTATTTGATCAGCAAAAGCCTTTGGAACCAGAAATCTATTCTTGTCTCTGACGCAACAATATACTTTATGGCCGCTTGAGGCCAGGTGAGGGAGTAGTCTTTTTCCGATATAACCTGTGGCACCTGTTAAAAGTATATTCATTGTTTATGTTTTTAAAAATCGACCATAATACCTATTGAAGGAAGTACTGTCCCAGAGGTGGTCTGTACTTCATAAGTTAAGTACTTGTTTGGATCATTAGGATCCGTAATTGGAGCTCCAGTCTGATCTCTTTCTACATCTAAGTAAGGAGGAGTAGCAGATTGGAAATTGTATATATTCTGTAAATCAAGATACGCATTTAATGCCCATTTACTGAAGAACCATTTTTTATCTACTCTTATATCTAGTCCATGCGAAAGAGGGTTTCTTTCCGTATTAAGCTGTGAGTAATCTAATACTCCTTGTCCTGTAACATCCCAAACATCCTTTTGCGAGGATAAATCAACATCATATGGAGTATATGGAGCGCCTCCTAAAAGTCTAAATTTAGCTCCAACCTCCCAGTTCTTCTTTAATTGCTTTCCAGCCGTTACATTAAGTACATGTTTATTGTCCCAGGCCGAAGGAATATAGACTCCGTTGGCATCTTGGAATTCACTTCTTACCCAGGTATAGGAAATGATTCCATAGACACTGCTTGATACGCGTTGTTGTGCTAAAAACTCTATACCATAGGCACGACCTTTTGAGGTAGACTCGACAGGTTCATTTCCAATTACACCGAAGTCACTTCCCAAATTTGCCAAGGAAATTTGTTCATTAATCAAAAACGGGTAGTTGTTGTATTTCTTGTGAAATCCTTCTAAAGTTATCTTGCTATAGCGAGTAGGGTTAAATTCAAATCCCGCCACAATATGTTTAGATTGTATATAAGTGATTTCATTGTCTTTGTTAACTAAATTGCCTTCGGAATCTCTATATCCCATCACTGTGTATGCAGGTAGTTGATAGAAAATACCAAGGTTGGTATTAAAGTTTAATTTCTCTGAAATTGCGTAAGAAAGCGATATTCTTGGAGATAATTGATCCAATGGATTTGACATTTGTTCTGAGTAGTCATTAAAGTCAGTTCTCAATCCAAGTGATACCATCAAACTTTCATCAAAAAAAGTTCTACTAGCAGATCCGAATAAGGCATATTTATTAAAGTTTAATATAGAACTAAAGTTAATCTCTTGTATACTTCCATCTATTTCCTTTTTGTTGTAAGTCTCATTAGTATAATGAGCTCTTTGATATCCTGCCCCAACATTGGACCTCCATACATCATTAAAAAAGTTAGATTCAAATCTTACTTTTTCCTCAATCTCTTTAGACTTATAGTTTAGAATTAAATTATCTGCTTCTTCAATATTGTCTTGATACTTAATACTCTGATTGTTTAAATAATTCTGCGAAACGACTAAGAGTTGATTGGAATTATCGCTAAAGTGTTTCCAAGTTGCACCTATAGCATAATTAGACTGAGTATTTACCGGTAGATTTCCTAATAAATAGTCATTTTGATCTATGGTTTCTTGATCTGTAACTCCATCATTGACATCCGTGTTTAGTTCAAAGTCATCAATAGCTCCTAAACCAATTATAGTAACCGTGTTTTTTTGATTGATCTTGATTTCTTGCTTGTATTGGAAATCATTATAAGTTGGTAGAAAAGGCAGTTTTAAGGCCGCAAATAAAAATTGTAGATAGGATCTTCTAGCCGAAAGTATAAAGGTAGATTTCTCTCCAATTGGACCATCAAGTGTTAATCCTACATCTGAGGAACCTAATTGAAACGTTCCCGCAAGTTTTTCGTCATTTCCACTTATTTGTTCAAAGTCTATTACAGAACTCATAGCATTTCCTCTGTTAGCGGGAAAGGCACCTGAGTAAAAGTCAACTTGTTTAATAAAATTAACGTTTAACATACCAACCGGTCCTCCTGAAGAACCTTGGGTAGCAAAGTGATTTATGTTAGGGACTTCAACTCCATCTAAAAAGAAACGATTTTCATTTGGAGCTCCTCCACGGATAATAATATCATTTCTAAATGATGCAGATGAGGCTACACCAGGTAGGATCTGAAGAACCTTAGAAATATCTCTATTTCCTCCTGGGGATCTATAAATTTCTGAAGCTCCAATAGTCTGCTTACTTAAAGGGCTTTCAGGGGATTTTTTAAATGGTTTTTTACTGGATATTTCCACTTCAGAAAGGGTAGAAGCCTCCTCTTTTAAATAAAAATTATAAGTAGTAGGTTTTACTGTGGAGACCTGAATCTCTAAAACTGATTCCGTAGAAAATCCTAAAAAGCTACAAGAGACATTATAAAGTCCTGGCTCTAAATTTTCGATTCTATAATATCCATCGAAATCAGAACTTACCCCAATGCTTGTTCCAGTTAAGGTAATATTAGCAAAAGGAATAGGTTCGTTATTAATCTTGTTTAGAACCCTTCCTTTTAAGGTTCCTGTTTGAGCGGTGGCGGCGAATCCCGTTAATAGGATAAGGACTAAGGTTAGTGAGCGTAATAAAGTTTGGTGCAATTTCATTTTAAGGTTATTTGTTGGACAAATATAAACAAAAAAATACTTTTGTTTAATCATTTGTTGATTAAATTAAACAAAAAATATAAGGCTTGTGTTTTCTAATTAATTGGAAATAGTTTAGTTTGCGGGCTATAAACCTGAATTTATGAGATTTATACTAACCATACTATGCCTTTTTATGATTTCTTGCGGTTCCGAAAAAACGGACAATGATGTGGATACTAAGGATCTAGATTCTCAAGATCTTGTTCAGGAACAAAAGGTAATTGAAAAACTTAAGCCCCGTGATTTGGATCAAATTATTGATTCGGGAGTGCTTAGAGTGGTAATTCAGAACTCACCTACAAGTTATTTTGTTTATAAAGGGGCACCTATGGGCTATGAGTATGACATGGTTTCACGCTTGGCAAATTATTTCAATTTAGAACTTGACATACAAGTAGTGGATGACATTGATACAGGGATGCAACTTGTTGAAAAAGGGCATTCCGATATACTTGCATATAACCTGACTATTACCCAGGACAGAAAGGATCGAATAGAGTTTTCGAGGCCTATTTATCAAATTAATCAAGTGTTAGTTCAGAAAAAACCTGAGAATTGGCGTAGTGTTCCAATGCATGTGACTGAAAAGAAATTAATTCGCAATGTTACCGACTTGGGAGAAAAGGAAGTCTATGTAATCAAAAATTCCTCTCATCAAGATCGCTTAGAGAACTTATCAAATGAAATAGGTTCAGAAATTTATATTAAGCCAGTAGGTGGCAGTACGGTTATGGAAGAGTTACTTGATTGGGTATATTCTGGAAAGATTAAATATGCCGTTGTGGATAGTAACGTTGCAAATATGTATGCCTCGGTTTATAAAGATTTAGATGCTAAAACTTCTGTGAGCTTTGAACAAAACATTGCCTGGGGTCTCCATAAAAATTCTAAAAAGTGGAAGGATACTTTAAATTATGGGATTAGTTATTTCAAGAAAAAACCGGAAATGAACATTTTGTATAAGAGGTACTTTGGAAATAATAGACTTGTTAGAAGTCAGGTTAAAAACTTCTCTAATACGGACCATATCAGCTCTATATCTCAATATGATGACTATTTAAAAAAGTATAGCCAAGATTTGGATTGGGACTGGAGGTATTTAGCCGCCTTAATTTATACAGAATCTAAGTTTGATCACAATTTGGAATCCTGGGCAGGTGCCCAAGGTTTGATGCAGTTAATGCCGGTTACGGCTAAGGCTTATGGTGTACAGGATTCGTTTGATCCAGAACAAAACATCAAGGCTGGAATACAGCATTTAGATTGGCTTGAGGAATATTGGAAATCTAAACTTCCAGAAGATGTAGATGTTAAGCCTTATATATTAGCCTCTTATAATGCTGGGCAAGGACATGTTAATGACGCTATCTCTCTTACGCAATACTTGGGTAAAGATCCCAATCACTGGGAAGATGTGTCTGATCATTTAGAGATGTTGTCTAATCCAGAGTACTATAATTTAGATTTGATTAAGCATGGGTATTGTAGAGGATCCGAACCGGTTAGCTACGTGAAAAAAATTAATAAGACCTATTCGCGCTATGTAGATTTAATTGAAAAATAATTATTTGGAAAATTCATAGGCATCTTGAGGAACTAAATAGGGTGATTCAGGCTCAAAATGTTCCCATAACAATTTTGAAATAGTACGAAGAACTGCAAAACCTTCATTGTCTGAAGCCCATGATTGATCTAATTGATTCTTAGATATTATACTAAAACAATAGGTTCCGGAAGGAGCGTAAACTAGGATGGTTTCCGATCTAGAATGGCTTACGGCTCCGGATTTTGCTAGTGTCTGAACAAAGGGAGGTATTTGAGATAGACCCTCACTATTCCAATATTGATTTGATAATGTCCTTTGCATATCTTGACATGCAGCGGAATTTAGAATGTTTTCTTCAGCTATATCTGTAAATATAGCAACCATTTCTTTAGTAGTTGTTTGTCCCCAGCCATAAGATTCATAAGCTTTTTCTCTACCAGGAGTTCTAGAGTTTACTTTGGTTTTAGTATAGCCATTTTGCTCCATGATTGTATTGATGTGCTCGCCTGTTCCAGCAAGGTTTTGGGCCCATAGGCTCGCGGTATTATCACTTGTAGAAATCATCAAAAACACGAGCTTGCTCAGCGTAATTTCACTTCCAATTTTAAGAGATCCAACCAAGTCACTTCCGTAGGCATATTGAATCTGGTCATCAAACATTAGCTTTTGTTGATACTCCAATACTCCATTTGCTATACCGTCATAGACACCTATCATAATTGGTACTTTGATCATGCTTGCGGTGGGGAAAAGTTCATTTTCACGATGTCCGTAAGTAT
>JBMYWH010000033.1:0-17303 GCA_049607205.1 Flavobacteriaceae bacterium | reverse complement strand
GCTTAATTAAACTATATTTACTAACAAATCTGTCTAAACAATTGGGGACACATCATTAAATAAAGTTTAAAGTTTACGAGGTGAATTTACAAACATAATCATGTAGAGGGGGTAAAAAACACCTGTACAAAAAACATACAAAACGTTAAAAAAACACACAAAACACTTGTAAACAGACGATTTGAACTCTTAATAAAATGCAAAACAGCTTAATATAACATATAAAAAAACACCTCTTTGTAGAGGTGTTGTTTATGAGATTTATGGATTAAATTAACCTTAAAGTATACTATATTGATAAAATATAGTCCGTTAAATTAACCTCATGAGCTAAATTCATTTTCTTTCTCAAACGATACCTTTTAATCTCAACACTCTTTACACTAATATTTAATATTGGAGCAATTTCTTTAGAGCTTAAATTCATCCTAAGATGACTACAAAACTTCAAATCATTATGCGTTAAACTAGGGTGAGCTATTTGTAATCTCTTTAAAAAACCAGAATCAATTGAGTTAATTGTTTTCTCAATAAGTTCCCAATCTTCATTACTATTAATATTATTGTCTATGATCTTAATAGCCTTCTTCTTTAAAGGGCTATCATCAAACTTAGAAATACTCGCCCTAACTTTTTCCAATACAATATTCTTATTGGCAACACTCATTGTTGTTAGAGAAATCTCTTTATTCTTTAAGTCAATTTCATTTTTCAATTTTTCGTTTTTTAACTTCTCAAGTTTCTGACTAGTTTCCATAGCTTGATACTCCATTTCCATTCTTGTTTCCTCCTGTAACTTAGATTGCTTCTTTAAGTAATAAAAATTATTCAACCTATTAATAAATAAAATAAATAGAAGAAAGAACAATAGATACAGAATCATAGCAGAGGTAGAAAGATAATAAGGTCTTTCTATTTCAAAATCGTAGGTAAATTCGGTTAGCTCCTCATCTTGCCCCAATCTTATTCTCAAGCTATACCTTCCAAAAGGTAAGTTTTCGAAATAAATTCTTGACTCTTTGCCCACTGGAAACCACTGATCATTATAATTCTCTAAAGTATAATACAACTGGTTTTCTTGAAATTGATCAAAATTGGTAACTGCAATATCAAACTCAATACTATTAAAGTCATAATTTATTTGATTCTGCTTATTAACCTCTAATTGTAATTCACTTTTTTCATTCTTTGCTGTAACTTTAACACCCCTTAATACAATATTACTCTGTCTTCTTTTAGTATCCTTATTTAGAAAGGTATAATACTCGTCTACACCACCTAAAACAAATCTCCCACGACTTAAGCTCACAATACTTTCAAATCCAGAAACCACTCCCCTAAAATTATTGGGGTATGCATAGCGTGTAACATCGAATTCTCCATTTAATTCATTGATTCGGGCAAAGTGCATATTAGATTGGGTAAAAAACATGAAGCCACCATCCTTGTGCACCATATGTCCAGTTCGAAACTCTCGATTATTCATATAATCAGTCAAACGCTGTATCGGAGTTAGTATCTTCCTTTCTACATCTAATTCAAAGAAACCATTCTCATCAAAATACACAACACTTTCTCCTAGGGAAATTAAATTTGAATTAATAGACTTATTCATTTTAGGCACACGAACCAAATCTTGAATCCCATCAAAATTCCTATTAGGTTTGATTCCGACTATAAATCGTTTATCTGGATGGTCTATCCACAAATAACCTTTATGATAAATCATTTTCTTAGTTGAAAAATCAATCCCCACCAATCTACCAAGCTCCAAATAATTGTCTCCAACTTTTTTAAGAGAATGAACACCTGTATAATTAGACTGAACAAGAACGCCAAAATCTTTTCTAAGATCGATCACTTTCCAAGTTCCTCTTTCTTTAGAAATCTGCCTAAGAGTCGTCCCTACACACTTGAACATCCCTCTATCGTGTCCAACTATAATTTCATCATCTATTAACTGAAGACTCCAAACTTGCCCACTTGATCCTTCAATAAAATGCAACTCATCATTGTAGTCCATAGAACGGTAATACAAACCTTGGTTTGTTCCAACATAGAGTTTCCCATTTTGAAAAATCATAGAATAAACCGACCCTATAGAATTTGAAAGATCTTTATGTACCGCATATTTAGAATTGAAATTGAGAAGACTAATTCCATAATCGAGCCCTAACCATAAATTTCCAAACGAATCCTCACTTAAGGCAAGCACAGTGTTATTAAGCAAGCCGGTTTCTTCACAATAATTTGCTAACACCTTACCTTCTTGATCAATTAAAACAGCACCTTTCGAAACAGTTCCTAAAAGTATATCTGTATTCAAATTTTTAGCAGAATAAATCCTCCCCAACTCGAAGGGAATTCTTCGAATAAGACTAAAGTCTTCATCAAAAACATAAAACCCGTCATCTTGGGTAATCAAAGTGTACTCACCATTGTTCTCAATCAGATTAACCATCCAACTTTTCTTAAAAACAGGGTCATCAGAGGCAAGATTAAATTGGCCATTTGAAAATTCAAAAAGCCCTTGACCTAATACTTGAAAAAAATAAGAGCTACCGCTTTTAAGTACCTTTGAAATAAGTCCACTATAACTCTTAGTGGCAACCTCTTTAGTCTGTCTATCATAAATGAACAAACGTCTCAAGGATTGATAAATTATAAACTTATCGCTCCCAACAATATTCCATATTTGTTCGTCATCCACTAACTTACTATCAATAAGCTTATTGGACACATCAGAATAGACTAAAGAACCAAAGGAATCCCTTTCCCAAAAGCCAAAACTCATATAGCCACCAGTATACACTTTATTATCAGAAACAAACACAGACCTTATTAGACCTTGATTAGATTGTTTATACAGCAGCCATCTTGAACCATCAAACTCAAGTAAACCACTTGAATTGGCCACATAAACAAAACCTAGATCACCAATAGCTACATCCCAGTTCTGATTTTCCGCATGATATACATTAGGCGAAAAATTATTAACCGGTGGAATTAACTGAGCTGACATAGAGCAACTCATGAAAAGAATCAAAAAAAAGTGAACAATGCGCATGAAAATTTAGCCTTTAAATTTCAAAGGAAGATGAACCACCTTCTTAGTTTCAAAAAACTCTTCTTGAAAGTAGTCCTTTAAATCATATAATGTTGCATTGGGAAAAGAGGAAAGTTCTTGCGTTAAATCTCCACCTTTTAAGTAGAGAATACCATTTTTAAGTTCATTCTGCTGTTTTTTTGCAATTTTAGTTTTTACCCATTTCACAAAATCTGGCATTTGAGTAACTGCACGAGAAACGATGAAATCAAATTTACCATCTACTTTTTCAGCTCTCATGTGTTCCGCCTTTAAATTTGTTAAACCTAAAGCATCAGCTACACCATTAACAACCTTTATCTTCTTACCTATAGAATCCACCAACAAGAATTCACAATCCGGAAACAGAATAGCCAATGGAATACCCGGAAAACCACCACCAGTTCCAACATCTAGTATTCTAGAACCGGCTTGAAACTTCATAACTTTAGCTATTCCAAGGGAATGCAGTACATGTCTCAAATATAACTCATCAATATCTTTACGGGACACTACATTTATTTTTTCATTCCACTCGGTATATAATTCCTTCAACTTCTCAAATTGAGAAATTTGTAATTCCGTTAACGAATCAAAGTATTTTAATAATATTTCCATTGTTCTATTCTTTATCTGACAAAAATAAAACCTAAGATTGAAATAACAGTCAAAATCATAAGTTTTAAACAGCTTAGATGCAATTTTTTGATATTTTTGTTGGTATTAAAGGACTTGAAAACAATATTATGACTCAAAGACTCTCGGACAGGATTAATAGCCTACCAACTTCACAAACTTTAGCCATGGCCGCTAAGGGAAGAGAATTAAAAGAACAAGGAAAAGACATTATTAGTTTAAGCCTGGGAGAACCAGACTTCAACACTCCAGACTTTATCAAAGAAGCTGCGATCCAAGCTATTCACGATAACTACAGTAGCTACTCTCCTGTAAATGGATACTTAGAGTTGCGTCAAGCTATTAGTCGTAAATTTAAACGGGATAATAACCTAGAGTATAACGTAAATCAAATTGTAGTTTCTACCGGGGCGAAGCAATCCATTGCTAACATCGCCATGGTCCTATTAAACCCAGGAGATGAAGTACTACTTCCTGCTCCATATTGGGTGAGTTATTCAGCCATCGCTACTTTAGCAGAAGCTAGCTTCAAAGAAATCCCAACTTCCATAGATTCCGACTTCAAAATTACTCCTGAGCAATTAGAGCAAGCTATTAGTCCTAAGACTAAAATGATTTTCTTTAACTCTCCGAATAATCCGAGTGGGACAATTTATACAGAACAAGAATTAAGAGCCCTAGCAAAGGTTTTAGAGAAACATCCTGACATCTATATTATGTCAGATGAAATCTATGAGCATATAAATTATGGTGAGAAACCTTTTAGTTTTGCCGCTATTGATTCTATGTATGATCGAACAATTACTGTTAATGGAGTAGCAAAAGCTTTTGCGATGACCGGATGGAGAATTGGATATATTGGTGCACCTGAGTGGATTGCAAAAGCTTGTACTAAAATGCAAGGACAGATCACTTCAGGAGCAAATTCTATTGCACAGAGAGCTACAATAGCAGCTCTTGACGCCCCAGTATCAAAAATTCAATACATGGTAGATGAATTTGAGAAACGTCGTGATATGGTAATTAATAGATTAAGTAAAATAGAAGGATTTAAATTAAATAAACCTGGAGGAGCCTTTTATATCTTTCCAGATATATCATTTTTCTTTGGCAAACAGTTTGCTGGCAGAACTATAGAGAACGCATCTGACTTCGCTATGCTACTTTTAGAAGAAGCAAATGTTGCAACAGTTACTGGAGAGGCTTTTGGAGCACCTAACTGTCTAAGAATGTCCTATGCTGCTTCTGAAGCGCAACTTAATGAAGCCATAGATAGAATTGAGAAAGTACTCGCTTAGATTTACTGCATATTATATCAAAAAAAAAGAGTCGCAATTTGCGACTCTTTTTTTATCTATTTAACTTTTACTTCGTTCAATCATTTCATTGAACTCTTCATAAAGTGTAATCATATTTGTAATTCCAGAAATTAAATCCTTAGTCTCTAGAAGCACACTGAAATATAGGGTTGTATTTCTAGGAGATGATTCCTCCGATCTAATACGTGAGATTTGAGACTCAATTGAATCACTAACCCTTTTATACAGTTCTTCACGAACCTCTTCCAATTCAGAAATACGATCAAAATCTCCTGAATCAAATATCGACTGAACACCAGAAAGCAATACATCTAGATCATAAGAAATACGTTTCAAATCTTTAATTTGAGAAACTTTCAAAGGTTTGTGGTTATTATTTACATGTTTATAACTAGCCCTAGAAATATAACTAATTGACTGTGCTACGTCTTGAAGATACCCAAGAACCTGAACATAAAACCTTGAAGCCTCAACTGAACTATCATCTAAGGACTTTATAAAATAGAATACTCCATCCTTCAAGTCATCAATTTCAGAATTCAATTTTCCAATTTGCTTATCGGTTTTCTTCAGTTTATTCACATTCGAAAGTGCCAGATCATTTACTACATTAGTAAACATCTTATTCACTCTACGTGCAACCTCAGAAATATGAGAAGAACTTTCTTGAACAACTCCTTGAATTGAAATAAGTTCAGCGCGCTCAATACGAACTTGTTTCTTCTCTGCTTGAGATTTCTTATTGTACTTCATGTAGTTTCTGTACAACATACCTATAACTACCATCAAACAAATAACAACAGTAATAATCCCTCCTAAAGAAATTAGGTAAGCGATAATAGAAGAAGCTGTAAAAGCAATAATAGCAGTACCAAACCATCCTCCAATCACATTCAAAACACCAGCAACTCTATAAACAGCACTATCTCTACCCCAAGCTCTATCCGCTAAAGAAGTACCCATAGCAACCATAAAAGTCACATAAGTTGTAGAAAGTGGTAATTTATAAGAAGTTCCAATAGATATTAAGATACCTGCAACCATAAGGTTAACAGAGGCACGAATCATATCAAATGCAGGCAACTCATAGTCCTTATCTCTTGGTAAAGAGATTACAGGCTTTTGAAACTTGCTATCAATAGATTCTCTAGTTTTCTTAGGTAAGATAAAAGACAAACCTGAATTCAATATTACAGCAAAACGTACCACCGCTCTAGAAAATGAATTTGCTTCAAATTTATTGTGAGAGTCTCCTTGATTCGATAAACTCAATTCCGTTTGTATAACGTTTTTGGACTTTTTAGAGGTCCATAAAGTAACCACCATAATCCCACCAGCAACTAAAAGCAATACTGTATTAGAAGGAACCTTGGACGCTAAGATACCCATACCGAATTCATCTGCAGGAACACCTGAGACAACCCATGCCTCATAAGAATTCCAAGCTGCAATAGGCACACCAATAAAATTCACCAAATCATTCCCTGAAAAGGCAATAGCAAGTGAGAAGGTACCGATTCCAATAATAATCTTAAAAATATCTTTTTTAAATACGGTAGCCCAAACGTATGACAATAAAGTCCATATGAAAAACGAAATCCCAATGATTTGAACTGTAGACTCTTCAATAATTCCCTTTACATTTCCGTAAAAAGGCGTTCCTTTCAATCCTTTCACAACGATGAAATAAACAATGGCCGTAATCGCAACTCCTCCGAAAAGAGACTTGTATATAGCAGGTTTACTATCAAAGTTAAAAGAGAAAATCAAACGAGAAACAAACTGCACTATTGCTCCGACACTGAAGGCCACAACGACAGACAACAGAATCCCCATAATGATCAACAAGGCTTTCTCGTTATTAATATATTTACCTAAATCAGCAAAAGTTTCATTTGGATTATCTGCAATTTTAATCAAAGCCATGGCAACTGCAGCTCCTAATAATTCAAATACAATTGATACTGTTGTAGATGTTGGCATTCCAAGAGTATTGAATAAATCCAACAACAATACATCCGTAATCATAACAGCCATGAAGATATACATAATCTCATCAAAATAATACTCTCCTGGCACGAAGATCCCCTTACGAGCAACTTCCATCATCCCACTTGAAGTAACCGCTCCAATAGCGACACCAAACGAGGCAATGATCATAATATTCCTAATTGACAAGGCCTTAGAACCAATTGCAGAATTAAGGAAATTAACAGCATCATTACTGACCCCAACAACGAGATCAACAACAGCTAATAGAGCCAAAGCTCCAATCATGAAAATGTAAATATTCTCCATTTTTTGTTTATAAAGTTTGGGCAAATTTAATCTTTGAACCGTAACCTAATGTTACTAAATCGTTATTAAACGTGTCATTTCCCCACAAAACACTTCTATAAAAATACGGAAAAATTAACAGTTATTAACGGACTTTATAAAAACTAAATATATCTTTGATTTTATGAAATTCGCAAACCCTCAAACCCTCAGATATTTAGCTCTAGCATTGATTCTTTTAACAGTTTCATGCCAGAATTCTAGTCAAGATAAACGCATGAAAGGACAAGCCAATCAATTAATAAATCAAACTAGCCCATATTTATTACAGCACGCCTATAATCCAGTAGACTGGATGCCATGGGGCAATGAAGCTTTGGACTTAGCGCAAGCTGAGGACAAACTTATCATAGTCTCTATTGGTTATGCTTCTTGTCATTGGTGCCATGTGATGGAAGAAGAAAGCTTTGAAGATCAGCAAGTGGCCCAAGTAATGAATGATAATTTCATATCGATTAAAGTAGATCGTGAAGAACGTCCAGATATTGATCATATATACATGGATGCCGTGCAACTCATGACAGGAAGTGGAGGATGGCCCTTAAATGCTATATGCCTTCCTGATGGACGACCAATTTTTGGCGGAACTTATTTTCCAAAAGAAACCTGGATGGAAAACCTTAAACAACTTCAACAACTATACAAGGACGACCCTGCTCAAGCTATAGAATATGCAGACAAGTTGCAAAAGGGAATTGAAGTCAAGAACCAAATCATAAAATCCAAGGAAGAAACTACCGCCAATCTTGATCAGATAGAGGAAATTGTAAAGAAATGGTCTCAAAATTTCGATACAATTAACGGAGGGTTTAAATCTCAAACTAAATTCCCAATTCCTATTAATCAAGAATTCCTAATGCGTTATGCCTTCCAGAGTGACAAAAAAGAAATTCAGAAATTCAACAAATTGAGTTTAGATAAAATGGCTTTAGGAGGGATCTACGATCATGTAGATGGTGGGTTTTCTAGATACAGTGTAGACCCGACCTGGCACATACCTCATTTTGAAAAGATGCTATATGATAATGCCCAACTGATTTCCCTTTACTCAAACGCCTATAGTTTATATGGAAACAGCCTATATAAAAGTGTGGTGGAAGGAACCTATGAATTTTTAGAAACCCAACTAAAGGACCAAACCACTCAGGCTTACTTTTCATCTTTAGATGCAGACAGTAAAAACAAGCAAGGTCATCTTGAAGAAGGAGCCTATTACACCTTTACAGAACAAGAAATCGATTCTGTTATCAAAGATTCACCAGAGTTATTCAAAGAACTTTATCAGGTAAATCAAAACGGATATTGGGAAGATGGGCAATATCAATTGACTCAGAAACAAGCCATTCCTGAATTTGCAAAAAACCATAATCGTTCAGAGCAAGAGATCAACCAGCTAGTTAAACGATGGAGAAAGGGACTGAAAAACTTACGAAAACAAAGAAGCAAACCTCGACTTGATGATAAAATACTAGGATCATGGAATGCCCTTGCCATTCAAGGACTTTCTCAAGCCTATAAGAGTTTTGGAGACGAGAAATTTAAGACATCTGCCCTAAAAACCGGAGAATTCATAGCTAACAGCCTTATTAGAGAGGATGGAGGTCTAATGCGGAATTACAAAAATGGTACGGCTAATATTAATGCCTATTTAGAAGATTATGCCATGGTCATTGAATCTTTCATCAGCCTTTATGAAATCTCTCTTGACGAGCGTTGGATTAAACAAGCAAAGGAACTCACAGACTACAGCCTTGATCATTTTTATGACGACAATTCGGGAATGTTTTTCTTTACTTCCAATCTGGATCAAGAATTGATACATCGCAAAATTGAATCAGAAGATAACGTTATCCCTTCTTCTAACTCCACCATGGCAAACAATTTATACAAGCTCAGCTTGATTTATGGAAACAGACATTATAAAAAAGTATCAACCCAAATGCTTTCCACCATGCTTCCTATATCAGAGTCCTATGGAGGTGCTTATGCAAATTGGCTTAATTTAGCACTCAATCATGTGGGGACTTATTATGAAATTGCAATCTCCGGACCTACTGCAATTGACAAACAGCATAAACTCTTTAGACAATATATTCCTAACGCACTGCGCATCGCTGCGATAGATAAAAGCGATATTCCTGTTATGTTAGACCGTTATGACGCGGTAGATACCTATATTTTTGTTTGTATAGAAGGAACCTGTAAACTTCCCGTAGAAACTAGTGAAGAAGCCTATCAAGATTTAAACTTTTCTCTCAAATAACCTATTTCTTAGAAGGGGTAACCTTAAAGTCTTTTAGATAAAAAGGTTCAAAATAAGCTACATCTTCAAATTGATTTAATTCAAATTTTTTCTCTGCAATGCGACCTAAATCCATTGCAGTTGGAAAGGTTTTAGGGTAAAATACAGTACCTTCAAAGCCCACAAAATTAGATACTTTTTCAGTAGCATCACCAATAAATATCAAAGGTTCTTTATACTCCTTAAAACTATCCTCGGTCAACACATGAGCACTAGTGTCTTCTACTATATTCAACTCAGAGTCGTAGACCGCTCTATAGACTTCATCACGTCTCGCATCCAACACTCCTACCCTAAGTCCTTCTGTCTCTTTAACACCTGCGGCCAAAACCTCCAAAGTGTTTACAGAAATTAAAGGGCAACCTACAGAGAAACAAATCCCTTTAGCGGCAGAAACACCTATACGAAGCCCAGTATAAGAACCCGGGCCCTTACTTACTGCTACAGCTTGTAAATCACTCATAGCCGTTCCGGTTAGCTCCATAAGCTCTTTGATAAACACATGAAGAAATTCCCCATGAGAATACCCGCCATCGTTCAGCTCTTTGGAAGCTAAAATTTCACCTTGATCAATAAGGGCTACAGAACAATTTTTAGTGGCAGTTTCTATACAGAGAATCATAATTCAAATTTTGAACAAAAATAGCTAATATTCTTCAAAAAAAAATCAACACCCATAAACTAATGAATGTTGATTTTAAAAAACTATTTAATACTAATTGTTACCAATTACGTTCCATAAGAGGTTCCCCGTAATAAAACCTCAATAATTTCATTTTGAAAACATAATCGTATTTTGCTCTAATTAGTGTTGCCTGAGCATTCACCAATCCATTTCTTGTTTGGTTAAAGTCGTAAGAAGTCATAGCCCCCACGTTAAAACGCTCTTCCGCATTTCTAAAAGCTTCCAACTGCGACTTCAAGGAAGTCTTAGCAGCCTCAAAAGTTTTAGTGGCTGACTTCGCATCTAAAAAGGCACTTTCTATATTTTGATAAAGAGTTTGTTTTTCTTGTGCTAAATCCAATTCACTTCTACGCTGAGTAATCGTTGCTCTTTTAACGTTTGCCTTATTCTGATTTCTATTGAAAATAGGGATTGACATGGAAAGACCAACATTGTAGTTGACATTATTTGCCATTTGATCTCCGAAACTATCATACAATTCAGGATTGGCATCACTCAACCTTCTATTATAAAATGAATTCATCCCTAAGCTAAGTCCTAAAGATGGATAGAAACCTGACTTGGCTAACTTAATATCAAAATCAGTACTCTCATAATCCATTTGAGCTTTCTTAATCTCAGGCATGATCTGAAGAGCCTTCTCATAAATCACAGAAGAATTTTTTGCAGCCATAGCAAAAGATGGAGACCCTACATCCACAGCTTCAACATCAAAATTATCAGAAGGAATCTGCAGCAATTGTGTCATATTCAATAATGATAAGTCCAAAGCATTTTGCATCATTACTTCATTTTGAATATCATTTGCCAGAGTAGCTTCTATATCATAAAGATCACTTCTAGGAGATGATCCTGCATCGACAAGCGCCTTAATACGATCTACTTGTTCTTGAGAAATTCTCTTTTGAGTCTGTGCAACCTCTAAGTTCTCCTTATCAAAAAGAATCGTCAAATATGAATTCACAACATTCAAAGAAATGTCATTTTGCATCTTTTCTAATTCTAGCTTGCTTGATTCAACTCCAACTTTTGCTCTCCTGTATTCAGAAATATTCCTGAAACCGTTAAATACATTTGTACTTGAATTAAGCCCTCCATTTGTAGAAGTAAAGTTTGCAGGGACCCTTAAATTCGATTCTGGAGAAATAGAACTACCAAAAGATAAGTTCTGAGAAGCATTAGCATTCAAATTCGGAAGGAAGTTACTCCAACTTGCCTTTACCTCAATATCTGCAGATTCAACATTCAATTTAGTTCTCTTAACAGAGAGGTTATGCTCTAAGGCATAATTCACACATTCCTCTAAAGACCATACACGTTCTTGTGCAAAACTTACTGTGCTGGCAAGGAAAAATAAGGCAAAAGCCACTTTTAATTTCATATCAATTCTAGGTTAGTTATAGAAATGTCATCAATATGACGACTAAATGTAGATATTGTTACAAAAAAACTCTCTTATTAAGATGTTAATTTTTCAGAACGTCTTTTTCTACGAATCAAAAAGTAAATTAAAACACCAACAAGAAGGTATGGAAAGACCATCAAATACATGATTCCTCCATTAAGTCCTTCGGCCATGGAATTATCCCCACTCTCAACAACCGCTTTACACATAGCGCATTGTGCATTTGAAACAAAACCTACAGCAAGGAATAATAAGCTTAAAACAACTTTCTTAAACACCATAATAAGGGGCAATTAAAAAATAAACGATAACTCCGGTTACAGCAACATATAGCCATAATGGAAAAGTATATTTAGCGATTTTCTTATGTGCTTCATACTGCCCAAACCATCCTCTAGAAAACGTAATTAGTACAAATGGAATCACGATAATTGACAATAAGATATGAGATATCAGAATAAAATAATATATGTATTTAAGAGCTCCTTCCCCACCATACACAGTAGGCTCAGAAGTCATATGATAAAACACATACAAGACTAAAAACACTAATGAAGCGTACATCGCAGTAAACACAGCTTGTTTATGACCTTCAACATTCCCCTTCCTAATTGCTATCAATGCATAAACTAACATTACTGCTGTAAAAGCATTAACAGCGGCATAGATAGGAGGTAATTCATAAAACGGTCCTATTCCAGGTATCTTTATAACGAAGAGCGCGGCAACGACAATTGGAATTAATACAGACAGGACAATAATCCAGTTTTTTAACTTTAAATTCTTGGCGGTTTTCATGTGGTTATTGATTTAATAAAATTGCAATATCTTCTTTGATCATTTGAATCCCTTTCAAACTCAAACCATCGTAATACTTAATAGGATTATCATATCCACCTTCGGATATTACACGAGATCGAATATATCCATCCTTATCAACCAAAGCAAATAGCCCCGAATGCTCAAAGCCCCCAGGTTCTTGATCGTTAATACCAGCATATAATCTAAATCCAGTATTGGAAAAATTTAAAACTTCCTGCTGGGGTCCTGTTAGAAATTCCCAGTTTTTCATGGTCACTCCCTTCTCTTTCATATAAGCTTTCAAAACCTCTGGAGTATCAATACTTGGGTTGATAGAAATGGAAACAATCCCGAAATCAGGATTTCCATAATAGGCATCTTGAAGCTTAAGCATATTAGTATTCATCACCGGACAAATAGTAGGGCAAGAAGTGAAAAAGAATTCTAAAACATAAACCTTCCCTTCGAAATCCTTTTGAGTAATTATTTCACCATCCTGATTGGTAAAACTAAAGTCTGGGACCTTCTCAAACTTTACAAGCTCATGACCCTGCATGCGGTCAACAATTTTGGGCACCGCCCATATTCCAAATATCAGTACGACAAATGAAACTAAAATATAAGACCAATCTCTTTTTTTTGAACTCATTATATCTCTCTTTGGTTGTCAAATTCTTTTAAAGCAGAATTATATTCATAAAACACCACCTTCACATCATCCAATAGTTCGTTCTTAAGGGTGGCGGCTTGGAATATATTATATCCAAACTGTACCATACCCTGATCATCAAAACGCCCTCTTAAGCGTGCGTTCTTATCGATTATATAAACATCTTTATCAAAATAATCATCATCTAAAGTATTGGTCGTATGAAGTGCTTTGTGATAACTAGTAATTTGCTCAGGACTTCCATAAACAAACTTCCATTTATTCAAATCTGTTCCAACCATAAAATTCAAATCCTTCTTAAGCTGAAGAACATCGCTTTCTGTTCCTTGAGGAGCGATAACAACTATCTCGAATTCTTTATACTTGACAAGTTTTCGATAGACTATTTCATTCAAATTAAGCACCCCAGTACTCACGCGTTGCAGGTCAGAACCTACAAATAAAACTACAGAAATGTTTTGACTTAAATCAAGAGAACCGCCCTGGGCAGTATGAAACACAGTGATATCCCCTGTCTTCTCAGATAAAACAGGCAACTTCTCAAAGTTTATCTTTCCTTGGATGATAAACAAATAAGCCCCAAGAGGCAGAACAAAAAGGATGAATAATACTAAAAACTTCTTCATAAAATCTACTACATATAGAAAAAAGGTGGCCTACAGCAACCTTTAATAATTTAAATATTCCAATTTACCCATGGAGATAGCACATCGTGCAAGTAACTCCCTTCTATAAGCAACAGTGCTGATAAGTAAGGAATCAGTATCAATAAGGGTAAAACTATTGATGTTCTAAAGTTTTTCTTTTCATCTCCCAAGTGCATAAAGTACCACACAATGTAGTAAGCTTTAACAATAGTAAGAATTAAGAAAATCCAATTCAAAATTGAGGTCCCCATAAATGGAGTCAAGAATAAGAAGTCTGGCTTGTATATCCCAAGTATAACTTCAATGATCGTGATAAAAGAAAGAATTCCAAATACTTTCCATATCAATGCTGTATGTGATTGACCTTGTGCCATTCGTTTAGTGATTTTTTTAAATTAAACAAGATAGAAGAAAGTGAATACAAATACCCACACTAAATCTACAAAGTGCCAGTATAAACCAACCTTCTCTACCATTTCATAACTCTTACGTTTCTCGTATGTTCCAACAATCACATTAAAGAAAACAATAATGTTCAAAACAATTCCAGAAAATACGTGGAATCCGTGAAATCCAGTAATGAAGAAAAAGAAATCTCCGAACAATGGGCTTCCATATTCATTCACTTCAAGATTAGCTCCTTCTACAACTCTTCTCGATTGAGCTAAGTAACGAGCACCCTCTTCTCTTGAAAGAATAATTTTCTTTTTAGTATCTGGGTCGATTTTTTCAACTCTTACCTGAACATTTGGATGACTTTCATAACCAGCTACCACTTCTTCAACGGTGAAACTTGCTATAGACTTATCATCACTCATAAACCATACTCCATTGGTATTCTCATGCTCAACACGTTCATGATGAGCTACACTGAAATCACCTAAAGCTATTTGATGCCCCTCTTCATTAACGAATTGAACGATTTTACCATCATTTAATTGAACAGCTCCATAAGAACCTTTGATAAAAGTGTTCCATTCCCATGCTTGTGATCCAATAAAAATAAGACCTCCAATAATCGTAAGTAACATGTAAGTAGTCACTTTTGATTTTTGCATTTTATGACCTGCATCCACAGCAAGTACCATCGTTACAGAAGAAAAGATCAAAATAAAGGTCATGAACGCAACATAATACATAGGGAAATCTCCATGTACAAACGGAATGTGCGTAAACACTTCATCCGCAATTGGCCAAATATCGATAAATTTATATCTCATTAATCCATAGGCCGCAAGAAATCCAGAGAAAGTTAATGCATCAGATACGATGAAAAACCACATCATCATTTTCCCGTAACTTGCTCCAAAAGGCTTTTCACCTCCACCATTCCAAGTCGTCCCAGAATTTTCAGCAGAATTTGCTTTCATAAAGTTTGTTGTTTGATATTGATAATAATATTAATTGTCGCGCCAAAAATATAAAAATAATAGACTACGACAATATGTAAAAAAAGAAAAATAAATAAATCCATAAAAGGTCAACGAAATGCCAGAATATTCCACCTAGCTCTAAACCTAAATAATTTTTAGAATCATATCCACCTCTCAACTGTTTGATCAACATATATATCAGGGCGATTATCCCGCCAAAAATATGCAGCATATGCGCAACAGTAATCACATATAAAAACGAAGAAGATACAGCAGACTGATTACCAGTGAAGTATAAACCCATTTCAATCAATGAATCGAATCCTTGGAATTGCATATATACGAACCCCATTCCTAACAAAAGGGTTGTCGTTAACAAAAACGTAGTTTCTCTAAGTTTATTTCTTTTAATCATTGCCACAGTAAGTGACATAGTAATACTACTAAGCACGATTAAGGCCGTACTAGTAAAAAAAGCAGATGGCAGCTCAAAACTCACCCAATCTTCGCGACTCATACTTATATAATAAGCACTTGTTAATCCCGCGAACATCATAGTCATACTGATCATAGAGATCCATAGCATCGATTTTGCACTCTTCTGTTTTCCTTGTTTAAGTTCTTGTTCTAATGTTTTTGCCTCCATATTAATAGATTAGTTTATCGAGTACGTAAATAATTTGAATTAAGGTAATATATAAAACTGAGGACAACATAAGCTTACGCGCCATGGCATCCGTTTGTTCTTGATAAAGTTTGTAGGCATAATAAAGCATAACCAAGCCCAACAAAAGGATAATAATTGCTGACGGCATATGAAGTACAAGGGCACCAGACTGCCCAAAAACCGGTACAATTGAAACTAAAATCATCACCAAGGTATAAAACACAATTTGCTTAATAGCTTGACTATCCTTTTTGCCCATAGGCATTAAATTAAAGCCTGCTTTTTTATACTCATCGTATTGCAACCAAGCAATAGCCCAAAAATGTGGAAACTGCCAAAAGAATTGAATTAAGAACAAAGTTCCAGCTTCAATACCAAAGTGATTTGTTGCAGCAACCCATCCTAACATAAAAGGTATGGCTCCTGGAATAGCACCTACAAATACCGATAGTGGTGTCACCGGTTTTAAGGGAGTATAAGCACTTGTATAAAGAAAAATTGAAATTGCACCGAAAAGCGCACTTTTAGGGTTTATACTATATAGTATACCTATTCCTAAAACTGTAAAAATAAATGCTATGGTCAAAGCAGTATTGACTTTCATACGACCAGCAGGAAGCGGTCTATTCTTTGTGCGTTTCATTAGCGAATCAGTACTTCTTTCAATTACTTGATTAAAAGCATTCGAAGCACCCACCATCATATAACCACCAATGACCAATAGAATCAAAGTCGTCCAATTTATGGTATCAACTCCTAATATATATCCAGCTACCGAAGAAAAGACAACAGACAAACTAAGACCAAACTTGGTCAATTGTTTGAAATCACTCAACATACTCACACTTGACTTATTCTTATTTTCAAGATCTAAAGTAGAATTCATTATAAAATTAGATTTTTGCAAATATATCCTTTCTAAGAATTGTACACAGTAAAATAGCTAATATTTTTATTTATAGGCACATCGAAAAAAAAATGATTTTTTTTTAAAAAAAATATTGCAGAAACGAGAAAACGTCTTATATTTGCACTCGCATTTCGGCAACGAAATAAACGTTCTAAAACATATGACTACGCGAAAGTAGCTCAGGGGTAGAGCATCACCTTGCCAAGGTGAGGGTCGCGGGTTCAAATCCCGTCTTTCGCTCTGCAAAATATACCAAGCTCGAGTGGTGGAATTGGTAGACACGCTGGACTTAAAATCCAGTGGACAGTAATGTCCGTATGGGTTCAAGTCCCATCTCGAGTACTAAACCTTCTAATCTTTGATTAGAAGGTTTTTTTATGCCTAATAATTAAATAGTTCACAAAAAAAAAGGGATCAACGTTATTTTGTGGGGATTTCGAAAAAAAGGGATTAATTTTGTGTGATA
>JBMYWH010000032.1:0-18460 GCA_049607205.1 Flavobacteriaceae bacterium | reverse complement strand
TTTTAATTATAAAAAAAAATCCCCATTAATGTTGGTTAATGAGGATTGTGATATGTTAGTTGGTTATTCTTCAATAATAGATAGATCTTTTTCTTCTGATTCTACTCCGTGTGTTAAGCGTTTTAGAGGCTTAAGCAGGAGGATGAATATTCCACCAATTACTACGGTGAAAATTAAGATTCCCAAAAATACATCTAATTCTCCAAATTCACTAGCAGATTCACCTAAAACTCCGGCTACTTTATTCCCTAATCCAGTAGCAGCAAAATAAACTCCCATCATAAGAGAGGCGTATTTTACTGGAGCCAGTTTTGTAATGAATGATAGTGCTACAGGTGATAAACAAAGTTCTCCAATAGTATGGAATAGGTAAGCGGCTACTAGCCAAATCATTGCAGATTCTCCTATGGCGTCATACTGATTTGCTGCAGCTACCATAAATGCAAAACCTAGTCCCATGATTATAATCCCTACAGCCATTTTGAAGATCGATGAGGCTTCTTTATTTTTAAGTTTTCTTCCTGCCCAGTAATTAGCGACAAGACCAGCAAATAATATAATGAATCCAGCATTTAAACTCTGGAACATTACTGTTGGTATTTCATAGCCGAACAGGACACGGTTGGTTTTTGATTCCGTATATAAATTCATAAGTCCTCCAGCTTGCTCAAAGGCTCCCCAGAAGATGATTACCATAATAAAAGATAATAAAAGAACTAGGAATCGATCTCTATAGATATCCGAATCAAGATCTTTATAGATCATCATCATCAAGGCTGCAATAAAGGATACAAACAGGAATAGTAGTCCATAACCCCATCCTAAGTAATACCAACCAATTGCAGAGGCAATTAATAGAATTGCAAAGGATAGCATTTGTTTAGGAGCGCTTGTGATTTTAGAAAAAGTTTCCCAATAAGATACTTCATTTTCATTGTCAAAAACTTCATGGTTCCCTACCTCAATAAGGTATTTCTGACCGAAGATATAATTGATTAGTCCTAGAAGCATTACGATTCCGGCAAGCCCAAAACCTGCATGCCATCCCCACTCAGCAACTACTAAACCTACAAAGATTGTGGATAGTAAAGACCCCATATTGATACCAATATAAAAGATACTAAATCCTTTATCTCTACGAATATCTCCTTCTTTATAAAGACCTCCAACCATGGTTGAAATGTTTGGTTTAAGCAGACCTACTCCTATAATAACTAATCCTAGTCCTGTATAGAAAGCCCAAGTATCTGTCAAGGCTAATACCCCATGACCTATACATAGAATTATGGCTCCCCATAGAACTGCTTTTTTCTGTCCAATTAATTTATCTGCAATCATTCCTCCTGGAATGGCCATTAAATAGACTAGCATGGTATACCATCCATATAAGGCTAGGGCTTCTCCTTGAGTCCATCCCAGACCAGCTCCTCTAGGATCATCTCCTAAGGTACTTACTGTCATATATAAAACTAATAAGGCACGCATTCCATAGTAAGAGAAACGTTCCCACATTTCTACTAAAAATAATACGTACAGTCCTTTTGGATGTCCGAAGAGTTCATTTGAATGTTGTTTCGACATAATATTTTGATAATTATAAGTTGGATTCGATAAAATTAGTCATTTTCTGATAAAGTTGTAAACGTGTGTTTTGCCCTCGGTAAATTCCGTGGGCTCTATCAGGATAAATCATCAAATCAAATTGTTTATTTTCCTTTACTAAAGCATTGATCATTTGCATGGTATTCTGAACGTGAACATTGTCATCTCCAGTCCCGTGAATCAATAAATATTTACCTGTTAGTTTAGCGGCATGAAATATTGGAGAGTTCTCATCATAACCACTTGGGTTCTCTTGAGGAGTCCTCATATAACGTTCTGTATATACAGAATCATAATATCTCCATGAAGTTACTGGTGCTACGGCTATAGCCATTTCAAAAACATCATTTCCTTTTAAAATACAGTTGGTAGACATAAATCCACCATAAGACCAACCCCAAATCCCGATGCGATTCTCATCGATATAAGATCTTGAACCTAATACCTTAGCGGATTCAATTTGATCCTCTACTTCGTATTTTCCAAGCTCTTGATAGGTTACTTTTTTGAAATCAGCTCCTTTAAGTCCAGTTCCACGACCATCGATACAAACCACGATGATTCCTTTTTGAGCAAGCATTTGATACCAAAGGTCATTAGAACCTCCCCATGAATTCGAAACACTTTGAGACCCAGGCCCTGAGTATTGAGTCATGAATAAAGGATATTTCTTTGCAGGGTCAAAATTGGAAGGTTTAATCATCCAAGCATTAAAAGTACCATTGCTAGTTTCTAGTTCAAAATATTCTTTTTTAGAAGTATTGTACTGAGCATATAATTCACTTAAAGTATTGTTGTTTAAAATTTCTTTAAGTTGTTTTCCTTTCGCATTGTGCAGTGTATAAATTGCTGGAGTTGATGCATCGGTATAGGTCAGGATGAAAAACTCCATATTCTTGCTGAAAGAAGCGTTGTTGGTTCCCTGATCTGAAGAAAGTAATTTTTTAGATTTCCCGTTGAGTTTGATTGAATACACACCGCGGTTGATTGATCCTGTTTCTACAGATTGATAATAAAGGGTCTTGGTTTTTGAATTATAACCGTAGTAGTTAGTAACTTCCCAAGGACCACTAGTAATCTGTTTGATTAATTTCCCGTTGCTTGCATAGTGATAGATATGATTGAATCCGCTCTTTTCACTTGTCCAAATCATGCTATTATCATCCAAGAAAGTTAAGTTATCGTGGATGTCTACATAAGCTTTATCGGTTTCTTCGATTAGGGTAGAGACTTTGAAGTCTTCCGTATTGACCGCTAGAAGCTTTAAGTCATTTTGATGACGGTTTAAAGTCATCGCTGTTAAGATATTGGATTGCTTAGAAAATTGTATTCTAGGAATATATTCATAAGCGCCAAGGTCTACGGCAGTAGATTTTTTGTTTTCTAAATTGTAAACGAACAAACTCACCTTTGAATTAGGTTCTCCAGCTTTAGGATATTTAAATACTTGCTGAGTAGGATAGAGTCCATTTCCATAGATATCCATTGAAAACTCCGGTACCTGTCTTTCGTCAAATCGTATAAAGGCTAAATCCGAACTATTAGCGTTCCAATCGAACATTTTAACTTTAGAAAATTCCTCTTCATAAACCCAGTCAGAGATACCATTGATAATTTCGTTGATTTTTCCATCAAAAGTAACTTGTGTGGTTGTCCCGCTTACGAAATCTTTGATGTAAATATTGTTTTGTTTAACAAAAGCAACCTTATTGCTATCCGGAGAGAAGGTAGGCTCTTGTATAGGAGATTCATCTATAAGTTCTAAAGACTTAGTCGATCTATCATATACATAGTACATTCCAGTTTTAGAATGACGATAGATAGGATTGAGCTCTGTTCCAAGAATTAGTTTTGATTCATCACTGTTAAATTGATAGGATTCAAAATAAGGAATGTCTAAATCCTTTGAATCTATTATTGTTGATGTTTTTTCAAGTGTTTGGTAGCTGTATTGATCTACAGAAGTAGTCATGCCTTGGGCAGATCTGTTGTAGTTCATGATACTGTAGTAGTCACCGTTCATAGAATTCAATGAATTCATATACGATGCTCTAAAGGTTCCTTGCCAAATGTCTTCTAGGCTGATTTCTTTTTGCTGGGCATTTAGAGATAGTCCAATAAAAAGAATTAGAAGGCTTAGTTTTTTCATTTATGTTACGTTTTTTGTCTAATTCGCGTAAATTAAATAAAAAAAGCCCATTTATAAGCTTTTTAATTTAAAAATATGTTTGTGCCTAGGCTCAAAACCTGGTTTCGGATTGGAGCAAAATATTGTATTAAGTTTAAGGATGAGACCTGTATTGTATATATTTGCAAAAACAGATCAAATAATGGCAAAAGTATCAGGTTTTTCCAAGTTGACTAAAGAGCAAAAAATCAACTGGTTAGCAACTGAAGTATTAGGGGAGCAAGTGGAGGTTCAAAGCTTGTTGAAGAAATATTGGAACCAAGATGATAAACTTCAGAGTTTACATGATGATTTCATTGAGAATGCAGTAAGTAATTACTACCTCCCATTTGGAGTTGCTCCTAATTTTGTAATCAATGGTAAGAGTTTTGCCGTACCTATGGTAATTGAAGAGAGCTCAGTTGTTGCTGCAGCTTCCTTAATTGCAAAACAATGGTCCGTTTTAGGAGGTTTTAAGACTTCTGTCCTAGGAACGGAAAAAATAGGTCAGGTCCATTTGAAATATTCAGGATTCTTTTCTGAATTACAGGACTATTTTGATAAGAAAAATTCTGAGATTTTAGAGGCTACCGATCCTCTTACTGCTAATATGAGAAAGAGAGGTGGCGGTATAGTAGGAATGGAGCTCAAAGATAAAACGGCTGAACTTGAAAACTATTTCCAGGTCCATGTGAAATTTCAGACGGCTGATTCCATGGGAGCTAATTTTATTAACTCTTGTCTAGAGGCTATTGCGGGTGTACTTAGGAGTGATAGGGTTGAGGTCATCATGAGTATTCTATCCAACTATGTTCCGGATTGTAAGGCTAGGGCAGAGCTGAGTTGTGCTATTGAAGATTTACCTGTAAAAAACCCTCAAGAGTTTGCTAGAAAATTTAAGGAGGCAGTTGATATTGCTAGAATTGAACCTTATAGAGCTGTGACGCATAATAAGGGTATTATGAATGGAGTTGATGCCGTTGTATTGGCTACAGGAAATGATTTTAGAGCTGTTGAAGCCGGAGTGCATGCCTATGCTGCTAGAGACGGACAGTATAGAAGTCTCTCACATTGTAGTATTGAAGATGGAGAATTTAAGTTCTGGGTTGAATTACCTTTAGCCCTTGGAACGGTGGGAGGATTGACTGCTTTACATCCCTTGGCTCAATTCGCTATGGATTTGTTAGGCCGTCCTAATGCCTCAGAATTAATGCAGATTACAGCAGCTGTTGGATTGGCTCAGAATTTTGGAGCCCTTCGAGCACTTGTGACTAGTGGAATTCAAAAAGGACATATGAAAATGCACTTGAGCAATATCCTAAATCAGGAGGAAGTTTTTGGTGATTTAAGACTTAAGATTGAAGACTATTTCAAAGATAGAACCATTACACATAAAGAGGTTTTAGAATATATAAAAGCAAATAAATGAAACGATTCTACGCTCACGGGAAGTTAATGCTCTGTGGAGAGTACTTGGTTTTAGATGGAGCAGAGGCACTTGCCTTGCCAACTAAAAAAGGACAATCTCTAGAATGTACTAACATTCAAGAGGCTGAGCTTGTTTGGAGAAGTTTTGATCCGCATTTTCATCAGTGGCTTGAGGTGCATTTGGAGCTCCCAAGCTTGAGACTCAAACACGCTACTTACGATACGGTTGATGAAAATTCAGATGCTGATTATGCGGAGCGTTTACAGGAAATTTTATTGGAGGCCAAAGCCTTGAATCCAGATTTTCTAAATAAACCTAAAGGGTTCAAAATTGAGACCTATTTAGAGTTTGAAAGAGACTGGGGCTTGGGTTCTAGTTCTACCTTATTGTCTTGCATAGCCCAATGGGCTAAGATTGATGCCTTTGAGCTCTCTGAGCGAACTTTTAAAGGAAGTGGTTATGACATTGCTTGTGCTCAAGCTAAAGGCCCTATTATTTATCAGAGAATCGATGATTCGAGTAATGCAAAGAGCGTGAGTTTTGATCCGGATTTTTCTGAAGAGTTGTTTTTTGTTCATTTGAATCAAAAGATGAATTCTCGTGAGGGAATCAGAAATTACCGAGCCTTAGATTCTCAACAGAGAGAAACAGAAATTGAAAAAATAAACGCCTTGACTCAGTCACTTTTGAGCGCTGATTCATTAGAGTCATTTAGCAAAATTCTAGATAGTCAGGAGGCACTAATGTCAGATATACTGCAGATTCCTACGATTAAACAGCAATTATTTGCTGATTTCTCAGGCTCTATCAAGAGTTTAGGGGCTTGGGGAGGAGATTTTGTTTTGGCCACCGGAGGTACCCTTGAAAAGAAATACTTTGAGGATAGAGGATATAAAACCATTGTTAATTATAAGGATATGATCTTATGATAGATGTAATTGTAGTAGGAGGTGGAGCAGCAGGTTTTTTCACGGCGATTAATTTGAAAGAGCAAAGACCTGAGCTCAATGTGGTTATATTGGAAAAATCCAATCAATTACTTTCTAAGGTAAGAATTTCGGGTGGAGGACGTTGTAATGTAACCCATGCTTGTTTTATTCCTAAGGATCTTGTCAAGAATTATCCTCGAGGACAGAAGGAATTATTGGGGCCTTTTCACAAGTTTATGACTGGTGATGTCATGGAATGGTTTGAAGAAAGGGGAGTTCCTTTAAAAATCGAAAAAGACAATAGAATTTTCCCTCAAGCGAATACTTCTCAAGCAATCATCGATTGTTTTATGTCTTTGAGTTCCAAATTGGGAATAGAGATTCGAACTTCTACCGGTCTAAAAGACTTTAGGCAATTAGAAAATGGACACTGGGAGGTGGACTTGTCAGAGGAAACTTTAGTGTCAAGAGCCTTGGTGCTTTGTCCTGGGCCAAGTAAGCCCATCTGGAAGCTTATGGAAGCCATGGACTATAAAATTGTAGATCCAGTTCCTTCCTTGTTTACGTTTAATATTACTGACCCTCGTTTGGAAGAAATCCCAGGAGTGGCGGTGCCTAAAGCGCGTATTTGGGTAGAAGGATCAAAATTAAAATCTAAGGGTCCTGTACTTATTACCCATTGGGGACTTAGTGGTCCTGGAATATTGAAACTTTCTTCTTTAGGAGCACGATTTTTTCATGAAAAGAATTATAACTTCAAAGTCTTTATCAATTGGATAGGAATTGACAGAGATGAGGTAGAAGATTTAATAGAGGACTATAGTTACGAGCACCGCAAGAATACGGTACATCAAAGATCTATACACGAGCATATTCCCAAGCGTTTATGGGAGAAACTATTAGCCTATGTTCAAATTAGGCCCGGAAGACGTTGGGGAGATTTGTCCAAGAAAGAAAAGCAAGATTTAGAAAATGTGCTATTTGCCTCTTGTTTTCAAGTCACTAAAAAATCAACCTTTAAGGAGGAGTTTGTAACCGCTGGAGGTTTGAGTCTTAAGCAAATTAATTTTAAGAATTTTGAATCTAAACTTCACCCGCGTCTATATATGGCAGGTGAGTTTATTGATATCGATGCAGTTACCGGTGGATTTAACTTTCAGAATGCCTGGACTGGAGGCTATTTAATCGCCCAGGATCTTAGTGAGAAACTTTAAGTCCACGATGAGGTTTTAAGGCATCTCTAAACGGAATCATATGAGGTCGCTCTACGGAAATGTATGCGATATAATGATTGTCGTTTATTTCTTCAGTCTTAGATTCGTAATAAGGTAGACCTTCTATTTGAGCGAATTCTTTTAAGTGAATTACGTGATGCTCAGCAGTTTTTAAGGCATCTTCTCCATGAAAATCCCAGATTAATTTGATGTATTCTGTCATGTTTTGTTTTGGATAAAAAGGAAGAGTATTCCTTGGGTATAATGTATTTGAATTTCCTCGGATGTCGCTACATTGCGCGTTCCTATTCTTTTGAAAAAATTCAAGCTTTCTTGCTTAAGAGGGTATTTTAATCCTTTACTTGTAATTTCACCTGCATCTAAAAATGGAACTAAAGAAATGGTCTTGTTTAGGCAATCATTGAACTTGTACTGTTTATCTTTTTCTAAGAAAAATGAAACCCCATAATCATCGTGAAAAACAAGATTGAGCTCATTTGACCATTGATATGCTGTGGATAAATTCCCTAAATAATGATCTTGTTCTAATCCGCTTGCACCGTAGACATCAACTGTTTTCACTCCTTTTTTTACGAGTTCCTTTAAGCACTTGTGAAAGTCTGTGAAATTTTGATCAGGTGTGTGGATGCGTTCTATGGAAGTTGAAGTGTTTTTTAATTCTTGGATACTGTCAAAATCTCCGGTAATTAAGTTGATGGGAATCTTCTTGTTTACTGCAGTTTGAAAGGCGCCATCTACTGCTACTATCAAATCATAAGAATGGAATGAAGGGAGTTCATTGGGAACATTTCCGTTTAGAAGCAAGAAGGCTTTTTTATTTGGCATGAGACAAAAATAATTAATTTATCTTTGTGTAAAAATATATTGACTTTGAAGAATTCAGATTTTACCTCCAATTATTCTAATAGAATCTTAAGCAACACAAATTTTAAAATACAAAGTCCTTCCAATATAGCCTTGGTTAAATATTGGGGGAAAAGAGACCCTCAAATTCCTTTGAACGCCTCAATCAGCTTTACCTTGTCTAATTGCCACTCTACTACGGAGATGCAGGTGAGTCCTAGAATGGATTTTGATGGAAAATACAGTTTTGACATGTGGTTCGAAGGCGAGGAAAAACCGAGTTTTAGACCTAAAATTGAGCAGTTCTTTGAGCGCATCGAGGACTATATTCCATTTTTAAAGGATTTCCATTTTGTGTTTAAATCTTCAAATTCATTTCCGCATTCTTCAGGAATTGCTTCTTCGGCAAGTGGAATGAGTGCCATTGCAAGTTGTTTGATGGAAGTGGAGAAGGAGTTAAATCCAGGAATGAGTAATGAAATGCTCTTAAGGAAAACAAGTTTCTTGTCCCGATTAGGATCGGGTTCAGCTTGTCGTTCTTTAGAAGGACCGCTTGTTGTATGGGGAGAACACCCTGAAATTCCAGGAAGTTCAGATTTATTTGGAGTTAAATTCCCTTTTGAGGTTTCAAAAGTTTTTGAGGATTATCAGGACACCATTCTCTTGGTAGATAAAGGAGAGAAAAAGGTCAGTTCAACTCTAGGTCACAACTTGATGGTCGGTCACCCTTTTGCAGAGCAACGCTTTGAGCAGGCCCAGCGCAATTTAGGATTACTTACTGAAGTACTACAAAATGGAGATTTGGATAAATTCATGAATATCGTGGAGTCTGAAGCACTTTCTCTACATGCGATGATGATGACCTCAAACCCTTATTTCATTTTAATGAAGCCTCATACCTTGTCAATTTTAGAAAAGGTATGGGAGTATAGAGAACAAACCGGGAAACATTTGTGTTTCACTTTAGATGCTGGAGCAAATGTTCATTTATTATACCCGGCGTCTGAGAAAGAGGAAGTTCTAGCCTTTATAGAGCAGGATTTGGTTGCTTTTTGCCAGAAAAATCATTATATTTGTGATAGTACCGGTCTCGGTGCACGAAGCCTATAACAGTCTATACCTTACCCATTGCTGTGTTGAAATACCCTTTAAAGTTTTGTTGAACTTTAAAACTTTCTCCGATGAATAGATTATTCATTATTTTGTTATTATCAGTATTTGCGCTTTCTGATGTCTATGGACAACGGGATACCATTTGGTTTAATTCAAATTGGTTAGTAACTGAAAAATCTAATGCCTCTTTTTACAGAATGAGTCCTGAACTCATTAAAAATGGCTATTTGTTTAAAGATTATTATAAATCGGGTGCCCTTCAAATGAAGGGGGTCAGTCTTTCTGCTACCGAAGAAGTGTATCATGGAACCATGTTATGGTATTTTGAAAACGGAAATGTTTTTCAAGTAGTGAACTATAATAAGGGAGCTCTAGATGGAAAACGTACGGTTTACTTCAATAATGGTTCTGTTAAGAATAATCGATTTTATGATAATGGTACCATTAATGGGCCTTGGGAATCCTATTATATGAATGGTATGATCAAGGAAAGAGGGCATTATTCTATGGGAGAAAAACACGGGATATGGACTTATTATAACCAAGAGGGTGAAATGACAGAGAGAGGTGAGTTCTCAGTAGGAGATAAGTCAGGAGTTTGGAGTAAATTTCATCCCGAATTAGAAAATGAAATAGAGTGAGAATATATTTGCTATATTTGCATTAACTATAGTTAATCACATGAGAAAAGGACCACTTTTTTACGCTAAAATTTTACTCTTCGGAGAATATGGAATTATTAAGGATTCTAAAGGTTTAGCTATTCCATATAATTCTTATCAAGGAGCCTTGAAGCTCGATGGAAATAAAAGTGAAAAGGCCTTAGATTCTAATGCGCATTTAAAGAAGTTTGCTGCTTACTTAAAGGATATTGATCCTACAGTAGTCCGTTTTGATTTGCAGCGATTAGAAGATGATTTAAATAATGGGATGTACTTTGATTCCAGTATTCCTCAAGGATATGGTGTTGGTAGTTCAGGAGCGCTTGTTGCTTCTTTGTATGATGCTTATGCCCTAGATAAGATTACTGTTCTTGAGAATTTAACTAAAGATAAATTACTTAAACTTAAGCAAGTTTTCTCAACTATGGAATCTTATTTCCATGGTAAAAGTTCAGGATTGGATCCTTTGAATTCATATTTGAGTTTACCAATTTTGATTAATTCAAAAGAGAATATTGAACCTGCAGGAATTCCTTCTCAAAAACAAGGTAAAGGTGCTGTGTTTTTACTTGATTCTGAAATGATTGGTGAAACTGAGCCTATGGTCAAATTGTTTATGAACAAAATGAAACAGGAAGGTTTCCGTAATATGTTAAGTCAAGAGTTTGCCAAGCATACCGATGATTGTATTGAGGATTTCTTAACAGGAGACTTTAAGAACTTGTTTTCTAATGTGAAATTACTGTCTAAAGTAGTTCTGGATAATTTTAAACCAATGATTCCAGATTCATTTCATGAAGTATGGGAAAATGGGATTAATACCAATGATTATTATTTAAAGCTTTGTGGTTCTGGAGGTGGAGGCTATATACTTGGTTTCACTCAGGATTATGAAAAGGCTAAGAAATTATTGAAGAAATACAAATTGGAGTTAGTGTATCGATTTTAGATCATGGACCTACTCCGAGCTGCCCAAAATAACACCCCAAAGCCTAAAGTTTCTCTCAAAAGAAAACTAATCGCCCTATTTTCAAATATTAGAGGCTTTAATATTTTACTCTTAGTTTCCGCTCAAGTTTTAGCTTCTATATTTATTTTTGCTTCAGAAACCCCGTGGACTGAGGTGTTAAAGGATGTAAATCTTTTAATTATCGTTATTTCTACTTTATGCGTTGTTGCGGCAGGATATATCATCAATAACTTTTATGACTATGAGGCTGATTTAATCCATAGGCCTTATAAAACTTCTTTAGAAGATTCTCTGGATCAAAGTACCAAGTTGCGATTGTACTTTTTTCTAAATTGTATGGGATTCGGAGCTGCTTTTTTGATTTCTTGGAGAGCGGCGTTGTTCTTTGCTTGCTATATCTTCTTTATATGGTTGTATTCTCACAAGTTGAAGTCTTATCCCATTATGGGATTCCTCAGCGCAGCGGTTTTACAAATGCTTCCTTTCTTTGTGATTTTTATATATTATAGGAATTTTTCTACGATCATCTTTGCCCATGCAAGCTTTTTGTTTTTTATGGTCTTGATGAAAGAATTGATTAAAGGCCTGGAAAAAAGTGATGGAGATGAAGTTTTGAACAAGTCTTCTTTAGCTGTAGTATATGGAGATCGATTTGCAAAGGTACTTTTTACTTTGCTTACTATACTGATGATTTCTCCCTTGTATTACCTATTGAATATTGAACCAATAGGAGATATGAAGTATTATTTTTATTTGGCCTATATCTCTTTAATTGGCTTGAATATAATGCTTTGGTCAACCCATAATACGGCCTGGTATCTACACATACACAATGTGATTAGATTGCTTTTATTTCTAGGTGTATTCAGTATTTGTCTTCTTAATTAAGCATTTATGATGGAAATTACATTATAATGATGTAATTTTGCAAAAAATTAAATTTTCATGCAAGATTCAAAAAACTCGTCGAGAGGACGACAAGCGGGTAAGAAGCCTGTTGGGAAAACAGGGGGACCTCGCCAAGGAAAATTCCAAAGTAAAGGTGAAGGGAATTTCAAAAAAAGACCAAAACCTGCTGCTAAACCTGCTAAACCAGAAGCGGCTCAAGATGGAATTAGATTGAATAAATATATTGCTAATGCAGGTATTTGTTCTCGTAGAGAAGCAGATGTATATATCGAAGCTGGTTCCGCAACAATTAATGGTAAGGTTGTTACCGAAATGGGATATCGTGTAAAGGATGGAGATCTTGTTAGATTTGACGGAACACTGATTAGCCCAGAAACAAAACGTTATGTATTACTGAATAAGCCTAAGAACTATATCACCACTATGGATGATGATAGAGGGCGTAAAACAGTAATGGAATTGATCGAAAAAGCATCTAAAGAACGTATCTATCCAGTAGGACGTTTAGATAGAAATACAACCGGTTTATTATTATTTACTAACGATGGGGAGTTGGCTAAGAAATTAACCCACCCTAAACATAATGTTAGAAAATTATACCATGCTACCCTAGATAGAAAACTAGAACTTAAGGATCTTCAGAAAATTGAAGAACCAAGTTTTGCTGTAGAGGGAAGACGTGTATTCGTTGATGCGATTTCTTATGTAGAAGGAGCAAAGAAGAACGAGGTTGGAATCGAAATACATTCGGGTAGAAATAGAATTGTAAGAAAGATTTTTGAAAGTTTAGGATATAATGTAACTAAACTGGACCGTGTTATCTTTGCTGGAATGACTAAGAAGAACCTCCCAAGAGGATTCTATCGTCAGTTGACAGAACAAGAAATTAACAATCTGAAAATGATTTAAGTCCGTTCGATTTTCTATAAAATTATAAACTCCCTGTTTCTATTTAGATTCAGGGAGTTTTCTTTTAAAGGGCAAGTGTGTATCTCAGTTTACTTTTTGACCCGAGATAGCTGATATAGGTTTGTATGTTTTTGAGTTGACTCTCTAACCATTTTCCTTCGCGGTAATAGACTTTAAAAAGAGAACTGTCTCCATTGAGAAACTTTTGCTGTTCTCCATTAGCTAGACTCTCGTAGTCCGTGACAATTTTCTTGCTTTGACCTAAGAGTCCTTCATAGGTGTTTATTTCTGTTTCTATGGCTTTAATTTTGTTGCTAAGCTCTAGGCTAGCCAGATCCATTTGATAGCTCATGTCTTCTATCTTATATTGGTTGAGCTTAAGATTTGCGCGGTCTTTTCTCAATAATATAGGGATGCTTAAGGTAAGCGAACTCTTGTAGTTTTCTGCAGAAAACCCATAGCTAGGATCATTAACCGTACTGGCATCTAAGAGGTAATATTGAACTTTTAGATCTGGAAGCATTTGGTTTCGCTTGAGTTTTTGATCAATTTTTAATTGGTCCAACTTGTAATTTAAAGACTGTAATTTAGGATGAAGACTCAGGTCAACACTGTCCATTTCAAACTGGGAAAGCTCAAGAACTTCATCGATCTTGACAATAAGATCTCTTTGAGGAGATAAACCATCTTTGAGTTCAACAGGAATGTCTTCAATCCATAGAAAATTGGATAGGGCTAGACTGGATTTTTGATAATTTAGTTCTGCCTTCTCTTTGAGAATAATACGGTTGTTTAGATTAATAGAAGCCTCTAGGGTATCTATCGCCGCGATGTCGCCAGAATCATATTGTGTTTTAATGCCTTGATACTGACCTTGGGCGTTTTTCAAATAGTTTTGATAGACTTCAAGTTCATCATAGGTTTTGAGCCAGTCATAGTAGGCATTCATGGCTTGAAACATTACCCTGTTCACTACTAATTTTTGATCTGCTAAAGCTTGCTTCTCGAAGGCTTTGGCCTTTCTGACGCTAGCCATTCTCTGATCCATTAGAAATCCTTGGGCAAGTGAAAGGGAAACTCCAACATTGTAAAGACCACCTTCCGGTACTTTACTCTCTGGGTTGAGGTAGGTTCCCGTGTTATTTTCATATTTCCCAATGAATTCAAGACCGTACCAAGTTGGTATTTTGAAATAGGTGTTGATTTTATCATAATATTGGGAGCCTGCAAATTCCTTCTGATCCCAATCGACCCCTATTTTGGGGTCAAAAGCCCCTCTGGCCTTCATAAGCTTGGCTTCACTGCTTTGAATCTGTAGGTCAGATTGTTTGACGATAGGATGGTATTTTTTCACCATGGCTAGAAATTCCTCCATACCGAGAACCTCTGCTTGGTCTTGACTATAGGCCCATGATGAGCACAATAGAAAAAGTATTAGGATTCGTTTCATTTCTTAGTCTGTTTTGATTGATCCTTTGCAGTGTAAAAATCAGGAGGGAAACCATTGAGCTGTCTCCACATCTCATACCAAATAGGTACGTTGTTCAGTAAGGCAAAACTCTTAACTCCCGATCCCATTCGAATGGCTTCTGGCCAGGTTTTGTCCTTTTGAGAAGGATCAGGAACAAGTAATACCCTATACATGCCATTCGGGCTAATAAAGTTCTCAACCGCATTTACCTTTGCAGCATAGGTCCCATAGGAAACACTTTCCCAACCGCTAAATACGATAGCAGGCCAACCGTCAAATTGAATTCTTACTTTTTCTCCTTTATGAATAAGAGGAAGGTCAATGGGTTTGATGAAAATTTCAACGGCCAAATCATAATCCGAAGGCATGATATTAAGAAGTGACTCACCTTCCTTGAATGTTTCACCTATACCTTGTTTAATTGCTTTGTTAATGTATCCACTTTGTGGTGCTGTGATATACATTAAGCTTGAGCGCTTTTCATAATTCGAGGCACTGTTTTGTAATTTTGAAACCTGCACCTGTGTTTCGTAATTAGCTGATTCTGCAGAAAACAAATCGCTCTGTGCCTTAGAGATTTTTTCTCTATAACTTGAGGCTAACCTTTTGAGTTCTAACTGGGCGTTGACCACCTTGTTCTGACTACTCTTGAACTTGTTTTCACTGGCGTTGAGCTTATTCTCCGATTCTTGGAGTTTCAGGGTAGCCATTTCCAATTCCTTTCTAGACTTCAGTCCCTGGGCTTCTAAATTTTTTGTTCGATTATATTGGCGTGTGGCAATGTCAAAATTTAATTCAGCGGTTTTAAATAAGATAGAATCACTACTTCTTTGAAAGATTTCTTGTTCTAACTTGTTTTTTGCCTGACTGTTTTTTAATTGCTGTTCTCTTTTTATTGCATCAATTTGGTTATTTAAGGCAATAGTTTTTGACTCGTAAGAACTTTGAGAGGCTTGTTTTGCTTCGATTTGTTCTTGGGTTCTTTGGAGTAGTTTTTGGTCAAAATATTCACTCTTAACTTCACTGATTCTTAAGATTGTGTCATTTTTATGTACATAGTCTCCTTCTTGAACATACCATTGCTCGATGCGACCTGGAAGTGCCGATTGTATGGTTTGGGGTCTTTGACTGGGTTTAAGTGTGGTTACGAAACCAGTTCCACTTACCGTCTGAGTCCATGGAAGGAATAAGGTGATTAAGAGTATTCCTAGAAAAATTAACAAGAACTTGTTGAGCTTCTTATAGTATTTCTTATGCGTAACAGACTTGATGGATTGATATCTAGACAAGTCTGGTTTATTAGCTATAGGTGTATTTGAAATGTTTAGCATACCTGTCTTAATTTGATTCTTTTGTTAATGTTATTTCTCTGTCGCAATAAGAGTCCCAAATTGGACTGCTACTAACTATTATAAAGGTAAGATCCGAATAATGTTCATTTAGGTTTCTAATGATCAAGTCTGCTTCAGTGATCTCAAATTCAAAAAAGGCATTTTCAAGGATCAAGATCTTAGGGTTTTTTAGTAGGGCTCTTGCCAGGATGATTTTTTTAGAAATGGTGGTAGGGATTTGTTTCCCTTCAGGATAAATAATGGTCTGAAGACCTTGATCTAGTTTTTTCAAGAAACTGGTTAGATTTACTATTTCTAGAATTCTAAAGATCTCTCGATCATTAATATTAGGGTTACCGAAGGTCAAGTTCTCCTTAAGAGTTCCCTCAAAAGGCATTTCTTCCGAAAGACTTTCCCCGATGGATGACCTATAGCTATTGATATTCAAACTCTTTAATGGCAGGTTGTTGATATAGACTCCTCCATAATTAGGATTTATTATTCCTGTGATTACCTTAAGAAGGGTGGATTTTCCGGAGCCGTTTTCTCCTCGAATGAGGGTTTTTGACCCCGCAGGGAAGTCTATATTAATCTTATTAAGGGTGTTTACTTCTTGTCCCGGAGCTTTATAACTTACTTTTTCGAGTTTGATAAACATTTTATTTTCAGATTCTAAAGTCTCTCCACTTTGAGGTTCAAGTTCCTTGTCCACAATTTGACCTAGCTTTTCGATAGAAGTAAGAGTGTCATAAATTGTTTCAAGGCTGTAAATAAGTTTTTCCACTGAGCTAATCACAAGAAGAATAATGATTTCTGCGGCCACGAATTGACCGATGTTCATTTGTTGGTTTAACACCAGTAATCCACCTACGATTAAAAGTCCTGCTGTAATGAGTACCTTAAAGGCAATCATCTTGATGAACTGAATACGTATGATGCCGAAATGTCCTTCTCTGGCCTTGATGTATTGATCCACCAGTTTGTCGTTTTTATCAAGGGCTAGATGCGTAGTTCCTGAGAGTTTAAAACTCACTAGAGAGCGCGCAACTTCTTGGATCCAGTGTGCCACCTTATATTTATGTTTTGACTCTAGAAGACTTGTCTCCAATCCTTTTTGTGCGGAATATTGAAATACTAATATGAACAGAGCAACTAATACGACACCGAAAATGATAAAAAACGGATGGTAAAAAGAAAGAAGAATTAGGGCAAAAATAATCTGTAGTAAGGAGGTAGGAACATCAATTAATATCTTTGAAAGTCCTTTTTGAACGGTTAGAGTGTCGAAGAATCGGTTGGCCAGTTCTGGAGCGTAGGAGTTACGTAATTCCTTCATCTTCATTTTAGGAAAACGATAGGTCAGATCAAATGAGGATCTTGCAAAAATTCTTTGTTGTATAGTTTCAATTATACGAAGTTGCATAAGCTGCAAAGCTCCGTTGAATACCACTCCAATCGTGACTAAAATGACCAGGATAATCCATGAAGTACTGATTTGGGCTCCTTGAATCAAGTTGATGATGGCTTGAATTCCAAGAGGGAGGGTCAAAGACATAAATCCTGAGAATATGGCATAGTAAAAGACTTGGAATATATCGCGTCGCTCTAAGGTAAGCAAGTTAATCAGTCTTTTGAAAGGGCTTAAATTGTTGTTATTTGTCATTTTTGTGTAGTTCTAAAGTTTTAAAAACGAGATCCTTTAAGAATAGAAAAGTGTTCTTGTCATTGTTGCAGCTGGTCATTTTAGGAAAATGAGAGGCCAGAAAATGCTGGTGTAAAGAGGCTTCAAATAAGCTACTGGATAAACTTTGCTTGAATTGGTAATCCGGTGCGACGGTTTCAATGAGATCACACAAGCGTTGAATTAAGCGTTTATAAACCAAGAAATAACCATCCTTGTTCTCGCTATCCACTTCTTTGGTTAAAAAAGATTTAGAATTTTCATTGATCATAATTTGATACAATTGCACTTGATCACAGCTACTGAAGGAATTGTTTTGAGTAGTTGGTTTAGATATAATATCAATGTACTTATCTAGTTTGTCGATAGGGTCATTGAGTTTATAGGTGCCCAAAACCATTTCATACTCCATGTAGCCCCAGTATACCGAGCTTAGGTAGACTAAGAATTTATGTTTGTTTTCGAAATATCGGTAAATCGAACTTTCGTTTGATTTGATTTTGGTTCCGAGTTTTCTAAATGTAAAGGCATCAAAGCCTATTTCTAAAATCAATTCTACTCCATATTTCACAATCCTCTGTCCCAGGTCTGTATGTTCTGGATCTTTTATATAGATGTTCGGAGGTACAATGATTTTGTAGTTTGCTAAAAAAGCTTCCATATTTGATTGTCTTGCTTACAAATATAATAGTAATACTATTATGTAATGATAGTTTTAGTTTTATTTAACATTTTTTTAGTTTTTTTTTATTGGGGTATGGTGGTGGCACGGGGGAGTTGAGTGGGTTTGAGATTTGTGGTTTGTTGGGAGGTCGCACCTGTGGTGCTTGGGCGTGCCGGTGGCACGTTGAGTTTTGAAGGTTGGAGACTTGTGTTTTGTAGGAAGACCGCACCTGTGGTGCTGGAGGGCGTGCCGGTGGCACGGGTTAGTTTTGAATGTTTGAGATCGGTGTTTTGTAGGGAGGTCGCACCTGTGGTGCTTGGGGCGTGCCGGTGGCACGGGGGAGTTTTGAAGGTTGGAGGCCAGTGTTTTGTTGGAAGACCGCACCTGTGGTGCTGGGGGTGTGCCGGTGGCACGGGGGGTTGAAGGTTGGAGACCGGTGTTTTGTAGGAAGACCGCACCTGTGGTGCTTTTTTCGTGCCGGTGGCACGTTGAGTTTTGAAGGTTGGAGGCCAGTGTTTTGTTGGAAGACCGCACCTGTGGTGCTG
>JBMYWH010000031.1:0-20339 GCA_049607205.1 Flavobacteriaceae bacterium | reverse complement strand
CTGGGAGCCTTAAGAGGTTTGCAAGATGTAACTAAACCTATGTATATAACTTTTATAGCCTATTGGGTCATTGGTTTTCCATGTTCTTACTATCTTGGTCTTCATACTTCTATGGAGAGTGCAGGGGTATGGATGGGTCTATTAATAGGACTTACAGCTTCTGCGGTCATGTTGTTGTGGAGGTTTAATAAATTAACGATTACTTTAAAAAAATAAAGCATATGGAATTACCTAAATTTTTATTAGGAGATCATTCAGATCACAATGAAGATATTTTTGTCATACATTGTGATTTCCCAAGATTTATCATCAACCTAAAAGACGATGATGTAGAGATGCTCGAAGATCTTGTAGGGCAGGATCAAGAGGAGTTAGAAATGGAAATGTCTAACCTGATCGAAGCTGCTGGTGATTTTTATGACGAGCAAATGAAAGCCTTCGAGGCTTTAGATTAAGACTTTTTCTTAACAGCTTCAACGAGTTCAAGTTGGTCTTTTTTAGCCTTGGTGGTGAACATACCATAATTGATAAAGACTTGATTCTTTTCAATTTTATCGATACTACCGACACTTCGAGAGTCAATTAGTCTAACGCGATCACCAACTTTAAATATATAAGCAGCCTTTTCCTTTGCGACTTGAGCTGCTTCTTTTTTGCGTTTTTTTCTAACTTCAACTACTTTTTCAAGCACCTCTTTCTCGATATTCTCCAAACGTACTTTTTTCTCCTCTGCGGCTTTTTTAGTAGCGACTTTTTCTACCTTTTTCTCCTTTTTCGTAGGATCTAATTTAGGAGGGTTCTTTTTGGTGTGTTTCGTTTTTTCACTGAGTGCGAATTTATTGAACTCGGTTACGAGCTCTTTTTTATTGTTGGTTTGAAAATAGCGATGCAATAGTTCATTGGTCTTTCTACCAAAAACCAGCATCTTTTGATTTTCATCATATAAACTCTGGAAACTTTCAAGTTTTTCTTGAACCTTTTGCTCTTTTTCACTCAAGCTTTCCTTAGTAGATTTAGCCTTTGATGTTTCATCTTTCAGGGCATCAGAAGTCTGTTGTAATTTTCTTCTTTCTTGCTGAAGTTTGGAAATGGTTTTGTCCAAACGGACTTTTTCAATTTCAACTCTTTTCTTTGCCCTATTGATTAAGCGGAAAGGAATTCCATTTTTCTGAGCTACTTCAAAAGTAAAGGAAGACCCGGCCTGTCCTACATGTAATTTATATAGGGGTTGCAACGTTTTTTCATTAAATAGCATAGAGGCATTGGTCACATAGTCTAACTCTCCAGCGAGAACTTTAAGATTAGAATAATGCGTGGTAATGACTCCATAAGCCCCCTTGTCATAGAATTCCTCAAGGAATATTTCAGCCAAGGCTCCTCCGAGTTCCGGATCAGATCCCGTTCCGAATTCATCGATCAAAAACAAGGTGTTATCATCGCATTTATTTAAGAAATGTTTCATGTTCTTAAGGCGATAACTATAAGTACTTAATTGATTTTCTATGGATTGATTATCTCCAATGTCTGTTAAGATATGATCAAAGAAATGTACCGTAGATCTAGGGTCAACTGGAATAAGAACACCACTTTGAAGCATGGCTTGAAGAAGCCCTATGGTCTTCAGAGTAATACTCTTTCCACCCGCATTGGGTCCGGAGATTACGATAATGTGTTGCTCTTTATTTAGACTGATGTCTTGAGGAACAGTCTTTTCGTTTAGACTCTTGTTTTTTTCCAATAAAATAGGATGATAGGCCTGAATATAATTCAGTGATTTATCCTTGGAAAATTCAGGTAATACCGCATCGATGACTCGTGCATATTTTGCCTTTGCAATGAGTGTGTCGCAATAGGCCAAGAATTCCTGATATTCCGATATTAATAAACTATAGGGGCGAAGCCTGTCGTTTAGAGCTTTCAAAATTTTTGTAATTTCCTGTTTCTCTTGGAAATGAAGATCTTGAAGTTCACGTTCCAATTTCAAGGTAGATTCCGGGCTGATAAAGACGATACTCCCGGTTCTTGAACTTCCTATTACAGACCCTTTCACTTTTTTCCTATGCATGGCTTGCACGGCCAAAACCCTTCTATGATCCAGAACAGATTCTCTAATGTCGTCAAGAACTCCGCTACTAGCATAACGCGAAAGTGCTGAATTAAAACTTACGCCGATTTGTCCTCTCACTTGTTGAATACCACGACGTATGGATTTCAATTCACTCGAAGCTTTGTCATCAACTTGAAGACTGGCGTTAATAATTTGATCAATTTCTTCATGCACACGACCGCTAATTTCAATCTTTTCAGCCTGAGAGGCTAGGTGAGGGAACTGAATCTCGAACTTCTTCAAAAACTTCAGAACCTCTTGTCCTCGTTCACTTAAAGAACGCAATCTGATATAGGCTTCAATACTTAAAAAACTATCGTCAATTTGAAGCATTTGCACATCTTTTGTGACTTCTTCAAAGAATACAGAAGGTATGTGATTCTCACTTTCAAAAGATTTAAGAATTTCATCCGTTTTGAAAAGTTCTTGCTCTGCAGAAAATTGACCTTTGAATGGTTTGATTTTATGAGCGAGTTCTTTACCCAAACTAGTTTGAGCTTGAGCCACTATACGTTCAATGACTGATGGGAATTCTAGATCAATTAATATTTTTTTTGAGATATGACTCATATATGTATCTTTGATATTTGCAGCAAAAATAAACTATTTTATGGACAAAACGAAGATCTTAAATTGGCAGTCTAGCTTGACTGAAGAGCTTGAAAAACCTTACTTCAAACTTCTTGAGGAAAGGCTTAGTAGCGCTCGAATAAACGGGACGGTTTATCCTGTTGATGATTTAGTTTTTGCCGCTTTTGATTATTGTAAATGGGATGATTTAAAGGTGGTTATCTTAGGTCAGGACCCTTATCATGGACCCGGTCAAGCCAATGGTTTGGCCTTTAGTGTCAATCACGGAATTAGTATTCCTCCTTCATTAAGAAATATATTCAAAGAATTAGATCTGGAGAAAATATCTAGTCAATTGATCGATGGTAACCTGGAGTTATGGGCAAAGCAGGGAGTACTCTTACTCAATACAGTACTTACTGTAGAACAATCCAAGGCTAATTCACATACTGACTTAGGCTGGCAAGAATTTACCGATGCAATTATTAAATTGATTTCTTCAAAGAAGGAAAATGTCATCTTTCTTTTATGGGGAGGCAAGGCTAAACTAAAAACTAAATTGATCGACACCTCCAAACATTATATATTAGAAGCTGGTCATCCTTCTCCATTAAGTGCAAATAGAGGGCATTGGTTTAACAATCAACATTTCAATAAAGTGAATGAGATTTTATCTAAACAAGGTGAAAAAGAAATAAAGTGGTGATTATTCCGCTCTAAGTGTATATTCAGATAGAGATTGATCTGCAAGAGATGTAGGTTGAATTTGCGTTTCATTTTGAGCAAGCCCACATGAATCATTCAATGCCGCACAAGATCCAAGTCCTAGACTTACAAGTGCCATAATAAAAAATAAATACTTCTTCATAATTTGGTTTGTTGATTTCTGGCGGGGTAATTCTACTGCAAATAAAGTTCTTTTTGTTAAAGAAATCAAAAAAAACAGAGAAAAAGTGACGATATAATCGTCACTTTTTTGATTTTTAAGCACTTAGCTTGTCAAGTGTATATTGAATGAGTTTTTTTACCGTAGCTTGGTAATCTTCACTGAAGGTTCCATTAGCTCTATTTGCGATAATAGCATTTATCGAACAGGCTTGATGTCCTAATTGAGCCGCTAATCCGTAAATAGCTGAAGTTTCCATTTCAAGATTGGTAACGCGATGTCCCTTAAAATTAAAACTATCCATCAAATGATTTAAATCTGGATTTGCAAGAGGTAGACGAAGTACTCTTCCTTGTGGTCCGTAAAAACCATTTGCTGTACCGGTAATTCCTTTATGCGTTTGCTCACTATGAAGTGTGTCGATTAATGTAGACCCGCCTGCCACGACATAAGGACGTCCTCTTTTCATATTCCAGTTCGTATGAGAAATGAAGGCTTCTTCTATATCTTTTTCAAAAAATTGTTCACAGTCATAAGCATGCATCATTCCTGCTAATCCTAGGCCATATGATGAGACTACATAGCTATCTACTGGGATGTCATTCTGGAGGGACCCTGAAGTACCAATTCTTACAATATTCAAAGATTTTAGTTGGTCTTTGATCATTCTTGTGTCGAAATCAATATTGACAAGAGCATCTAGTTCATTTAGAGCAATATCGATATTGTCTGGACCAATTCCTGTGGACATTACCGTAAATCTAGTCCCATTATAGCTTCCTACCATGGTCCTGAATTCCCTTTTCTGGATATCAGCTTCAATATTGTCAAAGTGTTGAGCAACTTGAGGAACGCGATATTGATCACCAACAAATATTACATTGTCAGCAATGTGTTCTGGTTTGAGGTTTAAATGATAGACACTTCCGTCTGCATTAATAATCAATTCTGATTCTGGTATTCTTCTCATCATTCTAAATTTAAATAACAAATTTACGAAAAATTATCCTCCGACCCGCTTTACTTGAAAACCTTCTTTTTTAAGGATTTTGATGACTTGATCTCTAAACTTACCTTGTATGATGATCTCTCCATCCTTGACACTGCCACCAACACCTACCTTGACTTTTAATAGTTTAGCTAATGATTTTAATTCCGCTTCAGGGCCAACAAATCCTTTGACAACGGTAACTGTTTTACCACCTCTTCCCTTATTGGAAAAGTGAGCCTCTAGAAATTGGTCCTTATTTTCTAAAACCTCATCGCTTTCGTTCGTTTCAGGAACGAATTCTTCATTAGTGGAAAATACAAAACCTCCAAGATCTGAGAAATCTCCAAGTTTTTTCTTTTTTGCCATTATTTTCTCTTTATGTTAGACCAAGCAAATCGCATAAATGCGTAAGATTCAAATAACAGACCAAGGCCTAGAAAGACCATGGCTGCATCTTGTTCTAAATATCTTAATATCAATCCAATGATTACTAAAACGACCCCTGTAATTAGGGCTATGACTAAGTGTTTTGACATTATTTAATAAGTCCTAATTCTCTTAAACGTTCATTTAAAAACTCACCTGCTGTGATGTCTTCGTAAAGCTTAGGGTGTTGATCATCTATACATTGTTCTAAAACATTCAAAGGCATGCTGCTTACAGGATGCATGAAAAATGGAATAGAATACCTAGAAGTACCCCAAAGTTCTTTTGGTGGGTTGACTACGCGGTGTATCGTAGATTTTAATTTATTATTGGTATGACGAGATAACATGTCACCAACATTAATCATTAATTCATCTGGCTCAGCGATGGCATCGATCCAATCACCTTGGTGGTTTTGGACCTGAAGTCCTTTACCTTGCGCACCCATTAAAAGTGTTATAAGATTAATGTCTCCATGAGCTGCAGCACGTTCGGCCCCTTTAGGTTCTGTAGCGATTGGTGGGTAATGGATAGGTCTTAGAATTGAATTACCATTTTTGATATACTGATCAAAATAAGTTTCTTCTAATCCAACATAAAGAGATAAGGCTCTCAATACGTATTGAGCGGTTTTTTCTAATTGTTTATAGGCCTCTTTACCAATGCTATTAAATTTTGGAATTTCAGCTACTTCAACATTATCCGGATAGTTTTCCTCAAGTGGGTAGTTTTTATCCACGTATTGTCCGAAATGCCAAAACTCTTTTAAATCACCTTCAGTTTTTCCCTTAGCGCTTTCTTTTCCAAAAGAAGTATAACCTCGTTGTCCACCAATCCCTGGGATCTCATAGGTTTTTTTTACTTCTTCATCTAAGCCAAAAAAATTAGCAACCTCCTCATATAGCGAATTTGTTAATTGGTCATCTAAGAAATGCCCTTTTAAGGCCACAAAACCAATTTCTTCATAAGCTTTCCCGATAGCTTGTACAAAAGCTTCTTTCTTTGCAGCATCTCCTGATAAAAAATCAGATAAATTTACACTTGGAATAGAATTCATAATTATTTCTTTTTAAACGGTATTAAGTAGGAGACGGTATAACTAAAAGTCGTCCCTATATTATTTACAGATGTTTTCCCAATTCCAGGGATATAAAAATTTTCAAAATTTTCTGGTTGTTGTTCATGGACAATTTTACTGAATCCGACCTGAGCACCTAAAAATAAATTTTTGAAGGTTTCTACTTTTAAGCCTAAGACAAATTCTAACCAATGAGCACCTAATTTAGGGCTTTTTGCAAAATCTGGATAAAGGGTATTGTCAGGAAAGTAGTCACCGTAGTTGTATTCGGTAACTCGCGTGACCTGTTGCGTGAAATTAGCATAGGCATAACGTCCACCTACATAAATTTCATTATTCATATCCAACCAATTTTGGTAAGTATTATAGTTGAAACCTAACTTGAAATAGCTTCCTTGTGTGGTGTAATCAAAAAAATCCTCTTCTCCTAAATAGGTGTTATAACCATATTCGGCGGCAACATACCAATTTTTTGAGACCCTATAATCTGCAATCAGATCAACGGCTTGATTAGCACCTTGAACCCAACCTTGTATACTGGGTATGAGGTTCACTCCAACTCTGAGTCCCCAACTCGTGATTCGTGTTGAGTCAATTTGGATGCTGTCTTTTTGATGGTTTTGGGCTGGTAATACCCAAAAACTCATTAGAAAAAGAAAACTAATGATATATTTTAATGGCCGTTGTGGAATCATCAAGTATTTCTGAGTTAATAATTTCAAAGGATTCGATCCAAGTTTGTTTCAATAGTACCAAATCTAGGTTGTAGAAAGTACTTTTATATCCACAAGCTCTAGATACAAATTCATCTTGCTTGTCATAAGAAAATTCTAAATCATTATCTATGTCTTCTGATTCGAAGGTGTATGGAGTGGTATTCAAGGTTAAATCCATAGGAATTGCTATGGAATCCGTTGTTGAGTTTTGAATATAGTTCCCGTAATCCTGTGAGCTTACAGTTAAAGAATTCACAGGTTTTCTGAGTTCTCTAAACTCTGCATCGTGAAAAGTAATGTGAATTAGAGGAGTACCAGGTTCTACACAAATGTCATCATTTTCACAAGAAGTGAGAAGGATAAGGGTACAAACAATAAATAGGAACCAGTTGTTCTTGTTCATAATAGTTGCTCTAGAGCGTGAATTTATGAAATTCTTTCCAAAACAACGACGTTCTCAACATGATGAGTTTGAGGGAACATATCAACTGCTTGGGTTTTAATAATTTTATAGTGTTCCTTCATTAGGGCCAAATCTCTCGCTTGTGTGGCGCTATTACAGCTCACATATACGATTCTTTCCGGCTTGATAAACAAGAGTTGTTCCACTACCTTTTTATGCATTCCATCTCGAGGAGGATCAGTGATCACTACATCAGGCTGACCGTGCTTTTGAATAAATTCAGTAGTAAAGACATCCTTCATATCTCCAACGTGGAAAGAGACATTATCAATATTGTTGTTTTTTGCATTGTCCTTAGCATCGGCAATGGCTTCTGGAACAGATTCTACACCAACTACCTTCGCTGCATTTTTTGAGACAAACTGCGCAATGGTTCCTGTTCCTGTATAAAGATCATAAACTAATTCCTTACCTGTTAAACCAGCTGCCTCACGAGTTAGTTTATACAACTCATAAGCTTGTTTCGAGTTAGTCTGATAAAATGATTTAGCATTGATTTTGAACCTCAAACCTTCCATTTCTTCAAAAATGTGATCTCTCCCTTCAAAGAGAATAACTTCTTGGTCATAGATACTATCATTTCCTTTAGAGTTAATAATATATTGAAGTGAAGTAATCTCAGGGAATGTATCATTCAAGTGGTTCATCACTAGTTTAATACCTTCTTTGTCATTTTCGAAAAATTGAACCACAAGCATAATTTCACCCGTTGACGAAATTCGAATCATCATGGTTCTTAAAAGTCCACTTTGTTCTCTTGGGTTATAAAAAGCTAAATTTTGCGCCTCAGCAAAAGCTTTGATTTCATTTCTGATTTGATTCGAAGGATCTTCTTGTAAATGACATTTTTCAATATCAAGAATCTTATCCCACATTCCAGAGATATGGAAACCGAGGGCATTTCTAGACCCTAAATCTTCTGTGCTTTCAATCTCCTCGGGAGTAAGCCATCTGTTCGAAGAAAAAGAAAATTCCATTTTATTGCGGTAGAAATAAATTTCCTCACAACCGAGTATTGGAGTAACCTCAGGGAGTTCTAGGTGACCGATTCGAATAAGATTATTGCTAACTTCTTGCTCTTTGTAATGAAGTTGCCATTTGTAGTCCATATTCTGCCACTTACATCCACCACAATATTCAAAGTGCTTACAAACCACTTCGGTTCTCTTGTCAGAGTAGTGTTGAATATTGGTGATTTTTCCTTCGTAATAGGCTTTTCTCTTACGACCGGTCTGAACATCAACTACGTCTCCTGGTACTGCGTTGTTTAAAAAAACAACTCTTCCATCAGGAGCTTTTGCAACTGCTTTACCGCGAGCTGCAGCATCAAATACTTCTAGATTTTCAAAAATCTGAGGTTTCTTCTTTCTTCCCATGCCGCAAAGGTAAGGCTTTCTTTAAAAAAAAGCCTTATCTCTAGCCAGGGATTATTTTACAGATTTGATATAAGCTTCAAGAGCTTTTAAGGTACTTTCAGGTAAAGCTTTGGTTACCGCAAAATTCGCTTGCATTACAGCAACTTGTGCAGGATCAGTGTCTACAATAGCGGTACCTTCTCCTTTTAAAAATACAACCATGTCATTTCCGGTTTCATTGTATTTTGCTGCAATATCCTTAAGTGCAGGTCCAATTACTTTTTGTTGTTCTTGATGACAAGCTACACATCCGTTGTCACTGAAGAATTTCTTCCCTTGTTCCACAGCTGAAACTTCTGTTTTAGCTGCTGGTTTCTCAACTTGTTTTTTAGGTTCTGATGAACAGCTCATCAACATTAAACTCCCTAAAAACAGACTTCCAATTAGTTTTTTCATCCTTTTATAATTTGTGTTCTACACAAATTTATCACTTTTTATTGTTAAATTGCCCTTCTAAGGATGATTTCTCTCCCTTTATTTAAGAAGGAATTTTATTAGTTTTATTTTAAAAATTATAGCATGTCGACTCAATCAAACACTAGTCAAGCTGTCATAGAATTAGAGAACAAATATGGAGCCCACAATTACCATCCACTTCCGGTAGTTTTACAAAAAGGAGATGGGGTATTTGTATGGGATGTAGATGGAAAGCGTTATTATGACTTTTTAAGTGCTTATTCTGCGGTGAATCAAGGTCATTGTCACCCTAAAATTATAGAGGCCTTAACGGATCAAGCAAAAAATTTAACCTTAACTTCTAGAGCCTTTTATAATGACCAGTTAGGTCCTTATGAAAAATACTTGTCGGAGTATTTTGGTTTTGATAAGGTACTTCCAATGAACACAGGTGCCGAAGCCGTTGAAACTGCTTTGAAATTGTGCAGAAGATGGGGGTATGAGAAAAAAGGAGTAGAGGAAAATCGAGGACAAATTATAGTATTTGATCAGAATTTTCACGGTAGGACTACAACCATAATTTCTTTTTCTTCGGATCAGGATGCTCGTAAGAATTTTGGTCCGTTTACGGATGGATTTATCACGATTCCATATAATGATAAAGAGGCTTTAGATTATGCCTTGACTTTAGACAATGTTGTAGGTGTTTTAATAGAACCTATTCAAGGAGAAGCAGGTGTTAATACACCAGATGAAGACTTCTTGAAATATGTAGGGGAGAGCTGTAAGAAGCAAAACGTCCTTTTTATGGCTGATGAAATTCAAACAGGTATTGCGCGAACTGGAAGCCTATTAGCGGTTTGTGGAAATTGCTCTTGTGGATCGACTTGTAAGAAAGATGAGGATACTTATGCTCAGCCTGATGTGCTTATTTTAGGTAAAGCTTTATCTGGTGGAGTTTACCCGGTATCTGCTGTACTGGCAAATGATCAGATTATGGACGTGATTACGCCTGGTTCTCATGGATCAACTTTTGGAGGAAACCCTCTAGCTGCACGTGTTGCTGTGGCGGCCTTAGAAGTTGTTAAGGATGAAGAACTCGCGAAGAATGCTCGAGTACTTGGTGAGCTTTTTAGAGAAGAGTTGAATAAATATATTGTTGATACAGATTTAGTTAGTCTTGTAAGAGGTCGCGGACTTTTGAATGCGATTGTGATAAATGACTCTGAAGAAAGTGATACAGCTTGGAATATCTGCATGAAACTGGCTGAAAATGGCCTTCTTGCTAAACCAACGCATGGAAACATCATTCGTTTTGCACCACCCTTGGTGATGAACAGAGAACAGCTGCTAGACTGTGTCGCAATAATAATTAGGACATTAAGAGAATTTGAATAGAAAAAAAGGGAGTAGTTTTACTCCCTTTTTATATTTTTGTACTCTTATATTAAATCAAAGTCATGACGAATAAGATTTTGAATCCCCCTATAGCAATTAAGGAGGAATACAAATTAGAGAATCACGGAGATGTGCGCATGGACCCCTATTTTTGGATGAGGCTCAGTGATACTCAAAAAGAAGCTGAAGAAAAAGATTCTCAGACTCTTAAGGTGTTGGATTATTTGGAGCGTGAAAATGAGTTTTTTGAATCTCAGATGGCTCCAACTAAATCACTTCAGGAAACCTTGTTTTCCGAAATTAAATCGAGGATAAAGGAGGATGATCAATCCGTTCCATATTTTAAAAATGGATACTATTATATCACTCGATATGAGAAGGGCAATCAATATCCAATTTATACCAGAAGGAAGGAAAGTCTTGAAGCTCCGGAAGAAATTATATTTGATGTAAATCAAATGGCTCAAGGACATGACTATTACAAAATTGCAGGTATCAGTATTAGTCCTGACAATCGTTATGCCATATTTGGTGAAGATACGATGAGTCGACGTCAGTATAACCTAAAGTTGAAGGATTTAGAAACAGATTCAATTGTGGATCTGAAAATTTCTAATACTCCTGGGTCTGCAGTTTGGGCGGCTGATAATAGCCATTTCTTTTTTGCTCAAAATGATACTGTGACTTTGAGAACGGATAAGATTTTTCGTCAAACTATAGATTTAAAAACAGAGCCTGTTCTTGTTTTTGAAGAAACTGATGAAACATTTAACACCTTTGTGAGTATAACTAAGAGTAGGAAGTACTTGGTTTTAGGTTCTTTTAGTACCCTTTCCACGGAATATGCCGTACTTGATACTTCTGATCCCTTAGGAGACTTTCATGTTATTCAAGCCCGAACAAAAGATCTAGAGTATAGTATCGCACACTATGAAGACAATTTCTATATTTTGACCAATAAAGATTCAGCTACTAATTTTAAGTTGATGAAAACTCCTGTGAACAAAACTGGCGTAGAGAATTGGGTAGATGTAATTCCTCATAGAGAAGAAGTTCTCTTAGAAGATATCTCGATTTTTAAGGACTTTTTAGTTTTAGAAGAGCGCGAAAATGGTTTGAATCAAATTCGAATTAAATACTGGGATGGTTCTAGAGACTTTAAACTTCCGTTTTCGGAAGAAACTTATTCTGCATATGTTTATGCCAATCCAGAATTTGATAGCTCAAGTATTCGATATGGCTATAACTCTATGACTACTCCGAGTTCTGTAATTGATTTTGAAGTTGAGACAGGGGTTAAAACCATTCTGAAGGAGCAAGAAATTCCTGGAGGTTTTAACAAAGAAGATTATAAGTCTGAGCGCCTTTGGGTGGAAGCTAGAGATGGTGAAAAAGTAGCTTTATCAATTGTACACCATAAAGATACACCAATTAACGATAAGACCCCGGTTCTAATGTATGCCTATGGATCTTATGGCTATACTGTTGATGATGGTTTTAGTATTAGTCGATTGAGCTTATTGGATAGAGGATTTGTTTTTGCTTTAGCTCATATAAGAGGAGGCGAATATTTAGGTAGGGCTTGGTATGAGAATGGGAAACTATTAAAGAAGAAAAACACCTTTACAGACTTTATCGATTGTGCCCAGTATTTAGTGGACCAAAAATTCAGTTCCCCTGAGCATCTTTATGCAATGGGTGGGTCTGCAGGAGGTTTACTGATGGGGGCTATTTCAAACATGAGACCCGATTTATTTAATGGGATCGTAGCTCAAGTTCCATTTGTGGATGTGGTAACTACCATGTTAGACGAAAGCATTCCCTTGACCACAGGGGAGTATGATGAATGGGGAAACCCCAATGATAAGGAGTATTATGACTATATGAAATCTTATTCTCCCTATGATAATGTTAGGGAGGAAAACTATCCAAATATGTTGATTACTACTGGATACTTTGATTCTCAGGTTCAGTATTGGGAGCCAGCCAAATGGACCGCGAAATTACGAGATAAAAATCAGAGTAGTTCTTTGATCTTAATGCATACAGATATGGACACAGGTCATAGTGGAGCCTCCGGAAGATTTGATGCATTGAAGGAAACTGCAAGGGATTTTTCCTTTTTGCTTTTCCTTGAAAACGAATTAAATAAATAATGTATATTTGCCGATAATTTGGAACCTTATATGTCAAAAACACCATTAATCAAAAAGAACATAGTTGACCTCATTGGTAATACCCCTATGGTTCAATTGGATAGATCTACCTCTGTATATCCTGGATCTTATTATGCTAAACTAGAAGGTATGAATCCCGGGCATTCTGCCAAAGATAGAATTGCGAAATTCATCATTGAATCTGCAGAGAAAAAGGGAATATTAAAACCAGGGAATACGATTATCGAGACTACTTCAGGGAATACTGGCTTTAGTATCGCAATGATAAGTTTGGTTAAGGGTTATAAATGTATTCTGGCAGTGACTTCTAAATCATCTGAAGATAAAATTGAAATGCTAAGAACTATGGGTGCAGAGGTTCATGTATGTCCTGCAAATGTGGCTCCAGAAGATCCAAGATCTTATTATGAAGTCGCTAAGACATTACATAAAGAGCATCCTGGGTCTATTTATATCAATCAGTATTTCAATGAATTAAATATAGAGGCTCACTATCATTCAACAGGTCCAGAAATATGGCAGCAAACAGGAGGAGAAATTACTCATTTAGTGGCTGCGAGTGGAACTGGAGGAACTATTTCGGGTTCAGCGCGATATTTAAAAGAGCAAAATCCTGATATTCAGGTTTTAGGTATTGATGCAGAAGGGAGTGTAATTAAAGGATATTATGATTATGGAGCAATTCAGCCTGTGGATGCTAAGCCATATAAAATCGAAGGATTAGGTAAGAATTTGATTCCAACTGCGACTGATTTTAAAGTGATTGACCATTACGAAAGAGTAGGAGATATGGAATCAGCATTTGAGGCAAGGAGACTTTTAAAGGAAGAAGGTATTTTTGCTGGATATACTTCTGGTGCTGTAATGCAAGGAGTAAAGCAATTGGCTAATCTTGGATATTTTAAAGAAGATTCAAAGGTAGTCGTTATTTTTCCAGACCATGGATCACGTTATTTAAGTAAGGTGTATTCTGATAAATGGATGGAAGAACAAGGTTTTTTTGAAGACCAAAAAGAAATTGAAATTAAAAATAATTTGAAATAAAAGAGAACATGAAGGATTTGTTTGAAAGAATTTATGCAGATAAAGGACATATTGGTAACTGGGCAGATAAGGCTGAAGGCTATTATGTGTTTCCTAAATTAGAGGGACCTATATCAAACCGCATGAAGTTCAATGGAAAACGTGTAGTAACATGGAGTGTTAATGACTATTTAGGATTGGCAGCCCATCCAGATGTTATTAAAGCAGATGCTGATGCAGCAGCTGAACACGGTATGGCATATCCAATGGGAGCAAGAATGATGTCAGGTCATACTGATTTTCACGAGCAATTAGAGCGCGAATGCGCGGAATTTGTGGATAAGGAAGCTGCGTATTTGGTAAACTTTGGTTACCAAGGAATGGTTTCTGCGATTGACGCTCTTGTTTCTAAAAATGATGTGATTGTATATGACGTAGATACTCATGCCTGTATTATTGATGGAGTGAGATTACACCCAGGTAAGCGTTTTGTATACAGACATAATGATGTTGAATCTTTAGAGAAAAACTTGCAAAGAGCTACATTAGTTGCTCAGAAGAACAATGGAGGAATCTTATTAGTTTCTGAAGGGGTATTCGGTATGAGAGGTGAGCAAGGTAAACTTAAGGAAATCGTTGCTCTTAAAGAAAAATACAACTTTAGATTATTAGTAGATGACGCTCATGGATTCGGAACACTTGGAGCAACAGGTGCTGGAACAGGTGAGGAGCAAGGAGTTCAAGATGGTATCGATGTATACTTTGCGACTTTTGCTAAATCTATGGCTGGTATTGGAGCTTTCTTTGCTGGAGATAAAGATGTGATTAAGTATTTGAAGTACAATATGCGTTCTCAAATGTTTGCGAAGTCTTTGCCTATGGCTATGGTAAAAGGAGCTTTGAAGCGATTGGATATGATTAGAACAATGCCGGAATTACGTTCTAAGTTGTGGGAAAATGTGAATGCACTTCAGGGTGGGTTAAAAGATGCAGGATTTGATATTGGAACAACCAATACTTGTGTTACTCCAGTATACTTAAAAGGAGATATTCCTGAAGCGATGGTGATGGTAAATGACCTTCGTGAGAATCACGGGATCTTCTGTTCTATTGTAGTGTATCCTGTTATTCCAAAAGGAATGATCATATTGAGATTAATTCCAACATCTGCGCATAATTTAGATGATGTTAAGGAAACAATTACTGCATTCTCAGCAATTCGTGAGAAATTAGAAAATGGAACATATAAAAAGATGGCTGAGTCTATTAACGCTTAATTCTTTTTTTAAACATAAAAAAAGCCGATTCATTAATGAATCGGCTTTTTTATTTATAAAGACTTTATCTTCTTCCTTTCTTTCCAGGACCTCCTTTAAATGGACTTCCTGAACTTCTTTTTCTTCCAAAACCTGAAGATGGACTATCAGAACGAGAACCTCTATTGCGATCTCCTCTTCCAGAACGAGACTTACCTCTAGATCTGTCGCTATCACTAGCTCCTCTAGGTCTACTTCTTCGGTTACGGCCTCCGCCTTCTCCTCTTTGGTTTTTTGTGATTTCTACTCCTACACGTCTACCTTCAAATTCAACACCTTTAAATACTTCAAGAGTTTTATCTGCGTATTTTGAGTCTATTTCGAAGAATGAAAATTTATCTAAAATTTCAATTTGACCAATTTCAATGTCATTTTTCTGATGATGCTCATTAATTAATCCCATTAAACGAGGTGGAGTAACTTGATCTTTACGTCCAATATTAATAAAGAACCTAGTCATATTCTCATCAGTTTGACGACGAGGACTAGCAGCTGATTTATCATTGATATCGTTAGAGTTTTCGTAATACTCTAAGAATGAGTTGAATTCTACAGAAACGAATTTTTTAATCAATTCTTCACGATCAAGATTTGCTAGCTTTTCATAGATGTTCTCTAAGAAAGGTTCAATTTGTTCTTCATTTACTGGAGTATTATTGATTTTATCAATTACACTCATCAATTGAATTCTACAAATCTCTTCTCCTGTTGGAACTTCTTTCTTTACGAATTTCTTACCAATTCTCTTTTCGATAGGTTTCAATTTTGAAACTTCTCTCTTAGTCAATAAAGTAACACATGTTCCTTCTTTTCCAGCTCTTCCTGTACGTCCACTTCTGTGTGTATAGGTTTCGATTTGATCTGGTAATTTGTAGTTGATTACATGGGTCAAGTTGGTAACATCCAATCCTCTGGCAGCAACGTCAGTAGCTACTAAAATTTGAATGGTTTTCTTACGAAACTTTTGCATAACAGAGTCACGTTGAGCCTGTGAAAGGTCTCCGTGAAGAGCATCTGCACTATATCCATCTTGGATCAATCGATCCGCTACTTCTTTAGTTTCTCTACGTGTTCTACAGAATACAATACCGTAAACGTTTGGATTAACATCCGCAATTCGTTTTAAGGCTTTGTATCGGTCACTATCTCTAACGATATAATAATCGTTTTCAACATTGTCAGACCCAGCATTCTTTGCACCAGAGCTAATTTCTACTGGTTCATGCATATAATTTCTTGCAATGTTTTCCACTTCTCTAGGGAAGGTTGCAGAGAATAATAATGTTTGTTTTTCAACAGGAGTTGCTTCGAGTACTTGATCCAATTCGTCTTTGAATCCCATGTTAAGCATCTCATCGGCTTCATCTAAAATAAGCCACTTTACTCCTTTTAATTTGAGGATACCTCTTTTAATAAGGTCTACCGTTCTTCCAGGGGTTCCTACTACAATTTGAGGTCTTTTTCTAAGTCCTCTAATTTGTTCTTCTATATTTGCTCCACCATATACGGTTAGTACCTTTATATTGGGCAAATATTTTGTAAAATCAGCAATGTTATTACCGATTTGAACAGCCAGTTCTCGCGTCGGTGAAAGTATGATTGCTTGCACGTCTTTTTCCTGTCCTGTAAGCATTTCAATAATTGGTAAACTAAAAGCGGCAGTTTTACCAGTTCCAGTTTGTGCAAATGCCTTGAGGTCCGCCTTGGACTCGATCAGGTGAGGGATGGATTTTTGTTGAATCTCCGTTGGAGTTTCAAAGCCTAAATCATCTAAAGCTTTTATGATTTCTGGATTTAATCCGAGATCAGAAAATGTAACCATGTACGTAATTTGTTGATTTACAAGTTTATTCGTCAACTCGTAAATGCAGTTAAAAAGTTTGCAAATTTACGGTAATTATTACACTAAACATAGCGTTTTGTTAATTCTTTTCGAGTATTTTCAAAGAATTTTCAAAATTTCGTGAAGATATGTTTCCATAATTGTCAATTACGTAACCATTTCGGTTTACCAATATAGACCTAGGGAACTGACTTTGAGTGAATGCACGTGCCTTAGAATTCATAGTTAATGAATACTGCCAATGCTGAGGAATACCTTTTAAACTTCTCATGTTCCATCCAGTATCACCTTGATAATCTAAATTGATCCCTATAAATTGTATACTTGGATACATTCTTTGCAGGTACTGAACTCTTTGAGAAATCAGTATTGTTTCCGTATCTGTTTCTGACCAAAAATAAATTACAGAATTTCTTCCTCGTATGAGACTGTTGATTTTATAAGGTTTTCTATTTTGACTAATTATAGAGAAGTTTGGTACTTTACTTCCATTAGGAACCTGTTCACTATCGGAAATCAATAGATCAATTTGATTTTTTAATTCCTCGTCATCTGAAACTTTAATAAAAGTATTTATTAAGTCTTGATTGATATTAAGGCTTTTGTAGGCAAAAAGTTCATCAAACATTGCAGAACGAATCATACTATTTCTAAGCATAGGGTTGTCAATACTATCGCTTACGATGTTCAATAAATTTACATTAATATTTGGATTCAGCTGTCCTTCGCTCTCTTGATAGGCTAGGTGATAGGCATAAGCCATTACATAGTTTCGATGTGTATAAAAATTAGAGAGAACTGGATCGTTGAGGTCAATTTTTGATCTGAAATCGTAGAAATCGTCTGGTACAGTAGGAAATTTACTTGACTTGAGGTATTTCCTCTTCATCAAAGGGTAGATTTCCATTTTTCTGTAAAGTGGATAATCTATCGCGGCTCTGGCATATTTGATGTATAAATTGTTGTATTCCCCATTTTGTTCAAGGAATTCGTCCAGTTGATGCTGTTTTATTTGACGTATGTGTTCAATCTCGTTCTTAAGGTCCATTGAAGATAAGTAGTAAAGCTCTCTAAGGCTTTTATCTTCAACTTCATTTTGGATAAACACATCTATCAAAAATTCATTTCTCAATCCTCCTTTACCCGAGAAGACCAGAGATTCATCGAAATCTAAGGTGTTCAATCTAACAATTATCGAATCTGAAGGTTGAATAAAAAGATACTGAAATTCATTGGCATGCTTAAATGTATATAAGCCTTCTTCAAAAACAGGAATGGATTTCAAAAAACGATTGTCTTCGTTTAACAGAAGTGTATCGATGGCAATATCATTTTTATAAAGGACAACCTCCTTAGCCTTAGCATTTATTATTTGTCCACCAAAATAGGTTGGAGTATCATATTCTTTAGGTGCTTGGCACGAAGAAATGATAATCAATAATATGAGGTATATGGATAGTTGTTGTTTCATTATTGAAAGCAAACATATTAGTTTATGTGCTTATTTACAAATGTAATTGCATTCTTAGGTTAATCTTGTTAATAGGCTGTTAAAAATCCATAGGTAATAGGACAATTAAATCTTATAGTAGGTTGAATTACAGCTTAATTTTTCTAATTTTGCAAAACTTAAATATAAAAGGCTCAAAATATATGTTATCAGTCTCAAATTTATCTGTTCAATTCGGAAAACGAATATTGTTTGATGAGGTAAATACTAAATTTCTTCATGGGAATTGTTATGGAATCATTGGTGCCAATGGTGCAGGGAAATCTACTTTTTTAAAGATTTTATCTGGTCAAATGGAAGCAACATCTGGAAGTGTTAGTTTAGAATCAGGAAAAAGAATGTCTGTTTTAGAACAGAATCACTTTGCTTTTGATGAATTTCCAGTACTAGAAACAGTACTAAAAGGGAATAAACAACTCTTTGATATTAAAAATGAGATGGACATGATCTATGCCAAGCCGGACTTTTCTGAAGCCGATGGAATTAAGGCAGGTGATCTTGGTATCATTTATGAAGAAATGGGAGGTTGGACTGCAGATAGTGATGCGGCTAGTTTATTATCTTCTCTAGGTATTAAAGAAGACATGCATTATGTGAATATGAGTGAATTAGATGGTAAATCTAAAGTACGCGTATTATTAGCTCAAGCCCTGTTTGGAAATCCTGATGTACTAATCATGGATGAGCCTACGAATGATTTGGATTTTGAAACAATTTCTTGGTTAGAACACTTTTTAGCCAACTATGAGAATACTGTTATTGTAGTTTCTCACGATAGACACTTTTTAGATGCAGTTTGTACTCATATTTCTGATATTGATTTCGGAAAAATAACGCATTACTCAGGTAATTATACCTTCTGGTATGAGTCAAGTCAACTTGCTGCAAAGCAAAGAGCACAACAAAATAAGAAGGCCGAAGAAAAGAAAAAGGAATTGGAAGAATTTATCAGAAGATTCTCTGCCAATGTTGCAAAAAGTAAACAAGCGACTTCAAGAAAGAAAATGATTGATAAGCTTAATGTAGAATCAATTAAACCTTCTTCTAGACGCTACCCTGCTATTTTCTTTGAGCAAGAAAGAGAGGCTGGAGATCAAATTTTAGAGATTGAGAATTTAAGTGCGAGTGCTGATGGAGAAATCTTATTTAAGGATGTCTTTATCAATCTGAATAAGGGAGATAAAGTTGCTGTAATTTCAAAAAATTCTAAAGCAGTAACTGCTTTTTATGAGATACTTAATGAAAACTTGAGTCCTGATTCAGGTTCGTTTAAATGGGGTGTTACAACGACTCAATCCTACCTTCCTTTGGATAACTCAAGTTTCTTTACAAATCCAGAACTCAACTTAGTGGACTGGTTAAGACAGTATGCTAAGACAGAAGAAGAAAGAGAAGAGGTTCACCTGAGAGGATTTTTAGGGAAAATGATTTTTTCAGGAGAAGAAGCACTTAAGAAATCTAACGTACTTTCTGGAGGAGAGAAGGTTAGATGTATGACTTCAAGAATGATGATGAAAAGAGCTAATGTTTTGATGTTAGATGAACCAACCAATCACTTAGATTTAGAAAGTATCCAATCGTTTAACAATGGTTTGGTGAATTTCAAAGGAACCGTACTTTTAACTACTCATGATCACGAGTTTCTTCAAACGGTTGCCAATAGAGTTATAGAATTAACTCCAAATGGTATCATTGACCGTCATCTTACATTTGATGATTTCTTAGAAGATCCTAAAGTTAAAGAGTTGAGAGAAAAATTATATATATATCATCTTTGCAGTCAAATATTGAATACAAAAATTTTGTTCTCAGTAAAATTTCTGAACAACAAATTCTGCAAATGTTATTCTTTGCAAAATTTATCTGGGTACTATTTACAAGGATAAGCAGAATCAGTTTTTTATTTGTCAGCCAAACGCTTACATTGCTCTGTGATTTTTCAAACGAAAGTTCTTGGAAAGTGATTTTTCTTTTCAGTTTTTAAAACCAGCTAGATAATGTGTCATACTTACTGCCATGACAGA
>JBMYWH010000030.1:0-22688 GCA_049607205.1 Flavobacteriaceae bacterium | reverse complement strand
GTTCTTTCTCTTGCTGAACACAATGGAGCCTATTCAGCTGCCTTTAAAAATGCGTTTGACTGGATGAGTCGAATTGATGGGAAGCTGTGGTCAGAAAAACCTCTAGTTCTATTGGCAACTTCTCCTGGAGCACGAGGAGGTCAAACGGTGCTTGATATAGCCAAGGGACGTTTTCCATATATGGGAGGTAATATCGTTGGAAGCTTGGCAGTTCCTAGTTTTTATGACAACTTCAAGGATGGAGAAATTGTAAATGAGGAAATTAAAAGTGAACTTAAAGCATTAACTAAACTTTTATAAAATGGCAGATTTAGGTGTTGAAATAAAGTCTTCCTTTCAATCTGAAGGGCATAAAGCGCTCTTAAATCTTAAGTATACGGCCAATTATATCAATGGAATTGGTAATGAGTATTTAAAGGAATTTAATATTTCAAGTGCTCAATATAATATTTTAAGAATCTTAAGAGGATCAGGAGAAGCTCTTGCTGTGCAGGAAGTAAGAAACCGAATGGTTGAGAAATCTCCGAACACAACACGATTATTGGATAAGTTAGTTTTAAAAAACCTTGTACATCGAGATCGAAATAAAACGGATAAGAGGATTGTGGAAGTAAAGATCACTTCCGAAGGATTAGCCTTATTAGATCAAATTAAGTTAGAGTGGTTTGAAGATCTTTATACTGCACTTAGTGAAAAAGAGTTCAAAGAATTCAATAGGATGTTGGATGTCCTCAGGGATTTCAACCCTAATAAATAAAAAAAAGAGCTGTCATAAGACAGCTCTTTTTTTTTATAAAATATCGATGAGATCTACATCATAGATCAGTACCGCACCTTTAGGTATATTTCCAACATTTCGATCTCCATAAGCTAAGGCCGCTGGAATATATAGTGTTCCAGAACTTCCTTTGTTAAAATAGCTAAGACCTTCGCTGAACCCTTCTATAGGAAAGAATTCCAAATCTAAAATAACCGGTCCTTTAGTCTGGTCAGTGTAGATTGTTCCATCTGTTCCATATTCTAGATAAGTCACCTTAACCGTAGAAGTTAGAGTCGCGTTAGGACCTTCTCCTTGTTGGTCAATATGATAATAAAGACCCGATTCAGTTTTAGTCGCTTCTAAATCATTAGCTTCTAAATAATCTTGAATTTCTTGATCATTGGCTTCGCTATAGTCGACTTCTGGACCATAACAAGAAACCAATAATAGACTAGAAAGTATAAATAGGCTGAAGTTTTTCATTATTCACTTATTATTTCATCTAAATTTACATCAAATATTAATACCGACCCTCCTGGAATCCCATTAAAGGGTAAAGATCCGTATCCTAGATGTGAGGGGATGAATAAAGTTGCTGATCCTCCTTCTTTCATAAGACCAATTCCTTCCGAAAAGCCTTCAATTGTGTAATCAAGATCTAAAGTGATAGGTTCTTCTACATTTTGATCAAATACATTTCCATCTAAAAAGTATCCTGTGTATCGAATACTTACAGTGGAACTTGATGTAGCTTGAGGACCTTCTCCTTCCGTTACTTCGTAATAGTATAAACCTGTTCCAGTAGGCACAGCATCAATATTGTTTTCACTCAAATAGGCTTGAATTTCTTGTTCGTTTTTTAAGACATAGTCCACATTGTCTTCCGTACAAGAGATTAGGGTGATCATCAAGATCAATAAAGGCAGTATTTTTTTCATAATTAAGTTGTTAAGAATGACAAAAATATAATTTTAGGAAGATTTTTATCTTAAGGCAATTCTAAAATTTAGGGAATTATAACGATATTTGTTCAAAATTAAAATTACACCGCATGTCAGACGATAAAAAAGTCATTTTTTCCATGTCAGGGTTGTCAAAAACCTATAAAAGTACAGGAAAACAAGTATTAAAGAATATCCATTTGAGTTTCTTTTACGGAGCAAAAATTGGAATCTTAGGTCTTAATGGATCTGGTAAGTCATCCCTTTTGAGAATTATTGCAGGTCGCGATACGGATTATCAAGGAGACATCTCTTTTTCTAAAGGCTATTCTGTTGGATATTTAGAGCAAGAACCAGAACTAGACCCGGAGAAGACTGTATTGGAAATCGTAAAGGAAGGAGCAGCAGAAACGGTAGCTATTTTAGAGGAATACAATAAGATCAACGATATGTTTGGTTTAGAAGAAGTGTATTCTGATCCGGATAAAATGGACGAGTTGATGAAAAAGCAAGCAGAACTTCAAGATCAAATTGATGCTTCTAATGCTTGGGAACTTGATACCAAACTGGAAATCGCAATGGACGCCTTAAGAACTCCGGAGCCAGAACGTTTGATCAAAGAATGTTCAGGGGGGGAAGCAAGACGTGCCGCTTTGTGTAGACTATTATTACAAGAGCCAGATATTTTATTATTAGATGAGCCTACTAACCACTTGGATGCTGAATCAGTACATTGGTTAGAGCATCACTTGGCACAATATAAGGGAACTGTTATTTGTATTACGCATGACCGTTATTTCTTAGATAATGTAGCGGGTTGGATTCTTGAATTAGACCGTGGAGAAGGGATTCCTTGGAAGGGAAATTATTCTTCTTGGTTGGATCAGAAATCTAAGCGTTTAGCACAGGAAGAAAAACAAGCTTCTAAACGTCAGAAGACTCTTGAGCGAGAGTTGGATTGGGTAAGACAGGGTGCTAAAGGAAGACAGAGTAAGTCTAAAGCACGTTTGTCTAACTATGATAGATTATTAAATCAAGATCAAAGACAGATTGAAGAGAAATTGGAAATCTATATTCCAAATGGTCCGAGACTTGGAACTAATGTAATCGAGGCTAAAGGGGTTGCTAAGGCCTACGGCGAAAAACTACTTTACGATGATTTAAATTTCAACTTACCTCAAAATGGTATTGTAGGTATCATTGGACCTAATGGAGTTGGTAAGTCTACTATATTTAGAATGATTACTAAAGAAGTTGAACCTGATGGAGGAAACTTCAATGTGGGTGAAACTGCAAAAATCGCTTATGTAGATCAGGGACACTCAAACATTGATCCTGAAAAATCAATTTGGGAAAACTTCTCAGATGGACAGGAGCAGATCATGATGGGAGGACGTATGGTAAATTCAAGAGCCTATTTGTCTCGTTTTAATTTCAACGGATCTGAACAAAATAAAAAGGTAAGTCTGCTATCAGGAGGGGAGCGTAACCGTCTTCATATGGCAATGACCTTGAAGGAAGAAGGAAACGTATTATTACTCGATGAACCGACCAATGATTTGGATGTAAATACCCTAAGAGCCCTAGAGGAAGGATTGGAGAATTTTGCTGGATGTGCTGTGATTATTTCTCACGACCGTTGGTTCCTAGATAGAGTATGTACTCATATCTTGTCTTTTGAAGGAGATTCTCAAGTTTATTTCTTTGAAGGTTCTTTCTCTGATTATGAGGAAAACAAGAAGAAGCGTCTCGGAGGAGATTTGATTCCGAAACGTATCAAATACAAGAAATTGACTCGTTAAGAGTTGACACAAAATATTTCAGTGAAATATACTACAAAAGGACTTCGGTCCTTTTTTTTATACTTGTATATGAACAACTTAGAAGTTATTTTGGTTATGGGAGTGAGTGGTACGGGTAAAACCACAGTTTCCAAGGCCCTTGCTCAAGAGATGAACGCTATATTTATTGACGCAGATGATTTTCACCCACAGCCTAATGTGATTAAAATGTCTCAAGGAATTCCTCTAAATGACCAAGATAGGCTTCCTTGGCTCCAAGCGATAAGAGCTCATATGGAAGTTCAGAACTCTTCAATAGTTTTAGCCTGTTCCGCATTGAAAGAATCCTATAGAGAACAGCTTCGATCTAATATATATAACTTAAAAGTAGTGGTATTACAGGCCTCCTATGAGGTTTTAGAGGGGAGAATGAGAAGAAGGACACACTTCATGCCGAGTTCTCTGCTTAAGAGTCAATTGGATACTCTGGAGATTCCCGACTACGGTCTTCATATAAGTTCAGAACTTCAATTAAAACAAGTCGTTTCTAAAATCACAAATTATTTAAATCACAACTTATGGAATTAGGAATTATAGGACTTGGTGTAATGGGTAAGAGTTTAGCGGTGAATGCGGCTCAAAAAGGAATTTCGGTAATTGCATTCAATCGTGATCACCCAGAAGAAGTTAAAGTTTTAAGGGAGTTTATCAAACGGTATGAGGATTTGAATATTCAACTTTACAGTGATTGGAATGAATTCTTTAAAGCCTTTCAAGACAGCCCGAGAATTATTTCAATGCTTCCTGCAGGCCCCATAGTTGATGAGGTTTTAGAAAGCATTGCCTCCTTGAAACCTAAAGGGACAATCTTCTGTGATGGGGGTAATTCTTTTTATAAGGACAGTAATCGCCGTGCGAAACTTTATGAGAACTATTTAGGTATAGGAATATCAGGAGGAGAGCGTGGTGCTTTATTAGGCCCAGCAATGATGGTAGGAGGAGAGTTTGATTCCTATCAGAAAATGAAACCAATTTTAGATCTACTCAAAGGCAATTCATTTGCGCCCTATTTAGGTCCTGAAGGATCTGGACATTTTGTAAAAATGGTACATAACGGTCTAGAATATGGACAGATGCAACTCTTAGTCGAAATATTTGAAATTCTAGGTTCAAGAACCGCTTTAAATAATTTTTTGCGCAAAGGACTTGAGCTTCACCCGGAGATAGATTCTTTTTTAGTGAGAACGGCTTTAGAGGTTTCAAGCTTTAAAGAAGATGAAGTATTCATATTAGACGAAATTTTAGATGTTGCAGGTTCAAAAGGAACCGGAGCTTGGACGGCTCAAACCGCATTGGAGTTCGGCGTGAATTATTCCATAGCCCAAGCCGCTGTAAATGCTAGAATTACTTCTTCTTGTAAAGCCCAGCGCATGGCATTACATCAAGATAGACCATCAGGTACAGCTTTCGAAGATTTAGACTTACTTTATGAATTATATAAAAGGGCTACTCGGATTAATCATCAGCAAGCCTTGGTTTTGATTCGTACCGTTTCAGAGGATCTCGGATGGAATATAGACCTTAAGAAGGTTGTTAAGTCTTGGTCTAAAGGTTCAATAGTCGCTTCAGAGTTTCTTCAAGAGTTACTCGGTCAGGACCTGGAGGATGGCTTGTGGGCTTGGAAACAGCCTCGTAACAACGTGAGCTATCATAAATTAATAGAATTTGCAGCTCTAAATCACAAATATATTCCCTGTTTCACCGCCAGTTGGACCTATGAAACAGGTATGCAACAAGGAGAATCTAGTGCCCATTTGATTCAAGGGCTTAGAGATGCCTTCGGAGCACATACTTATGAAAAAAGAACAGCACCGAGAGGAGTGTTTTTCCACACTAAATGGCCAGCTATATGATCGATTATCAATTGTTATTCGCAGTAATAGGAGGGCTTGCTTTACTTCTTGTTTTAATCTTAAAGTTTAAGCTCCCCGCATTTATTAGCCTATTAATCGCCAGTATCTGTGTAGGATTGTTTTCGGGCATGCCTGCCTTGGAGATTCTAGAAACTATGAAAGAGGGAATGGGCTCGACCTTAGGGTTTGTAGCGGTGGTTGTGGGCTTAGGAGCCATGTTCGGTGCCTTATTAGAAAATGCAGGAGGAGCTGAGGTTTTGGCCAGGTATAGCCTCAAGCTCTTCGGAGAAAAAAGAGCAAGTTGGGCACTGATGATTACAGGATTTGTTGTAGCCATTCCCGTGTTTTTTGACGTGGCCTTTATTATCTTAGTACCCCTTATCTATGCCTTGCAACGCAAGACTGGCAAGAGTATTTTACTTTATGCCATTCCTCTTTTAGCCGGACTGGCAATTACACATACATTTATTCCTCCCACTCCAGGTCCCGTAGCCGTTGCAGATATTTTAGATGCCGACTTGGGATGGGTGATTATTATGGGATTTCTCGTGAGTATTCCTACTGCAATTCTTTGTGGTCCTCTGTTTGGGAAATATATTAGTAAAAAGATTTTTGTGGCAGCTCCTCCTTCCTTGTTTGAGGAGAAAAAGCAAGATCAAGATCCTTCGGTGGGGTGGATTTTTGCCATTATCATTATTCCTTTATTACTTATTGTGAGTAATACGATTTTTCATAATCCCTTATTGGGTCATCCTTTTACCGCTTTAATCATTGCCAACCTTGTAGCTTGGTATGCCCTTGGAATTAGAAAAGACAATAGCTCTGATGAATTGCTTAAGATTTCTCGAGCTTCATTTCAGCCTGCAGGACTTATTATTCTTTTAACGGGTGCCGGTGGGGTGTTCAAGCAAATGTTGATTAATACAGGAGCAGGAAGTATGCTGGCAAATTATTTTGCTCAGATTGGATTGCCACTGTTAGTTTTAGCCTTTGTATTGGCCGCTTTAGTGAGGATTCTTCAAGGCTCTGCAACGGTAGCTATGATTACTGCAGCAGGGATATGTGCTCCACTTTTAGAGGGGGTCATACTTAGCCCTGCCCAGTTAGCTTTGGTCGTTATGGCAATTGCCTCGGGAGCTTCAATTCTATCTCATGTCAATGATAGTGGATTCTGGTTGGTGAGTAACTATTTAGGTTTGGATGAGAAACAAACCTTTAGGTCTTGGACCCTGATGACAACTCTATTAGCTCTAAGTGGTTTTGTGACTTCCTTGATACTCTCCTTATTGATTCCTTAAAATGAAAAGTTTATTTTTGAATTAAATCCCAGATATGAAAGCATTAGATTCCATTGACCTTAAGATTTTAGAAGTTTTACAAAGAGACTCGAAGATCAGTAATAAGGCTTTGGCCATGCAAATTGGCCTTAGTACAAGTCCGACTTTTGAACGTATCAGAAGATTGGAAAAGCAAGGATATATCAAGAAGTTCGTTGCTATTTGCGATGCAAAAAAACTAAACAGAAACTTAGAAGCCTTCTGTCAGGTAACTTTAGAACATCATTCAGAGGAACTCATTAAGAAATTTGAGGCAAAAATAAAACAGCTTCCCATGGTAGAAAGCTGTTATCATATCGCTGGGAATCACGATTACCTGTTAAGAGTAAGGAGTACCGATATGGAGTCCTTTCAGGATTTTATAGTGAAGCAATTGGCACGCATCCCCAACGTATCTAATGTGCAATCTTCCTTCGTTATGGCCTCGGTCAAAGACGATACTGCCATTGATTTAAGCTAATTTTAATGCTTTAGGGAAAATATAATTACTCTCTAAATGCATATGACGCCCCAAGTAATAAATAAATTCATGAACTTCAATACAGAATAGGGTGAGTTCATCATTGTTAGTATCCTTGTTTTTCTGAATCTGCTGACAGAGGCTCTTTAACTTGTCTATAGCGAGTATCTGTTGCTTATGACTTGCAGCGACTACCTCGGTGGGGTTTTTTATATCACCAAAACAGGAATGTACTTCTCCTTCATTGAGCAGAGATCTATAAGCTGGATATAGTTTCCGTTCCTCGAGATGCATGTCTCTCATCAAGTTTTTGAACAAGTCTAAAATTTGATTTTTTAAGTGCTTTAGTTTAGGGTAGGATCTTTTGTGTTTAGCATAGATTATATTGGTCCTGTCTAAAAGTGCTGGTATGGTTTCTTTGAGATATACATGGTGAATATTGACTACATAATCAATCATGAAATCCAATTTCCTTGAACTGATCAGCTTTAAATATTGATCTTGATCCTGAGCGGCTTTTTCTAAAGCCAAGCAAATTTCCTCCAGATTAATGTCTTCTCGGAGTTTACAGGTGCTTTCAAGGCTATTGTCGTGGAATCTGATATAGTCTAGTCCATATCTTTTGAATACGGTAGCAGAAGAACTATTCCATATCATAATCTCAGCAAGCGTTCTGTTCCTTAAGGTATTCATTCATTAAAGTTTCCTTAAAATTAAATGAACTTTATGCTTTAAAAGATGATTTTGGTCATATTTAGTAAAAACAATCTAAAAAATCTGTTAAGAGGTGAAAAAGCAGGCCTATGGCAACGATACGTGTCTTCTTAGGGATTAATAATAATCCGTAGACTATCGCCGCGTAGTAGGTGTGAAAGGTGTGGAAATTGATGCTGCATCTGTTGGGGTCAAAGATGGGATTTGCCCATAGATGATCTATATCAATCAACATAGTAGCAAGAAGAATCAGATAATTCTTTTTCCAGGTATTAGGATTGTAAATATAGGCTATGGCCAATGGGGCCAAAAAATGCATGCCATAATGAATCCAACTATAAGTCATAAAGATATCTTGTGGCCGCAGGACCTAAATTGAAAATAAGGTCTAAAATGCTGAGGTTCTCGGTAAAGCCATGCTTGTCGTCAAAAACCTGAGTATAGGCTTTGAAGTCGTATTCTATAGTTTTTTTTGCATTGACAAGGCTTCGGAAATCTTCACTTGCGCTGATTTGATATTCAGAGCTTTCTTCATAGTCAAAAGATTCATCTAAGGCCTGCATTACAAAGAGATGTGCTCGCTTTTGGAAATCAGATAAAGAGATGCTCTCATCCTCATATATTTCAAGAAGTTCATCTCGGTAATATTCATAAAATGGAGAACTCGAATAAGCTGCATCTAAAGAGCGAATGTGGTTGATCCTCCATGAATTTTTATCATCCAAGAGCATTTCTCTTGTTAGTGGCTTACCCTGTTTTACCTCATGACGCAAGGGAATATTAAGCATTTGCTTTCCGTTAGGACCTAGAATATAACACCTATTTCTATAGGTCTGCTTTTCAAAGGAATCCCAAACTTCAAAGCATCCACCTTCTCCTTGCACAAATCGAGCATATTGATAGATCGATCCGAAATAAGTTGGGTAAAACAGTCTCATCCAGTTATTATTTTCCGCGTTTTCTATACTTATTTACACCATACCATAGGGCAAGTAAAACTAGGAAATGAGGAAGGTATGAGGTTCTCGGTCCTTCACCGGCAACAGTGGTAAATACGCGATCCCAACGGATCTTGTTAAAGCCACTTTTGTTCGCGTCTAAACTCAAAAAGATAAATACCGGTTTACCAACCACGTGATCAAAGGGAACAAATCCCCAATATCTTGAATCTTCAGAGGCTTGACGGTTATCTCCCATCATCCAATAATAGTCTTGTTCCACGGTGTATTCTGTAGCCAGAGCACCATCGATATAAACTTGATCTCCATTGGTCGTTAAATCATGACCTTCATAATCCTTAATGACTTTAGCATATATTTTTAAATTCTTAGGAGTCAATGAAATGACCATTCCTTTAGAAGGAATTAAGATTGGACCATAATTGTCATTATTCCAACCGTAGTCTTTTGTTGGATAAATCCCTTGTTCTCCTTTTCCAGCAGGTTGAATTCTACGCTCAGTGCTTACTACTAATGGATTTGCCTGAACTTTTTTAAGATTGTCTTGGTCTAAATTGAGGACATATTTTTTATCGTTAGGATTGAAATAGCCTTCTCTTACATGATAGCGATTTACAATGGCATTCCCACTGAGTTGTTGTCCCTTAGTATCTACATCGTAATAAAACTGTAAGTGAGCTCTTGAAGGTAAAACATTCTGCTCGCCGTTAATAAATACATAACCATCTCTAACTTCTAAAAGATCTCCAGGCATTCCCACGGCACGTTTTACATAATTAGATTTCTTGTCAATAGGTTTGATGATTTTGCGATCGGGTCTCTTAAAAAATTGTTCCACCGTATCAGCAGGCCAGTTAAAAACTACGATATCATTGCGTTCTATGGATTCGAAACCAGGGAATCTGAAATAAGGAATTGATGGCTTCTTAGCATAAGAACGAACTCCTACTAAAGGGATGGTGTCATGAACCATAGGTGCCGCAATAGGAGTCATAGGAACTCTTGCTCCATAATGAATCTTACTTACAAACAAATAATCTCCAACCAATAAAGATTTCTCTAAAGAAGATGTCGGAATCGTGAAAGGTTGAAAGAAATAGGTGTGTACTATGGTAGCAGCCACAATAGCAAAAACAATAGAGCTTACCCATTCTCCTACTTCAGTCCTTGGTTTAAGACTTCTATCATTGATATAGCTAGAGTCAGTTCCATAACTCAAATAGAAGTTATAAAAACCGAGAGTCAAGATGGCTAGCCAAGTATCTTTAGTGCTATTATGCCCAAAACTTCTTGCAGTCTCTACCCAAATTACGGGGAACATTAATAGATTAACCACAGGGATCACAAGTAAAAACACCCACCAAGAAGGTCGGTTGATGATTTTCATCATCACTACGGCGCTATAGAATGGGACTAATGCTTCCCATGCTTCTCGTCCTGCGCGTTGATATAATTTATAAGTTCCTAAGAAATGAACAACTTGAATCACAAGGATGAATAGAATCCATTGGCTATAAGTCATAAGGATAGATTTTTAAAGGTTAAGGACGTCTCTCATGGTGTAGACTCCAGTTTTTCCAGCCAACCAATGCGCGGCAATTACTGCTCCTAAAGCAAAACCGTCACGATTGTGTGCTGTGTGTTTGATTTGTATTTGATCGACCGAAGAATCGTAATTCACAACATGAGTTCCAGGGACATCCCCTTCGCGCTCAACTTCGATGAATAATTTATCCGAGTCGTTTTCTTCACTTTGTTCTATAGTCCAGGATTTTTTTGAACTATGACCTATAATTTGGTCAGCAAGAGAAATCGCCGTACCACTTGGTGCGTCTAATTTACGCGTGTGATGAACCTCAATCATAGAGCTTTTATAATGCTCAAAGGGTTTCATCAGTTGGGCAAGCTTAGCATTGAGTTCAAAAAATAGATTTACTCCTAAAGAAAAATTAGATCCATAGATAAATCCACCGTCGAGTTGATGACATCTTTCGATGGCCAGGTCAAAATCTTCTAACCATCCGGTGGTTCCCGAAACCACAGGTATTCCAGCTTCAAAACAGGCTGTGATATGGTCTAAGGCGACACTAGGAATACTGAAGTCAATGGCCACATCAGCTCCACAGCTAGGAAGTGCCGTGATGGCATCGTGCTGAGGATCTACTTTCAAAACGATTTGATCTCCTCGGTCAAGGGCAAGTCTTTCTATGGTTTGTCCCATACGACCGTATCCTAATAATGCTATTTTCATCTAATTAAATTTATAAGTAAAACTCATCCCAGCCACAGCTTGACCTGTGACGGGTTCAAAATTGACTGTAGGGGTAAAGCCGATATTCGAATCCATATTGAACTGCATTAAATGCGCGTTGGTACTCGCTTCGATAATCTGAAGGACATAAATTCCAACGGTGATCAATAGAGATAAATCGGCATTTCTCTTCAGGGTTTCTTGAGCGTGCTCTAGACCTGCATCAGAGATCAATGTATTTCCGTTATCATCGGTAAATTCATCTTGTTTTCCTAGCTTTCTCAATTTAAAAGCCTCACGATATCTGTCGTATTCTCTGGAATTTGTTACATAAAAATAAATAGAAGTACCCATAGCTCCCCATACTATAGGGGCTTTCCAGTATTTCTTGTTATAGATCTGTCCAAGTCCAGGAAATACAGCGGAATAAAATGCCGCTTTAGATGGAGATAAGGGATCGTAATCTCTTACTTGAATTTGCGAAAATGCATCCGTACCGATGAGACTGTCCTTTTCAGCAGTAACCTTTAAGTCTTGGGCGTACAAACTTGAGGAAGTCCACAAAATTGTAAATAAAATCCCTAAATATTTAATACTGCCGTATGTTTTGTTTTTGATCAATTACTTTAATAAGTTTTTGATACGATTGAAGTCTTCTTCAGAATTAAAGGGGATTGTTAATTTACCTTTTCCCTTTGTATTCATACTGACACTTATTTTCGTATTGAAATAATGACTCATCTCTTCGATTCCTTCTTGAATTGGGCTAGGTATAGTTGATTTTGCTTTAGCGGCAGTAGAAGTATCTTTACCTTCCTTTGCAGCTTGAACCATTTGCTCGGTCTGGCGCACCGATAGGCTATTTTTTATGATTTGCTCGTAGATGCTCAACTGTAGATCTTTATCCTCTACATTGATCAGGGCACGTCCGTGACCCATGGATAGAAATCCATCTCTAATTCCTGTTTGAATAATAGGGTCGAGCTTTAATAATCTTAAATAGTTGGTGATGGTAGAACGTTTTTTTCCCACGCGATCACTCATTTGATCTTGAGTAAGTTCCAACTCATCAATCATTCTTTGGTAGGAAAGGGCTACCTCAATAGCATCTAAATCTTTTCTTTGAATGTTCTCCACCAAAGCCATTTCCAACATCTCTTGATCGTTGGCAATACGGATATAGGCAGGGATGTGACTGTTTCCAATTCTTTTTGATGCTCTGAAACGTCTCTCTCCAGAGGCTAATTGGAATTTATTAGGACCAATCTTACGAACGGTGATTGGTTGAATTACACCGAGCTCTTTAATCGATCTGGCTAATTCTTCCAACTCCTCTTCTCCGAAGTGGGTTCTAGGTTGATAAGGATTGACTTCGATTTGATCTAAGGCCAATTCCATAATGTTTCCCACAACTTGGTCCGCATTTTTATCTTTAGCCGAATTCACATTCATATCCGGTTCTTTAAGTAAAGCGGATAATCCTCGTCCTAGGGCTTGTTTTTTTGTTGCTTTTGCCATCCTAACTGTTATTTTTGATAAGCTCGTTGGCTAAATTAATATAATTTACAGCACCTTTACTAGTGGCATCGTAAGAAATAATACTCTCTCCGAAACTTGGAGCCTCTCCCAATCTAATATTTCTTTGAATCACGGTGTCAAAGACCATGGCACTGAAATGCTTACGTACCTCTTCCACAACTTGATTAGAAAGTCTAAGGCGAGAATCGTACATCGTAAGTAATAATCCTTCAATATCTAGATCTGGATTGTGTATGTTTTGAACGGACTTAATGGTGTTCAATAACTTCCCAAGTCCTTCTAGGGCAAAATATTCACATTGGATAGGAATAATAACTGAATCCGCTGCTACTAAGGCGTTTAAGGTGATTAGTCCAAGAGAAGGTGCACAATCAATTAAGATATAGTCATAGTCTGCTTTAACCTCTTGTAAAACCTGTTTGAGCATAAACTCGCGATTAGATTTGTCCACCAATTCGATTTCAATGGCAACCAAATCAATATGGGCGGGGATGATGTCAACATTGGGAGATTCCGTACTTACAACAGCCTCTTTTGCCGAAATGGCATGCTCGAGTATTTGATAAGTCCCATATTCAACAGCTTCGATATCCAAACCTAAACCAGAAGTGGCATTGGCTTGAGGATCGGCGTCAATGATTAAGACCTTTTTTTCTAATACTCCTAGAGCGGCAGCTAAATTCACAGAGGTTGTAGTTTTACCTACACCACCTTTTTGATTAGCGATTGCAATTATTTTTCCCATGTTTAGTTATTAATTCAGGGTAAAAATACGATTTATTATGATTTAAAAAAGTCAAGATATGAACAATTCTAATGTAAAAAAAATCCCCTCAATTGAGGGGATGTCATTATTTGCTTGGAATGTTCTCTAAAGTTTTTAATAAATAGCTCCAGAATTTTTGACTACTCGAGATACTTGCCTTTTCATCAGGAGAGTGAGCTCCTCTAATATTCGGACCAAAAGAAATCATTTCCATCTCTGGATAATGTGTTCCTAATAGACCACATTCAAGTCCTGCATGACAGGCCATGATATTAGGTTCTTCTTGGAACATCTCTATATAGAGTGCTTTCATTTCTTTTAATATACTCGAACCCATATCTGGTTGCCATCCTGGGTAAGAACCGGAAAGCTCTACTTCCATACCGCTGAGTTCAAAGGCGGCTCTTAAGGCATTGGAAAGGTCAATTTTAGTACTTTCTACAGAACTACGCGTTAAGCAAAGCACCTGTATAAATCCAGCAGCAAGAGAAACTCTAGCGATATTATTAGAAGTCTCTACCAGATCTGCGATGTCCGGGCTCATGCGGTATACTCCGTTGTGAGCGCTGTACATAGTTTTAAGAAATCCTTCCTGAACTCCTAGGTCCATAACCTTAGAAGGGAGAGCAGAGATGCTCAATTTGATTTTTAAATTAGGATCTGTCTTTTTTTGTTCTTTTTTAATGGTTTTTGCCAAGAGTTTGAATTCAAATTCAAAGGCTTCGGCTTGGATCTGATCCACAACTACAAGGGCATGGCTCTCTCTTGGAATCGCATTTCTCAGTGATCCTCCATGGATTTGTGCTATGCGCAAACCATAGTTCTCATAACCATCAAACAAGAGTCTGTTCATGATTTTGTTGGCATTTCCAAGGCCTTTATGAATGTCCATTCCTGAATGTCCACCGCTAAGACCTTTGATCTCTATAGTATAAGCCGTCTTGCTCTGGTCTACAGCTTCTTCCTCATAGTTGCGAGTTGCAGTAAGGTCGATTCCTCCGGCACAACCTACGGATAATTCATCGTCATCTTCTGTGTCTAGATTTAATAAAATATCACCTGAAAGTACTCCTGCTTCTAGGCCCATCGCTCCAGTCATCCCTGTCTCTTCATCGATGGTAAATAAGGCTTCAATTGCTGGGTGAGCAATGTCCTTAGATTCTAGAATACTCATAATCGCAGCCACTCCTAGACCATTATCGGCTCCTAGGGTGGTTCCTTTAGCTTTTACCCAATCTCCCTCAACATACATCTCAATTCCTTGAGTGTCGAAATCAAAATCAGTATCGTTGTTTTTTTGATGTACCATGTCCAAATGAGATTGTAGGACCACAGTTTTGCGATCTTCCATACCTTTTGAAGCAGGCTTTTTTATCAATACATTTCCTACGGCATCTTGAGAGGTTTCTAATCCTAATGCCTTACCGAAGTTCATCATGAACTCGATGACACGCTCTTCCTTTTTAGAAGGTCTAGGAACTGCATTTAACTTAGCAAAGTTAGTCCACAGCGCCTGAGGTTTCAATGTTTTTATCTGTTCGTTCATAGCTGTAAATTTAGCGAAATTCTATGATATCTTCTTCTTTTTTTCTCACTTTGGCCAGTCCAGCCATATAGTCTTCTTCATGTCTGAAACCAACAGGGAGTACTAAACTTGAGGTGAAATTACTTCCCTTGAGCTCAAGTAACTCGTCATAGGCTTCGGGATTAAATCCTTCCATGGGACAGGAGTCTATTTCAAGTGCCGCGCAGGTGTTAAGTAAGTTTCCTAAGGCAATATAGGTTTGTTTTCTAGCCCATTGTTCGAGATCTTCTTGTTTAGTGTTGGAAGCCCAGTGCAGTAAGTGCTTTTTAAATGGGTTTAAAATCTCATCTGGGGTGTTACGCAATTCCTTAACGCGCTCAAAATAGTCTTCGATATGTTGGTCTTCCATATCTTTCTGAGCACATAGTACTAATACATGTGACGCCTCGAATATTTGATTTTGTCCGTAAGAGGCAGGGACTAGCTTTTCTTGAAGTGCTTTGTTGTGAACCACGATCAGCTTCATAGGCTGAAGTCCATAAGAGGTTGCCGTGAGATTAAAGGCTTCGCCTAAGGCTTTGACCTGCTGTTGAGTTAATTGCTTAGTGGCATCAAACTTTTTACAAGCATAGCGCCATTGTTGTTGCTGTATTGTTGTCATGTTAATTGTCAATTGAAAAAAAAGCTGCTCGAGAGCAGCTTGATGTTTAGTAAATACTAGGGAAGCTTTTAGGATCGGCTTCACTAACAAGATTGTATATTTTCTCAAGGATGTCTTGCTTAGAAGGTTTAGAGAAATAATCTCCATCACTTCCATAAGCAGGTCTGTGGGCTTGAGCGGTCAGTGTCTGAGGTGCTCCATCCAGATATCTATATCCTTGTTGTTTTTCTAAGATTTGTTGCATGATATAAGCAGAAGCTCCACCTGGTACATCTTCATCTACGATGAGGAGTCTGTTGGTTTTTGCCAGGGATTTTACCGTATCTCCATTTAAATCAAAAGGAAGTAAGGATTGGCAGTCAATGATTTCCACATCCACACCTAAGTGTACCAATTCTTCAGCAGCCTGTTGAACCAGTCTCAAGGTAGATCCATAAGAAACCACAGTGATGTCCTTTCCTTCACGTACGTTTTCTACCACACCAATAGGTGTAGTGAATTCGCCTAAATTCTCAGGCATTTCTTCTTTTAGACGGTATCCGTTGAGGTTCTCTATCACTAGGGCAGGTTCATCACTCTTTAATAAGGTATTATAGAAACCAGCAGCTTTAGTCATGTTTCTAGGAACTAGAACATGCATTCCTCTTAGGGCGTTCAAGATCATCCCTAAAGGCGAACCTGAATGCCAAATTCCTTCTAATCTATGACCACGTGTACGCACAATTAACGGTGCCTTCTGTTTTCCAGCGGTTCTATATCTCAAAGTAGATAGATCATCAGATAAAATCTGAAGACCGTATAATAGATAATCTAAATATTGTATTTCTGCGATTGGTCTAAGACCTCTCATGGCAAGTCCAATTCCTTGACCAATGATTGTGGCCTCACGGATTCCTGTATCTGAAACTCGAGTTTCTCCGAAAATTTCTTGAAGTCCTTCCAATCCTTGGTTCACATCACCGATAAATCCAGCGTCTTCACCAAAAATTAATGACTGAGGATACTTGTTGAAGATAGCTTCAAAATTATCTCTCATGATCACTCTTCCGTCCACAAGGTTTTTTTGATCACTATATTGAACCTCATGCATGCTCACCTTAGTGGCAGCAGATTGGGATTCATTGTGTAGCATAGAAGAATATTTCTCCTGAACATTCTTGCGATTCTCTTGAACCCAAAGACTCAATTGAGCTTTATATGGATTGGATTCAGTTCTGATTTGAACTAAAACCTTTCTTGCCAAATCAAAAATTTCTTTACGAGAAATATCTTTAACAGCCATTAAATCGCTTAGATCTTTAAGGATGAAATTTTTGTTAGGACTTGATGCGGCAACCATTTTTAAAAGTTCTCCTAGGGACTCTCTCTCTGCTCTTATTGGAGCAAGGAAGGACTCCCAAGCTACACGTTTAGCTGAAGAAACCTCTTTTTTGATTTCTTTTTCTAGGGCAATTAATTCTTGTTCGTCTTCTACAAAACGCAAAGGACCCGATTCAGATTCCAATTCGAATTCTAGAATCCAGTCACGCATTTTTGCATTACAATCGTGCTTGATTTCCCAGGCAAGGCGTTCTTTTGATTTATAACGTTCATGAGATCCAGAAGTGGAATGACCTTGAGGTTGGGTAAGCTGTTGTACATGCACTAAGACTGGCACATGCTCTTCTCTTGCAATCTTCGCAGCTTTAGTATAGGTTTCAACTAAGGCTACATAGTCCCATCCATTCACGCGAAGGATTTCGAAACCTTCATGTTCTTTTGTTCTCTGGAAACCACTTAAGATTTCTGAAATATTTTCTTTTGTTGTTTGATGCTTAGCATGTACTGAGATTCCGTATTCATCATCCCATACACTCATCACCATAGGCACTTGTAATACCCCTGCAGCATTGATTGTCTCGAAGAAGTGACCTTCACTTGTTGAAGCATTTCCAATAGTTCCCCAGGCAACTTCATTACCCTTGTGAGAAAATTGTTCCGCTCCTGGAATGTCCAGTGCTTTAAAAACTTTTGAAGCCTGAGCCAGACCTAGAAGTCTTGGCATCTGACCTGCTGTAGGAGAGATGTCCGAAGAAGAATTGTACTGATCTGCAAGGTTTACCCAATTACCTTTTTCATCTAAAGAGTGGGTCATGAAATGACCTCCCATTTGACGTCCAGCAGACATAGGATCTGCTTCAATATCAGTATGGGCATATAAACCGGCAAAGAAATGAGAAGGCTTTAAAAGGTCCAGAGCCATCATAAAGGTTTGATCCCTATAATAACCCGATCTCCAATCTCCTTTCTCAAAGGCTTTTGCCATAGCAAGCTGTGGCAATTCTTTTCCATCACCAAAAATCCCAAATTTAGCTTTTCCTGTAAGTACTTCTCGGCGACCTAAAAGACTGCATTCTCTAGAAGTTACTGCAGTTCTATAATCTTGTAAAACCTCTTCTTTAAAGGCTTCAAAAGACAATTTTTGCTTTGAAGATGTAGAATTACTTGTGTTCATTTGATGCTTGTTTAGGCTGCAAATATAGAAAAAATTAGGTGATTTCTAAGGATTTAGCTCGAAATGTTAATTTTATTGCATTATTCGCATTAAAATCACTTAAAATCAAATAAATCCTCTACGAATGAAGCTGAAGATGGCACCAGGATTCAAAGTTAACACAAATCTGATTTTTTCTGCGTAGCCTGCTTGGCCTGTTTCCCACCCGTTATTGGAGTATAGAGGGAAGTATAGTTCTAAGATATTGTGAACAAAATTAAGGCGTACTCCACTGTCATAGGCAAAGAAGACGGGCTGGGACCTGTTTTTGAGAAATCCAACATCTCCGTAGACCTCTACCCATCTCCACAGTGCGACACTTGAATTGAAAGTGGTCATCCATTGATTGGCATAAGGCATACCTACATCAGACTTGAATCCTCCTTCGGCAATAATGATTTGCTGGGAGAAAAATCCAGTAGTCTCCGAGGTTCCTAGGAAGTCGTAATTAAACAGGTAATTCGTTGGACGATCTAGGGCAAATGAGAAATAATCACTCTGGGTTTCATTGCGAAGAAAACCTCCTACAAAGAACCTGAAATCCAATTGTCTTTTCTTGTCGGTTAAATAACGATATCTGAAGTCAAAACTCGCTTTAGTAAAGGATTCTTCATATTGTATATTTGCACTATAGCGCAAATCGTCAATTAAGGCTGGTTTGGAATAGGAATAATTCAGGTTAACTACCCCGTATTTATTGATCTCATCGGGAGAAACCACCGCGGGATTGGGTTGTTTGTCTACATGGGTATAACTCAAGGCAATCCCACTTCCTCCGACATCTCTTAGGCTCTTACGCTTGAATTTGATTCCCAGATAGGGAGTCAGTTTTTTGTAGGCTAGATCCGGAGCATAATGAAAATAAGAACCTGCAGCACCGAAATAGACCGAACGAATATTGGTTTTTCGCGGCATGAATTGATAACGTCCCCCGAAGGAACCCGTAAAAGAACTACTCTTGATTCCATAAGAAGGAGTGACCTTTAGTAGAAAGTTTTGGGCCAGGAGCGTTTTGTTACTCAAACCTAAGCCTAGGGTGATACCATCATAATAGTTGTACAAAATCTCTGGGGTGTAGAAGATTTGATTTTTATCTGGATCGTCTAAATCCTTAAGAAGTTTGAAATCTAAAGGTTTGTTTAAAAGCGAGGCTTTCTTTTTTTTCCAATTGTCATCTTGCCTGACCTCAGGTGCTAGACCTCCATAGTTCAGTGCAATGCGATCACTTTCATCTTTAGGAATTGAAATGCTGTCAAAAGCAGAGGAAGTCCAGAAGGAGTTGATCAAGGAGTCCTTTTTGAAACTGCTCACCAATACAGGAGGGGAGTATTCGCTTTTGTTTTTGATCACAATCAGACTGTCATCAACTACCTTTTTTAGTTTGAAGTTGATTTTTTTATTGCTTTGCAAGAAGTCTTGGAAGAACCAGTCGGTCTCTTTATTACTAGAAGCGCTCAGCTGTCCTTGGAAGTCTTCAGTGCTCAAATAATCCCCATGAGAAGCTTCTAAATAGTCTTTGAGTTCATTTTGCAATTGATCCTCACCGAGATAGGCGTTGAGGTAATTCAGCCCTAAAGCACCTTTGTATTTATTGGTGATTTTTCGATTGAAATTAGACAAGTCCGCACTTGGAGTAGTCAAGGATTGGTCGAGACCCTGACGCGCTATATATTGATAGATGGTCAAGTATTTTTCATTAAAGCCCAGGGAGGCCAGATAATAATGTTTGAACAAAGGAAGTTTACTAACCTGTCCTAAGGCCTTGGCATCGGGATAATATTTGTCAATGTATTGCATCATGATATACATTTGAGTGGCATCCATGAACCAGGCATCTTTTCGAGTATCCCATATAAAAGATTCTTCCAGATATCTCTTAGTTAAGACCTTTAGCATTTTGATGTCCCACAAGAAAGTGTCTTGAAAAGGAGCGAGAAAATTAGGGAGTTGATTGAATCCGTATACAGGATTGTAATAATAATCCAATTTATTAACCAGGAGTTGATCGCGATTTACGGGCCCCACTTTGGCGGCCAAAAAATTCAATTGTCTATCAGCAAGATCCTGAATTAATCCAGGGTCCAGATTCAAAGCATCCATATTCGTGACTAAGTTGACCGAAGAGGTGTTGATTTGATAGAATTCAAAATAGCGACTTAAGGCCAGTTCAACTTGAGTTCTCTGCTTCGCTTTAAGGTGATAGTGATTGGTTTTTCCCTCATTGTTAAGTTCGGAGTCTAAATCGCTGAAAAGGGCATAATAACTAGGACTAGAGAATTCAATGCTGTAATCATAGTAATCCGTCAGTAAATCATTCATGTCTAGATTGGACATGGTTTTCCACTCTCCATCTCTATAAACTGCCGGGCTGATATACCAGTATTTGAGGGTGTATCCATTTTTAGACCAACCATAACCTGTAAATCGATCACGAGGAAGATCCACGTGATATGTCAGTTTAAGTTCAATTTTACGCGCTTCTAATTGACCTGAGCTCACTGGGATTTGAACCAAATCTATGGCCTTTGAAGGAATTTTGAAGTCCAGGAGTTCTCCCTCACTTACGATACTGTGAATGGAACTTGAACCTCTGAATTTCTCAGAAGCAAAATGAAAGTTATTGCTGTAGTTTTCTAGGAACCTCTTGGCTAGAGGACTCTGGTTAGAACTGTAGGCATTTGCCCAGTTATGGAGCCAGTAATGATCATTATCAAAATCATCCTCCAATTGAATTTCTATGGTTTGACTTATCTCAAGGCGATGCAGACTGTCGTTGAGTCTTACTTGTAAGTCCATTTTATTCCCTTGCTGCGCTTGTAACACAGCAAGGGAAAAAAGACTAAAGAATAAGAGAAAGCGCCTTAAAAACATAGAAATTGTTTGCTTAAGCGCTAATCTATTAAAAGTTTGGTTTTAATTGATACTGTTCGTAGAATTTATTTAGAACATCAATGGCTTCATTTGGAGTATCTACAATATGGATCAAGTCCAAGTCTTTTTCAGAGATGGTAGCATGATCTTTAAGCAAAGTTGTTTTGATCCAATCAATTAGACCGCTCCAGAACTCTGTTCCCATCAAAATGATAGGGAATCGACCTATTTTTTTAGTTTGTATAAGGGTAATGGCTTCGAACATTTCATCTAAGGTTCCGAATCCACCTGGCATCACAATAAACCCTTGAGAATATTTAACGAACATTACCTTACGCACGAAGAAATAATCGAATTCAAGATTTTTGTCAGGGTCTATATAGGGATTGTCGTGCTGTTCAAAAGGCAACTCAATATTAAGTCCCACAGAAGTTCCTTTTCCTCGGTAGGCTCCTTTATTTCCAGCTTCCATAATTCCAGGTCCACCTCCAGTGATCACCCCGTATCCGTGTTGGGTAAGTTCATAACCCATTTGTTCGGCCAGGTCGTAATACTGATCTCCCGGATTCAAACGTGCCGAACCAAAGATACTCACACAAGGTCCAATTCTACTTAGTTTTTCATATCCTTCTACGAATTCACTCATGATTTTAAAAATGGCCCATGAGTCATTTGTTTTGGTTTCATTCCAAGTCTTTTGACTTAGTTTTTCACGTATTTTTCTGTCTTCATTTGGATTCATAATTCTTCTTTTAAAAATTTACCAGTATGGCTGTTTTTGATTTTTATGATTTCTTCTGGAGTACCACATCCAACGATGTTTCCTCCGTTTTTTCCGCCTTCTGGCCCTACATCAATCACGTGATCAGCAAGCTTAATCACATCGAGATTGTGTTCAATAACCAAGACGGTATTTCCTTTATCTGTTAATTTCTGCAGTACTTCCATCAAAACTTTGATGTCTTGAAAATGAAGTCCTGTTGTGGGTTCGTCTAATATATAAAAGGTGTTACCCGTTGCTTTTTTTGAGAGTTCAGAGGCAAGTTTAATACGCTGAGCTTCTCCTCCTGAGAGCGTGGTGCTCTGTTGTCCTAAGGTTATGTATCCCAGTCCCACTTGCTGTATGGTATGAAGTTTTCTGTAGATTTTCGGAATGTGTTGAAAGAATTCAACCGATTCGTTGATGGTCATATCCAAGACATCAGAAATGGATTTTCCTTTGTAGCGTACCTCCAAGGTTTCTCTGTTGAATCTTTTTCCGTGGCAAGTCTCACAAGGGACTTGAATGTCTGCCATAAAATTCATTTCTATAACCTTCAGACCGGCTCCTCCACAAGTTTCACAGCGTCCTCCTTTAACATTGAAGCTAAACCTTCCTGGTTTGTAGCCCCTGATTAATGCCTCTGGTACTTTAGTGAATAAGCTTCTGATTTCAGAAAACACTCCTGTATACGTAGCTGGATTAGATCGAGGTGTTCTTCCAATAGGGCTCTGGTCAATAGCAATGACCTTGTCTATATGTTCTAAGCCTTCAATGCTTTGATAAGGCATGGGTTTCTTAACTGCCCTGTATATATGATGATTTAGAATAGGGTATAGGGTCTCGTTGATCAGGGTGGACTTACCACTTCCTGAAACTCCGGTAACTCCTATGAGCTTCCCAAGAGGAAAGTGTAC
>JBMYWH010000029.1:0-25942 GCA_049607205.1 Flavobacteriaceae bacterium | reverse complement strand
GAAGTGAATTCGCTCTAGAATTCGGAGATTATCAAGTAAATATTACAACTCCTGCAGATCACGTTTTAGGAGCTACTGGAGTACTTACTAATCCTAAAGACGTAATGTCTAAAACGCAAATTAAAAGATTTGAAAAAGCTGAAAAATCTTTTACTGATCCAGTAATGATCGTAACTCAGGAAGAAGCTGAAAAAGCTGAAAAAGGTTTTTCTACTAAAACTAAGACTTGGAGTTTTGACGCAAAACAAGTAAGAGACTTTGCATTTGCTTCCTCAAGAAAATACATCTGGGATGCAATGGCCGTTGACATTAACGGAAAAACGGTTATGGCTCATTCACTATACCCTAAGGAAGGAAACCCTTTATGGGAAGAACACTCTACTAGAGCGGTAGCACAAACCTTGGAAACATATTCTAATTATACTTTTGACTATCCTTATCACAAGGCTATTTCAGTTCATGCAAAAAGACAAGGAATGGAATACCCTCAGATTTGTTTCAACTTCGGAAGACCAAATCCTGATGGAACTTATAGCGATAGAACTAAATATAGAATGTTAGGAGTTATTATTCATGAAGTAGGACATAACTTTTTTCCTATGATTGTGAATTCTGATGAAAGACAATGGACTTGGATGGATGAAGGATTAAACTCTTTTGTACAAATTTTAGCCATGCAAGACTACGACAAGGACTTCCCTATTTCAAGAGGACTTCCTAAGAGTATGGTAAGGTATATGGGCGGAGACCAATCAAGGATCTCTCCTATCATGTCTAATGGAGACAATGTATATCAGTTTGGTTCAAACGCCTATGCTAAACCTGCTGCTGGTTTGTACATGTTAAGAAACACCATTATGGGAGAAGAGCTTTTTGACTATGCTTTTAAAACCTATGCACAAAGATGGAAATTCAAACATCCTACACCTGCAGATTTCTTTAGAACAATGGAGGATGCTTCTGCTATGGAATTATCATGGTTCTTCAGAGGATGGTTCTATACTACTGATGTTTCTGATATAGGAATTCAAGAAGTAAAGAAATTCTATGCAACAACGACACCAACGGAAAAAGGTACTGAAATGGCCTCTAAGAGAGGTATGACAGGGGAACTTGTATATTTCGAAGAAGATACTTCAGAAGGAGCTCCAATGAGCGCTGAAGCTCTTGAAGCTACTAAAGACAGAAAAGGTGATAAATTCTTCTATCAAGTTACTTATAATAAACCAGGTGGATTAGTAATGCCAATTCTAGTGGACATTACTTATGAAGATGGAACAAAAGAACGCAAAGTGTATCCAGCGCAAATCTGGAGATACAACGACGAACAAGTAACTAAGGTTATTCCAACTTCTAAGCCAATTAAATCAATCGTTGTCGATACAGAGAATGAAACTGCAGATGTAAATATGCAGAATAACGATTGGGGATTAGATACTAAGTCTAAGTTCGAACAAGTAAAAAACAAAGTAAAGAACTAAACTTTCACAAGTTATATTATAGCTCCTCACTTTTAAAGTGAGGAGTTTTTTTTTATCCTAAAATCTTTTGAGCTTCCCCATAACCAATGTCAAATAATTCCTGACTATCCTTGAGATCCAAGGTGGAATAACTGTGTTCTAAAAATGGATTAATTAAAACATCTGCTAATTCCATTCCTTCTTTTGCAGTATTTCCAACCGAAATATTCACTATTCGATTGATCACCTCTCCAGTCTTGTGTATAGGTTCATATTTATAATTATTCGCATGGCAGGCTACAATTGGAAAACCATTATCAGAAATTGCTTGAACAGGCAAATTATTTAATAAACCACCATCGCAATACAGATCTCCATCAATTTGTTTTGGTGAAAAAACCAGTGGAATGCTACAGGAGGCTTCTACCCGATCTGACAATTCTCCTGAAGTAAAAAATTGAGCTTTATTCTTACTCAAATTTGTCGAACATGCAGTAAATGGGATATTCAATCCTTCAAAGGAATTATGAGGAATATAGGATTCAATTACTTTGTTGAGTTTATCCAAATTGAACAGGGCAAGTTTACTCCTAAAATCAGGTTTTAAGAAATCCTTTATCTGAGAATCTCTCATTACCTTAATCAATTCCTGGGGATGCACATCAGCTGCTATTAAACATCCAATTAAAGAACCAACAGAGGTCCCTGCTATTTCCTGAATTTCATAATTGTTCTCCTTCAAATATTGATAAATCCCCACATGAATTGCTCCTCTGGCTCCTCCTCCACTAAGGACTAAATTAATTTTTTTTGTCATGATTAGATTAATTGGATTATTCTTAAATTTACTAAAAGCAATTGACTCTAATGAAATATAAGATAGGTTTAACGCTCTCAGGAGGTGGAAGTAAGGGATTAGTCCATGCTGGAATGATTCAATATTTTGAAGAAAACAATATTAAACCTGGAATTATATCTGGTACCAGCACCGGAAGCATAGCAGGTGCATTGTATGCGGCAGGTTATAAAAGTCATGAAATTGCTAACTTTTACAAATCTGAAAAACCATTTTCTCGCAAATATTTATCAGGGCGATTGGGACTAATGAATACACCTAAAATTTTAGAAATATTCAATAAATACTTAGACCAAAGAACTTTTGAAGATTTGGAAATTCCTTTAAGAATAGTGGCTAGCAACCTTTTTACAGGTCAAGAAACCATTTTTGACTCTGGACCATTGGCTCCAGCAGTTTTGGCTTCCAGCTCTTATCCTGGTGTATTTAAACCGATGATCATCAATGATATTTATTATACCGATGGAGGAATCTTAAATCATTTTCCTGCAGACATCATTCGAAATGATTGTGAGTTCCTCATTGGAATGCATTTAAGTCCTAATAAAATAATTGATAAAACGAAACTAACTGTCGCCACAGATGTTCTTAAACGCGTGATCGATATAGGAGGAAGTCAATGGGAAAATGAAAAACTCAAAATTTGTGACTTAGGATTACAACCTCAAGAGCTTGCTAAATTTTCTTCATTCAATACCGATCCAATAAATCTTGACAAACTTTATAAAATAGGATATAACAGTATTAAGGAAGCCTATGAAAGTTTAAAATCAGTTCATAAAAAAACTCTAGACTAAGATCTAGAGTTTTTTTATTAAAGCCCTGTAGGGGTATCTAATTTAATATAATCGAGAAGTTCCTTTCGAACATCTTTATCCTTAAACTGCCCTCCGTATTCCGCAGTGACTGTAGAACTTTCTATATCTCTAATTCCTCTTGAATTAACGCATAAGTGCTTAGCATCAATCACACAAGCCACATCATCGGTTCCAAGTGCTTTCTGCAAAGCTTGAACAATTTGCATCGTCAAACGTTCCTGTACCTGTGGTCGCTTGGCAAAGTGATCCACGATACGGTTCATTTTAGACAGACCAATTACCTTCCCTTTAGATATATAAGCAACATGAGCACGCCCAACTATAGGCAAAAGGTGGTGCTCACAAGTAGAATAGACTGTGATATTCTTTTCAACAAGCATCTCTCCATACTTATAATTATTATCAAAAGTGGATAAACCTGGTGCTTTTTCAGGATTTAACCCTCCGAAAAGTTCTTTTACATAGGCTTTTGCCACTCTTTTAGGAGTTCCCTTTAAACTGTCGTCATTCAAATCCAATCCTAGAGTTTCTAAGATCTCTTTAACGTTGTGTTGAATCTTTTCAATCTTCTCTTTATCTGAAAGTTCAAAAGCATCTTCACGCATAGGAGTCACAGCAGAAGTACCTACATGGTTATCTCCTATATCGTCCATAAATTCATTGTTGTTTGACATGATCTATTTTTTAATCAATTCTAGCATTTGTTCAAAGGTCATACTCTCTTGCGTCCCTTGAGCCATCTGCTTTACTGTATATTTATTATCTTCTATTTCTTGTTCTCCTACAAGAACTACAAATGGTATCTGCCTTTTATTCGCATAATTCATTTGCTTTTTCATTTTAACTGAATCTGGATATAGTTCAGAAGAAATCCCTTCTGACCTCAGCCTACTTACAGCACTTTGGCTAAATAACGCCTCTTTTTCACCGAAATTGATGAATAATACTTCAGGTCTAGGTAACTCCAAGGCTTCAAATAATCCCAATTCCTCTAGAACTAAGTAAATTCGATCTAAACCAAATGAAATTCCCACTCCACTTACATCTTTTAAGCCAAAAATTCCCGTCAGATCATCATAACGACCTCCTCCTCCAATAGAGCCCATCTTCACTTCTTCTGGTGCAGAAACTTCAAATATAGCTCCTGTATAATAATTAAGTCCTCTTGCCAGAGTAACATCTATATCCAAGATTGAATCTTTTAAACCGAGAGCATCGATTTGTCTAGAGATGAATTTTAATTCCTCAACTCCTTTTAATCCAATTTCAGAAGCTGATAAAAGTGATTCAAGTTGGTTTAATTTTGAAGTTGAATCTCCTGAAAAATCAAACAATGGTTGGATTTTTTCAATAGCCTCCATAGAAATCCCTTTAGCAAGCATTTCATCAATTACGCCTTGTTTACCAATTTTATCTAGTTTATCTAGCGCTACGGTAAAGTCAATCAATTTATCACTTGCACCAATCACTTCGGCGAATCCCATCAGGATTTTTCTGTTGTTCATCTTGATGTTGCATCCCTTTAATCCAAGACGATGAAAAACTTCATCATACAACTGAACAAATTCAACTTCTTGCCATAAACCTTTACTCCCCACAACATCCGCATCGCATTGATAGAATTCTCTAAACCTACCCTTTTGAGGACGATCTGCTCTCCAAACGGGCTGAATTTGAAATCTCTTAAATGGAAAGTCAATTTCATTTTGATGCTGCACTACATAACGTGCAAAAGGTACAGTAAGATCATACCTCAGGGCTTTCTCCGAGATAGAAGAAGTTAATTTTTGAGAATCTTTGTTATCCAAAGCCTCAGAATTAGCTTTTTTCAAATAATCTCCTGAATTCAATATTTTAAAGATTAGACGATCTCCCTCTTCTCCATACTTCCCCATTAGGGTTGATGAATTTTCAAAAGAAGGGGTTTCAATACCTTGAAAACCATAAAGTCTAAAAACAGACTTTACCGTCTCAAAAATATGAGTTCTTCGAATAAGCTCTAAAGGATTAAAATCCCTAGTTCCTTTAGGGATTGTTGGTTTCTGTGCCATACTTAAATTTTCAGATTGCAAATATCTTAAAAATTTCAAAGAATGTAATCGCTTTACCCTTAGTTTTTAGCAGGAATTTCAGGAAGAGAATCTTTTTTTAAGTTATTTCCTTGTTTTAAACCAAAAATACTCACATTCAGTTCAAAACCAAGTAACAGGATGATACTGTTAATCCAAATAAACAGCATGATAATCATCAAAGTTCCAATGGAACCATACAATTCATTATACCTGGAAAATTTTTCAATATAGATTCCAAATAGATAAATAGTCCCAATGGACAGTAAAGTTGTCATGATTGCCCCTGGAGAGAAGAAAGCTTGTTTCTTACCTTCACGAGTTCCATAATAATAAAGAATAGATACCGTCAACAGCACACTAATCACAAAAATAAGTTGAGATCCTAAATCAATCCAAACAGATAAGTTATCAATCCAACCGTGTTCTTGAAAATAATACAATAAATATTGAAGCGCTATAATACTGGATATGGTAACAATAAGAAAAACGCTCATGAGCAAGGAAATCAGCACCGCAGTTACATAAGAACGGATTACATTTCTAGCTTTAACTTGATGATAGGAATATTCAAAGCTTCCAAAAATAGCATTAACCCCATTAGCCATCAAAAATATGGAACCAAAAAAACCAAAAGACAACAAGCCTCCGTAGCGCGTATTGATAATATCATCAATAACTCCTTGGACTGCCGAATAAGTTTTGGGAGGCAATACCTGCTCAATAAAACCCGTAAATGTATCTTGAAATCCTTCAATAGGGATGTATGGAATCAAGGTCAAAATAAAGAGTAAAAATGGAAATATAGCCATAAAGAAACTATAGGAAATTCCCGAAGCACGAGTGGTTAAGGCTCCTTTAATAATCCCAACGACATAGCGATCTAATAAATCGTAAGCAGACATACCTCCTAATCCAGGAACTTTCAGCTTGCGCAGTACAATAACCACTTGCCGAATAATTGGCAAACTCCTTAAACGTTCTCTGAAACTGGTTTTATCCTTATTCAATAGCTTTCAAACTTAAGTCCATATTATAAATGGAATGTGTAAGTGCTCCAGATGAAATACAATCTACGCCACATAAGGCATAAGAACGTATCGTTTTTTCATTGATATTCCCTGAAGATTCGGTCTCACACTGATCCCCTATCATTTTCACAGCTTGTTTAGTCTGCTCAAAATCAAAATTATCAAGCAATATACGATAAACTCCACCTGCATCCAAAATAGCCTGAACTTCATCAAAATCCCTTGCTTCTACGATAATTTTTAGGTCCAATTCACAATCGGCTAAATAGGCCTTGGTCTGTACAATTGCCTTAGAAACTCCTCCACAGAAATCAATATGATTATCCTTGAGCATAACCATGTCATACAAAGCAAAACGGTGGTTCTCACCTCCTCCAATTTTAACTGCCCATTTCTCAATAGCGCGTATTCCAGGAGTTGTTTTTCGCGTGTCTAAGATTCTTGTTTTAGTCCCTTCCACCAACGCTACAAAAGATGCCGTTTTAGTAGCAATAGCACTCATACGTTGCATGGCATTAAGTACTAAACGCTCTGCTTTTAAAATCGACTGTGAGGCCCCACTGACATGAAATACTACATCTCCAAAGCGAACAGATTCACCATCTTGAATAAAGACTTCAACCTTTAAATTAGCATCTACATAATTAAAAATCATAAGAGCAAAATCTACTCCAGCAATGATTCCCTCATCCTTCACCAATAATTTAGCTTTCCCTTGAACATCAGCAGGAATGCAGGCTAGAGAACTATGATCTCCATCCCCAACGTCTTCTCGAATAGCATTTTCTATTATGAGTTCAAGTTCCTTATCAAATTGTGCTTTACTGATCATTTCTGTTAATTTTACTACAAAAATACCAATTTATCCCTAGTTAAAAACCTTATCTTTGACTTAAAATATCAACAATGAAAATTAAAGTCTTAGCGATAGGAAAAACTGATGATAAATGTCTTAACGAGCTCATAGGACAGTATGAAAAGAGACTTAAGCACTACATCCCTTTCGAATTAGATATTATTCCAGACTTGAAACAAGTCAAAAACATGTCCATGACCGAACAGAAATCAAAGGAGGGGCAACTATTTTTAAAAAAGCTTAAACCCACAGATTTCATAGTCTTACTAGATGAAAAAGGGAAAGACTTTAGATCCATAGAATTTGCGGATTACCTTCAAAAGAGAATGAATTCTGGAATCAAGCAATTGGTTCTTTTAATTGGGGGGCCCTATGGATTTTCTCCTGAGATCTACGAGAAGGCCCAAGGAAAAATAAGTCTTTCGAAAATGACCTTTTCTCATCAGATGATTCGATTGTTTATTATCGAACAAATATATCGTAGCTTTACCATACTCAAGAACGAACCTTATCATCACGAATAATGAAAAAAATAGTTTTTGCCACCCATAATAAAAACAAACTCAAAGAGGTACAAGCCCTACTCCCTCATTATCAAATCATAGGATTAGATGATATAGGGTGTCATGAAGAAATTGAGGAAAATGCAAGCGATCTTCAAGGAAATGCACTGATTAAAGCAAATCATGTATTTGAAAATTATGGCTTGCCTTGTTTTGCTGATGACACTGGCTTAGAAGTCGAGGCGCTCAATGGAGCCCCAGGAGTTTATTCCGCACGTTACGCAGGGAAAGAGGCGAATTCAGAAAACAATATGAACAAGCTTCTCAAGGCCTTAGAAGGAATTGAAAATCGAAGGGCTCAATTCAGAACGGTAATCGCATTAGTATCTCAAGATCGCAAGGATCTCTTCGAGGGAATTTGTGAAGGAAGTATTTTAAAGGAAAAACAGGGAATCGAAGGTTTCGGCTATGATCCCATATTTCAACCTAAGGGATTTAAAACGAGTTTTGCACAAATGAGTATGGATCAAAAAGGTGAAATTTCTCATAGAGGAAGAGCGATCAAAAAACTCGTTCAACACTTTGAAAAAGGCAATGAATCAAAAAATTAAATTTATAGGCTTAGTAATAAGTCTTCTGTTTTTGATCGTGATGAACTTGAAATCCGGTTCCATAGAACTTTCATTTCAGGAAATGCTCGATCTTAAAAGCTCAGGTAAAGACTTTATTTTTTACAACCTTAGAGCCCCTAAAACCTTACTTGCTTTATTCAGTGGAGCAGGTCTTGCACTAAGTGGCTTATACATGCAAAGTGTATTCAGAAATCCCCTTGCAGGCCCTTATGTTCTTGGTATAAGCTCTGGATCATCCTTGGGTGTGGCCTTGGTGGTTTTGGGAGCCAGTTTTCTTGGTGCTCCCCTATTATTATCCAATCCATGGACAATAAGTATAGCCGCCTTCATAGGTGCCTTTTTTATTCTTGGAATGGTCATGTTAGCTTCCAGATGGATCAAAGACACACTTTCTATATTGATAATTGGACTAATGATGGGTAGTTTTTCGGCAGCCATAATATCCTTACTTTCCTTTTATGCACCCGCTGAAAGTCTTAAAAAATATATTTTATGGGGAATGGGAAATCTTCACGCTGTCCCATGGGAATTGGTACACTTCGTATGGATTTCAGTTCTCATTGGGCTTTTTATAGGACTATTTCATCTAAAATCCCTCAACGCTTTTATTTTAGGTGACCAGGCTGCGGAAAGCTTGGGGATTTCATTTAAAAAAGGTAGAAATTCACTTTTTATCGCAACCAGTTTAATGACGGGTTGTATCAGTGCTGCTGCAGGTCCCATAGCTTTTTTAGGTCTAGCAATGCCACATATTGCACGAATCTTATTTAAGACTTCTGATCACAAAGTCTTAATTCCTGCCAGTGCCTTATTAGGGGCAAACTGTCTTTTATTTTGCGACCTTCTCGCAAGCTTACCTGGACAATCAGGACTCCTACCGATTAACAGTATGACCTCTCTAATTGGAGCTCCTATTGTTATTTATTTGATGCTTAAAAAAAATAAACTCATCCTATGATCTTAGAAGACTTACAAATTGGATATGGTTCTGCGCCTAAGGAAAAAAAAATAGGAAGTAGATATAACTTAGCTGTTGAGCCAGGTCAATTTCATGTAATTTTAGGGCAAAATGGAGAAGGGAAATCCAGTTTACTCAGGACTCTAGCGGGAGTCCAAAACCCCTTAAGTGGTAAAGTTATTCTTGACAAAGAGGATTTACATCAATTAGACCTTCAAACCAGAGCCAAGCTAATCGGTCTTGTTCTTACAGAAAAAATTCCTCAGAGTCATTATAGCGTCGAAGAATATCTCGCATTAGGAAGATACCCTTATACCAATTGGATGAATAAACTACATAAGGAGGATCAACTAATCATCGAAGAGGTCTTAGAACAAATAAAAGCAACACACCTTAAAGGTCGCAAAGTTTCGGAACTTTCCGACGGGGAACAACAAAAAATACAAATCGCAAAGGTTCTGGTCCAACAAACTCCTTATATCTTATTGGATGAACCTACGGCTCACCTGGACATTCATCATAAAATACAACTCTTTAAAATACTTAAGGATCAAGTTAAAGACTATGGAAAGACCATTATTATGGCTTCACATGAAGTAAACCTATCCTTAGAATTAGCAGATCAACTCATTTTATTGATTGATCAGGAATATTATGATGGAACTTCTGAATATTTAATAAAGAATAAAATAATTCACAAACTATTTCCTAAGGATTTGATTGTTTTCAATGAAAATTTAGCGCAATTCACACTTGCAAAATCAAAAGAATAAAGTATTTTGCCCTGAATTAAATCAAACTCATGAAAAATACCCTATTCCTAGCAGGTGCAGCCTTAATTCTGGCTTCCTGCGGATCCTCCAAGGATTCAAAAACTCCCGTAGATTACGCTCAAAAGTACGCTACTACCATCCAAAAAGAAGATTTAAAAACCTACTTGTACACCTTAGCTGACGATGAAATGCAAGGAAGAAATACAGGTGAGGAAGGTCAAAAGATGGCTGCGGACTATTTAAAAAATTTCTACATAACAAACGGAATTCAATCTCCTATTTCTAAAGAAGATTACTTCCAAGAAATTCCGGCAAGTTTTCTTAGAGGACGTGCTAAAGCAACGGAAAATGTAGTGGCCTTTATAGAAGGTTCTGAATTCCCTGAAGAAATTCTTGTAATTTCAGCACATTATGATCACGTTGGAATGAAAGGAGATCAAATATACAATGGAGCAGATGACGATGCATCGGGTACTTCGGCTGTGATGGAAATTGCTCAAGCATTTAAAAAGGCAAAAGACGAGGGACATGGACCTAGAAGATCTATTCTATTCATTAACCTTACTGCTGAAGAAAAAGGATTATTCGGTTCAAAATGGTATGTAGAACATCCATTATTTCCTTTAGAGAACACTGTAGCAAACCTAAATATTGATATGGTTGGTCGTGTAGACAAAGCTCATGAAGAAAAGTCTAACTTTGTGTATCTTATCGGTTCTGACAAATTAAGTAAGGATTTACATAATCTCTCTGAAGCTGCTAATGCAAAATACACACATTTGGATCTTGATTACACTTACAACGACGAAGAGGATCCTAACCGATTCTACTACCGCTCGGACCATTATAATTTTGCAAAAAATAATATTCCAATCATTTTCTATTTCAATGGTGTACATGAGGACTATCACAAACCATCAGACACTCCAGATAAGATCGATTATGATTTGCTAACCAAGAGAACTAAATTAGTATTCTATACCGCTTGGGAAGTAGCAAACAGAGATGAAAAACCTGCTTTAGACTAAAACAAAAAAACCGCTTTTAAAGCGGTTTTTTTAATGCATTATTTTAAATAAAAGTTCTTTTAATAGGTCTCCAGGATTCACTCCTGAACTTCCAACTCCCTTCGCCTGAAGATCTGCTTGACGTAAATAGGCAATGATCGCTGAGACCTTTCTCATAGGATAGTTACGAGCTGCAATGGCATAGTCATCAACAAAATAAATATTGACACCTAATTTTTTTGCTACATTAGCCTTAGACTTATCCTTCAAACCATGATATTTCAGCAATTGAGTGAAATAAGACTGTAAAGAAGTTAAGGTTAAAATTAAAGGGTGATTCTTAGGATTTTCAGAAAAATACTGTGCGATACGATTAACCTTAAGCACATTCTTCTGCCCAAGAGCTTTTCTAAGCTCAAAGGTATTAAAGTCCTTACTAATTCCGATATTCTCTTCAATATGATGGGGTTCAATAATTGAACCCTCAGGTAGAATAAGCGCTAACTTATCCAGTTCATTTGCTATTTTAGAAAGTTCCGTTCCCAGGAACTCAACCAACATATACGCTGCTTTAGGCTCAATCTTCAATTTATGAGAAGCAAGGACTCTAGGAATCCAATCTTGAACTTGATTGTCATATAATTTTTTACTTTCAAACAAGACTCCGTGCTTAGCAATTAGTTTTGAAAGTTTCTTTCTCTTATCTAACTTTTTGTATTTGTATTGAATGACAAGAACCGTTGAAGGTTGCATTTGCTCCACATAAGGAGCTAAATTTTCAATAGTTCTCGAAAGGTCCTGAGCCTCTTTGATAATAACTACCGTACGCTCGGACATCATAGGATATCGCTTACATTCCGAAATCACTTGAGCAGTATCCACATCACGTCCATAGAGCACCACTTGGTTAAAGCCTTTCTCTGCCTCACTAAGCACGTTCTCTTCAATATAATCAGAAATCTTATCTATATAATAGGGCTCATCCCCCATCAAAAAATAAATGGGCTTAACATGACCATTTTTAATATCTGATACAATTTCTTTGACTTGATTCATGAATAAATTTATACTTTTATGACATGCAAAAACTAAGCTTTCCTACCTATCAGTTCAAAATCAAAAATAGGGAAAATAAACTGTTCATTTTTGATCCGATTAGAAAAAAAGAACTCTTATTACAACCCGAAGAATGGGTAAGACAACACTGCATAAAATACCTAGAAGAACAAGGATATCCCTTAAGCAAGATTTCAGTTGAGAAGGCCTTACAAATCAATGGAATGACCAGAAGAACAGATATTCTTACCTATGACTCTGATTTCAATCCTTATTTAGTGGTGGAATGCAAAGCTCCTTCTGTTCCAATAAATCAAGATACATTTGATCAAATTGCAAGGTATAATATGGTTATAAAAGCTCCTTATTTAATGCTTAGCAACGGTATGAATCATTATTTTTGTAAAATGAACCACGAGAATAAGTCCTATGAGTTTCTTAGGGAAATACCAAAACATCAATGAAAACAGCAATTGTCATCTTAAATTATAATGGAGAGGGAGTATTAGAGACCTTTCTTCCTGAGGTTCTTAAACACAGCCCCGAGCATACTGTTTATATCATCGATAATAATTCTAAGGATCAATCCCTTGCATTTATCAAACAAAACTATCCTGATCTTCCACTTATTGAGCTCAAACAGAACAAAGGCTATGCTGGAGGTTATAATGAAGGATTAAAACAAATAGATGCCGATATATATGCACTTGTCAATTCAGACATTGCCACTAGCCCTAACTGGATTAATCCCATCCTTGAAGAATTTAAAAATTCATCAAACACAGGAATCATACAGCCCAAAATTAGATCTTATCGCCAACCTGAATATTTTGAATATGCAGGAGCCTCTGGTGGGTTTTTAGACAAGTACGGTTATGCCTACTGTCGTGGGAGGATCTTTGATCATTTAGAAAAGGATAAAGGTCAGTATGACGACCCTATTGATATAAACTGGGCTTCAGGAGCTTGTTTGTTTATAAGAAAGGAGATATTTGATGAGCTCGGAGGCTTTGATTCTGACTATTTTGCTCACTTTGAAGAAATTGACCTTTGTTGGAGAGCTCGAAATAAAGGACATGAAATTAAGGTAATTCCAGCATCAGTGGTTTATCATTTAGGAGGGGGAACCTTAGATGCTTCTAGTCCCTTTAAAACCTATCTGAATTATAGAAACAGCCTTTATACTCTTTTAAAAAACCTTCCTCAATCAAAATTGTTTTCAATTTTATTCTCACGAATGGTTTTGGACGGAGTCTCAGGGATGCACTTATTGCTTCAAGCTAAGCCAAAACACTTTTTGCAGGTACTTAAAGCTCATTTTAGCTTTTATAAAAACCTGAGAAAAATATACTTGAAAAGGGAGTCGCCACAAAACCAGAATTACTTCCAGGTCAGAAGTATTGTTTGGAATTATTTTATTGGTAAAAAGAACACTTATTTAAAGAATAGATAAATCACCTTTACCCTCACGGATAACCTCAGGTGTATCTTCAGTTAAATCAATCACTGTCGAGGCGGTATTATCTCCGTAACCACCATCAATAACTAGATCTACTAAAGAATTCCATTTCTCAAGAATTAATTCAGGGTCAGTAGTATACTCAAGTAATTCATCTTCATCATGAATAGAAGTTGAAACAATTGGGTTCCCGAGCTCTTTTACCAATTCTCTTGCAATTAAATTATCCGGAACTCTAATCCCAACAGTTTTCTTCTTTTTAAAGACCTTTGGCAAAGAATTACTTCCCGGCAATATAAAAGTATAAGGCCCAGGCAATGCACGTTTCAATATTTTAAAAGTAGAAGAACTCAACTGCTTTACGTAGTCCGATAAATTACTTAAGTCATAACATACAAAAGAGAAGTTCGCCTTTTCAAGCTTCACCCCTTTTATACGAGCAATTTTTTCCAGTGCTTTAGTATTGGTGATATCACAACCTAATCCATATACTGTATCAGTAGGATAAATCACAAGACCTCCATTACGCAATACCTTGACCGCCTTAGCGATCTCTTTAGGATTGGGGTTCTCCGGGTAAATACGAATCATTTCAGCCATATATTATTTTTTGTGTAAAATTAAAAAGGTTTTGTCCCATGGACAAAACCTTTTTATAATTTTTATTGATCTACTAATCTAAATCCTTCTCCGTGAATATTGATGATTTCAACATTTTCATCTCCTTTTAAGTACTTACGGAGTTTAGCAATATAAACATCCATACTTCGAGAAGTAAAATAGTTATCATCTCTCCAAATCTTAGTCAAGGCTAATTCTCGAGGCATTAGGTCATTTTTATGAACTGCTAATAACTTCAATAATTTGTTTTCCTTTGGAGACAATTTTTGAGGTTCTTGTCCTTCAAGAGTTAAGTATCTTAACTTAGAATTCAAATGATATTTTCCGATTTGGAATTCGAACATATCATCATCCACTTTTTTATCATTTTCCTTTCTCTGAAGAATTACATTTATCTTATACAATAAGACCTCTGAATCAAATGGCTTATTTAAATAATCGTCTGCTCCAACTTGATATCCTTTTAAAACATCTTCTTTCATGGTTTTTGCCGTTAAGAAGATAATAGGAACATTCTTATTGGTTTCTCTAATGTCTGCTGCTAAAGAAAATCCATCTTTTCTAGGCATCATTACATCTAAAATACATAAATCGAAGTCATCGTTCTTAAACATAATCAATCCCTCTAAACCATCTTTAGCATGAGAAACAGTGTAGTTGTTTAAGCTTAAATAATCTTTTAAAACGATTCCAAAATTTGGATCATCTTCCACTAAAAGTATTTTCTTATTTTCCATTTTGACTATTTTTATATCAAATCTAATTTTACAATAAAGGTACTACCCTTTCCTTTTTCACTCTCTACAAAAATCGAACCATTGTGGCGCGTAACAATCTGTTTTACATAACTTAATCCTAAACCATGTCCTTTTACATTGTGAATGTTACCTCCATGTTCGCGATAGAACTTGTCAAAAATGTTCTTTTGAACAGTTTTACTCATTCCAACACCGTGATCTTTAACTTTGAAAACAAAGTGATTTTGTTCATTTGAAGTAAAGACCTCGATCTTAGGGGTTTCAGGTGAATATTTAATAGCATTTTCCAATATGTTTACACACATATTAGTCAAATGAAATTCATTTCCATAGACCTCGGTTTGAATCGCCTCAAAATGAGTAGTGATTCTACCACCTCGATCTTGTGCTAAAAGAACAACATGACTTATTGCATCTTCTATAATATCTTGAAAATCTACATCCTCCTTTGAAACATCTAATTGATTCTTTTCAAGTTTGGAAATTCTCAACACATTCTCAACTTGCTCATGCATACGTACATTTTCATCATTAATCATCTGCACGTAGCGTAACACTTTTTCTTGATCTGAGATAATTTTTGGATTTCGAATCGCATCCGTAGCTAAATTTATCGTTGCTATAGGCGTTTTAAACTCATGCGTCATGTTGTTAATGAAATCTGTCTTTATCTCAGAGATCTTTTTTTGCTTTAGCATCTGATACAGTGAACTGGTAAATACGATTACAATGATCACAATAAAAAAGATGGACAACATCAATATTCTCCCAATTTGAGTCAAAATAAATTGATTCTTCTTAGGAAAAGTCACATAAAGTTGGAATTTACTTTTTCCGTTCTTATCCTTATCTCTAAACAAAGTTACCCAGTAACTTCGCTCCTTTTCTAAACTAAAATAGCCAGACTTAATAGAAGTGGGCAGGTCTTGATTGTATACTGCAAATCTAAAATCAGTATCAATACCTCTACTCGCTAATTCTTTTTCAATATTCTCCTGGATTTCATCTCTATTAGTCCTTCTGTTGATTGGAATTTTATAGGATGCCCACTTATTATACCATTTTTCAAAAGCCGCTCGTTCCATATCATCCATTCTACTATAGGATGTTTGGGTAAAAACCTCTTTTGAATCTCCAAAATCTGAATTTCCTCCTCCAGATATCACAGTTGTTTCATCTTCTCTGGAAAAAAATCGCTTTAAAACTAAAGTATCCTGTTCTGTAAAATCACTTGGTACTTTATAATTCTCTTCTAAAACACTCGTTTTATACCTATACGTCGTCTTAAGTTTCTGGTCCTTGGTCTCATACATAAAAGTAGAGTAAGTAGCAGAATCAAATCCCTCTAAAGAATCCTCAATCTTAGAAAGGTTCTTGATATACTCATATTGATCGTTCTGCTCTCTTTTATAAATATTTTCTGAAACTTTTGCTAAAGCATAATTAACATCATCAGAAAATTGCTTGTCGTTGGTACGTATTGCATTCTGTACCCAAAAATACTGAACAGCTACAATCCCAATAAGAGCAAAACTCATCAAAACAACGATGAGCACAAATATTTTTTTATTCATACATCAAATGTAGAAATTCATTAATACAAAATTAGTTAAATTAACCTATATTAACAAATTCAATAGCAGCTTAACAAGAAATTAACTAAAAAAAATAAGAATATTTAATTTTTTAACAAAGACATCCATTCAGTAAATAAATGCTTTGCCTCTTGTTTTGCCTGATCTAGATTATCATTATAAATCAGGTAGTCTACCATAGAAATAACCCTCTCATTACTGAGTTGTTTAGACATTCTAGATTCAACTTGTTCTCGAGTTAGTCCATCCCTTTTCATCACCCTGAGAAGTCTTTGTTCGGGACTTACTATGATGCCTAAACTATAATCCCAAAACCTCAGCTTTGAAGACAACAATAAAGCACTTTCATAAATGACAATAGCATCGGGATACCTAGCAGCGAATTGCTTAAAATCATTGTGAACTGCAGGGTGAACCAAATTGTTTAATGCCTCGAGTTTGGAGCTATCTTGAAAAACTATTTCGGCAATATATGGTCGATTTAATTCCGAATCTAAATAAGCCTTATCTCCGAACAAGTTCTTTATAGCTTCTTTGAGATTATCATCCTCACTCATCAAGGCCTTAGCTCTTAAATCACTGCTATAAGTATGGGCTCCTAAATCTTCAAAGAAGTTCAATATAGTCGTTTTACCTGAGCCAATTCCTCCTGTTAATCCTATGATCATTTTTTAGAAATTAAATACTCTAATTGACTTGGACTAACCCTATAAAAACTCACATACTTCGACTTAGATGTAACCTTTAATTCTAAAGCCTTTAAACCAAGCTTCTGTGCCTCTTCAAAATCGCAACTCACCTCGAAATCTGAAGGCAGTACAGAATTGAATTTAGACAAGCCTGTTTGATAAAAAAGCTCAACCGTTTTAGGAAATACCGTAAGTTCGATATCCTTAGGCACATTCAAAATTTTCACGGGTAACATAAACACTCCTTCGGTATATTTTTCTACTGGTGCAAAAATTTGAACTCGAGATTGGGAAAATTTAAAATCACCATCTGAAAATTGAGATAAATTTAAATCTAACTCTCTTTTTATAGTATCACTTACTTCCTTCAAAATAAGTTTTTGGGTTTCTATATTAGAAAGTTGAGATAAACTTTTCCCTGGCCCAACAACTTCGATTGAATCCGGACGTATTTCAAACCGACCATCGTGATGATAACCTTGTTTAAACTCGATATCTTGAATTAAACTTACCGGAACTTTCTTTCTCATCAAGGTTCCTAAATCTAAGCGAATCGTATCCTTGAGTACTCTTTGCACGATTACTTGACTACTTTGAGATTCTATATAAGCTAACTGATTATTAGGACTTAAAACGTAGATAGATCCATTAGTTTTAGTCAAATTTGAAGCGTCTAAATTCAATACAGGGCTCAACCATTTCTCTCTTAAAATTCGATACCCTGTTCCTTTAATTAAAATTTGAACTTCATTCGTGGGCTTGTTTTGCAAGATCTTATCCTCAGGTAAATTCTCATACCTAACCGAGTAACGAGCGGTAGAAGTATATTCCTTACTCAATTTAATTAAGAGCCAAAAACAACTTGACAAAATCAAGAAAAAAAGAAAGGCATAGGTCTTTCTTTGCTGCTTAAGGTCTTTGTTTTTTATTTTTTTTTCAAGGATTTGCATAAAGTAAATGTACAAAAAAAGCGAGTCAATCGACTCGCTTTTTTAAGAAGGAAGAATTCCTTATTTCTTAGGTGCATTAAGCTTAGTACTTAACTCAGCAGAGACTGCTGAACGCTCCATTTTGATTTTTCCAGCTCCAGTTTCAATCACTACAGTCTTATCTGTATCATTGATTTCAACAACCTTTCCGTGTATTCCACTTGTTGTAATTACTTTTGCTCCACGATTAAGTGAATCTTGAAATGTTTTTTCTTTCTTCTGACGTTTCACCTGAGGTCTAATCATGAAGAAATACATCACTACGAAAATTAATAGAAAAGGAAGCATACTTCCTAATCCTTCCATAGATGCTTGTAAAGCGATATTTAACATATTTATTTTTTTTATTTAGTTGCTACGAATCCTTTAATTTTCACAACCTCTCTACCATTGGCAGTATTGGTCATCAAAGTAATATTTTTTGACTGACGTCCTCTTTTCCCTCTAGAATTGAATTTTACTTGGATATCTTTAGTTTCACCAGGTTTGATTGCTTCTTTTGGCCACTCTGGAACAGTACATCCACATGTCGTTTTAGCATCAATAATAACTAGGTCCGTTTTTCCTGAATTAGTTATTTTAAACGTTGTCTCAACAATTTCTCCAGCTTGAATTTCTCCGAAGTCATATTCTAGTTTATCAAAACTTGCTGAGGCTGCTCCACTTTTAATCGCGGCATCGCGCTTCGCTGCTGCTTCAACATTTTCTTTTTTTACTTTAGAGCTTGCCGCTTCAGAATCCTGACAAGAAATCAGTACACTTAAAGCCATAGCCGAGGCTAAGAATAGGGTAGTTTTTTTCATTTTTATTCTAATTTAGATGCTAAATTAAAAAATTATAATAATCCTCTTCCGATTTTATTCAATCTTTTTGACTCACTGAAATCTTTTTGGATCTTATCCAGTACTCCATTCACAAAATAACCTGACTTATCTGTAGAATAGTCCTTGGCTAATTCTATACATTCATTGATAGTAACACGGGTAGGAATCGAAGGGAATTCAAGAAATTCAGAAATCCCCATCATGAGAATAATAATGTCTAAATCTGCTATTCTTTCTATTTCCCAGTTCGGAGTTTTCTCAACAATTTCTTGCTTGTATTTCTCTTGGTTTAAAACCACTTTTCTAAATAAGGCAACAGCAAAATCCTCATCTTCAGCATTCTTATATAATGAAGGTAAAATATAGGCATTGGTCATTTTGAGTTCTTTCAAGGACCTTAAAACCCAAGTATTTACAAACGGTATATCATCTACCCATCCAATGAAACTATCTTCATAAAAATCTGCTAGTTTCTCATTTGGAGCTATTATCTGAGTAAACAAGTCAGCAATAAACTTAGAATCTTCTTTAAAACTTGAAGTTCCACTGTTCATATACTTTGCATATAACTCAGAGTCTATCATTAAATCATAAACAACACGAACATATTCATCGTGCTCTTTCCAAAGATTTAAGTCATTTTCTTCAAAGTGAGAGGCAAGTGAACTACTCTGAACGAGTATATTCAGGGCTTTATTATCAACAAATTTAGAGTTAGGTCTTTCTTGAGTAACTTTCAGTTGTTTGTTAAGAGAACTCTCATAAAGCTTTGCCGCTAGGCCTTGAAGCTCCACAAGAAGTTGCATATTCAAAACATAAAGATCATACATTTTATCAATACTGTGACGGATAAACTTTTCTTCCTTTACTAAATTATCGCTATGAGCGTTTGTTAGGGCATAAACCGACTGCATTACTTTAACACGTATATGTCTTCTACTGATCATTATAAAGAACTTAAAATTAAAAAAGAGCGTTAGATTTTTCTAACGCTCTGCAAAAATAACAATTATTGAATCAATTACGATTATTTTTTTGAAGAATTTATTCTTTCCTCTGCAATTTTAAATGCAGCTTCATGAGGAGTAAGTCCTTCTAATTCTGCTTTTTCAAATACAGACAATGTGGTGTTGTAAATTTTCTTTGTTTCTGACATAATAGTCGCTCGATCATATTTAGCGATTTCTGCATAAACATTAATTATCCCTCCAGCATTAATTACAAAATCTGGAGCATAGAAAATCCCTTTATCTTTAAGCATCAATCCATGTTTATGTTCATCTGCTAATTGATTGTTTGCCGCACCTGCGACAACCTTAGCTGATAGATTTTTAATCGAATCAGTATTTAAACTAGCTCCTAGAGCACATGGAGCATAGATATCCATTTTTTGATCAAACACGCGATCATTATCAATAGCAGTAGCACCATATTTTTGTGATAATTCCTTTACTCTAGATTCATTGATATCACTAATTAAAATATCTGCACCTTCTTCGGCTAAATAACTAACCAAAGTTTCTCCAACATGACCGACTCCTTGAACCAAAATTCTTTTATCTTTTAAATCGTCGTTACCAATCCCATAGCCAGCTGCCGCCTTCATTCCTTGATAAACTCCATAAGCAGTCACCGGAGAAGGGTTACCCGATCCACCGAGAGACTCAGACACTCCAGTTACATGTTTAGTAGCTTCTCGAATTACGTCCATATCTCTAGTTTCCATACCAACATCTTCAGCAGTTATATAATTACCAGATAAAGAATCCACGAAACGTCCAAAACGTCTCATTAGGCGATCATTTTTTTGGGTTTTTGCATCTCCAATAATCACTGCTTTTCCTCCTCCAAGGTTTAATCCTGCAACGGCTGATTTAAATGTCATTCCCCTTGAGAGTCTCAACACATCATTCAATGCTTCAGCCTCAGAGCTATAGTTCCACATTCGGGTTCCTCCTAAAGCAGGTCCCAAAACAGTATTATGAATTCCAATAATTGCTTTTAATCCTGTATCTTCGTCCTGACAAAATACAATTTGTTCGTGATTGTTAAATGAATCATTTGTAAAGACCAAACCTCGTTTTCTCAAGTCTTGGATTTCCATTAGTTCTGCAGTCATGTTCGTTTGTTTAGTTGTTAACGTTTTCTCAAATAGAGACAGACAAAATTATAAAATCATCAATACAAAGCAAATCTAGAGCTAAAAAATACGAATATTCAAAATATGAAGGCACTCAAGTATCTGAACAAATACTTTTTCAAGTATAAATATTACTTCATTTTCGGAACGATTATCACTGTTTTTTCTAAAATTCTGGCCCTTGCATGGCCCGAAATAATAGGAAATTCTTTAGATGATGTTGACGCCTATCGTATCGATAAGAGCATCACTCTTGAGGAACTCAAGCACATATTGATGATAAATTTCTTGAAAATTGTCGGTTTTGCGATATGTTCAGGTTTTTTCACTTTTTTAATGAGACAAACAATTATTGTAGCCTCTAGAAAGATCGAATTTGATTTAAAAAACGAAATCTACAACCAATATCAACTCTTGAGTTCGAGCTTTTACAAACAGAATAGAACAGGAGACCTTATGAACAGAATCAGTGAGGATGTTTCAAAGGTTCGTATGTATTTTGGCCCAGCCATAATGTATAGTATAAACTTGATTCTCCTGTTTGTAATTGCATTTACAAAGATGATTCAGATTAATGAGAAATTAACCTTATGGACCATTGCTCCTATGCCTATCCTTTCGATTTCTATATTTGTTTTATCTAAAGTAATTAATGAAAGAAGTCAAATAGTTCAGCGCTATTTATCCAAGCTAACTACCCTTACTCAAGAGGTAATGTCTGGAATCAATGTAATTAAGTCTTACGGTTTAGAACCTCAAAAAGAGGAGGATTTCAACGAAATGGCTGATCAAACCAGATCAAAAAATGTAAATCTTTATAAAGCTCAAGCTTTATTTTTTCCTTTAATGGTTCTGTTAATCGGAATCTCTAACATCATGGTTATCTATATTGGAGGAATGGAGTATATAGAGGGGAATATCGGAATTGGTGTTATTGCGGAGTTTACCATTTATGTCAATATGCTTACTTGGCCCGTTGCTGCCTTGGGATGGGTTACTTCAATAATTCAACAAGCTGAAGCTTCTCAGAAAAGAATTAATGAATTCCTAGAGGAAGTTCCAGAAATTCAAAACAAAAATGAAGAACTGACTATCATTGAAGGAGATATAGAGTTCGATCAGGTTTCTTTAAAGTATCCAGATACTAATATTGTCGCGATCCAAAACCTATCGCTCAAAATTAAAAAGGGACAGACCGTGGCAATCCTTGGAAAAACCGGAAGTGGTAAATCATCAATACTGCAGTTAATCTCCAGGCTATATGATGCCACTAGCGGAGTTGTGAAGATTGATGGTGAGGACATCAAGGATTTAAATTTATATGAACTTAGAAACTCCATAGGTACCGTTCCTCAAGAGCCCTTCTTATTCTCAGAAAGCATTGCGGACAACATAAGATTCGGGAAAGAAGATGCTAGTCTGGAAGAAATTATTGCTGCATCTAAAACAGCTGCAATACATGAGAATATTGAAGGTTTCAAAATGGGATATGACACGATACTAGGAGAACGAGGAGTAACACTTTCTGGAGGTCAGAAACAAAGAGTTTCCATTGCTCGTGCTATAATAAAAAATCCTAAAATACTCTTGTTTGACGATTGCCTCTCTGCAGTTGATACGGAAACTGAAGCTCAAATCCTACAAGGTCTTAACAAGGTCAGCAAGGATAGAACTGCAGTAATTGTTTCACACAGAGTTTCTTCAGCTAAAAACGCGGACTTTATATATGTCTTGGACCAAGGTCAAATATTAGAACAAGGGACACACAAAGAACTCATTCAACAAGAAGGATTCTATAAATCATTATATGACCAACAACTTTTGGAAAAAGAATTTTAAGAAACTTTATGATATTTTATTTATTTTTTTAGATTTGTCTTTAATCACACATAAATAACCAAAAAAAGATTATGAACGAGACAGAAAGAGCAGATCAAGAAGAAATATTTTCCCAGGTATTAAGAGCGGGAAGAAGGACCTATTTTTTTGATGTGCGTTCGACTAAGGCCGAAGATTATTACTTAACACTAACTGAAAGTAAGAAATTCACACATGACGATGGATCATTTCATTATCAAAAACATAAAATTTATTTATATAAAGAAGATTTTCTTGAGTTTCAAGAGAAACTAAAAGCTGCAACTGACTACATCATTGACCAAAAAGGAGAAGAAGTAATTAGTGAAAGACACCAAAAAGACTTTAAAAAACAAACTGCTGACACCTTTACGGATGTAAGTTTCGAAGATATTTAAAAAAAAGCCTCAATTAATTTGAGGCTTTTTTTATTTATAAGATCAGCACAGCTTTCTTTATTGAACTCACAAAACATAGTATGATTTGATTAAACACGGATTTATCTTGTTTTCTCTCATTAGTAGATTTAACCTCTTGGTTTTCAACTGAATTTTTCAATAGTAGATTACCGGCAGCCGAGATTAACTTCCTCTTATTTTGTTTCTTATTTAAAACTTCTATATCAATATTTTCTAAATCCATATGCATAGTAGCATGTGCATCGATATCATTGCCCACAATCTGATAATCGATAGAATTGAGTACACCTGACAGTTTAACATTAAAAGTTGGCTGTGAATATGAATTAAGTTTTGAAAGGTTCATCTTTGACACTTTTCCTGTTAAGACATAAGAATCTTTGAGATCATTTACCTTAAATTTTAATTCCCCATTTATCAAAGCATCATCCAATAAATTCCCACTAAACTCAATTTTCACAAATCCTTGAGGATTATAATTTGACAAGTTAAGTCCATCGACCCGAATATCATTGATACTTAAAGAAGCAACTTCCCTTTCTTCGGAAGATTTCTCTTGGATTTCTATATTCGAATCGGAGATGTGGAATTTTTTAAAATTCATTTTAAAAGGAAGATCTCTCATAATTCGAGCAAACAATTTCTTTTTCTTCAAGTTATCTTTAACCGTTTTATCTCGATAAAACTGAGCGCTCAAGCCATTAATCCATAACTCATCACTTTTAACAAACATTTGATCTTGTATAAAACCCCAATTTGAATTAAGCATTTTCAAAGAATCTAAATGCGCCGTTATATAATCTTGTTCCATGTCAATGTGCTTACTAAACTCTTGTTTACTTAGCAACGGTTCAATATTCAAATGTCTCAGCACTAAATCCTCTTCTGAGACTGACAAGGAATCTAAAGTAATCCGATATAAAGGAGAAATATCTGCCTGTATACCTCCAATCACTAGGTCAAACTTCTCAAATTCAAATGGAATAGGGTGAACAATTTTTGAGGAATCTATCTGTACTTCAGAAATTAAAAAATCAAAATCATCTACTTTGAACAGTGTATCTATCGAATTAGATGTTCCCAATAACTTACCATTTCTAACTTCAATATTTTGCAATTCAATACTGGAGTAAAAGTCCTTCCAAAAATTATTTATTGGTTTTGAGTTTTTGGCCATCGCTCCTTCCCCTTCTTTAGACGAATTAATTCTAAAATTAGGCTCCTCTACAAATACATTTCCCGCTTTAATCACCTTATTAAACAGAATCCCGAAAACGCGAACTTGATCAATCTCTACACGCCCTATTTCGGCTTCTAAGCTTGCTGAAGCATCTTCCTCTGCACTTGCCTTTTGCTTAACCGAAATATGCTCTATCTCTATAGAGCGCTTCCAAAATGAAAAAGAAATATCTTCAAAGCTTACAACACTTGGATTGTTTGAAGAATTATTTAAAATTCCAGGTAAGTTCCTTTTTACTAAAAGTTCAACCACTAAGACTAGCCCTTGTATCAAGAGAACTAATACAAGAAATCCAAAAAACACTCGTTTTATGCGCCGCATTATCTATATAGTTTTGAACATTCTATCATGTATACCTATTTGATCTACAACAAACTCATCATTACGACGCTCAAATCCAAGTTTGAGATAAAAGTCATAAGCTGACTTTCTTGCATTACACCAAACAAAATCATAAGCTAAATTTTTAAGTGCCAATTCGCTTTGTTTAACCAAAAAATTACCTACCCCCATTCCTTGATATTCGGGGTCTACAGCCATACCTCTTAGTTGAATCTCATTAGAACTATCCATTTTGAATGGGAAGGGAACAAAACTAACTACAGCTATGTATTTACCATCCTTTTCAACCGCATAATGCAAGGCATCGCTTAAATCATCACCTTCAAAAACATAAGGTAAATCAATTCCTTTGCGCAATACCTTTCTTCGCAAATCGTATGTATCTTCTTTTTTTATTTTCTTAAATTGCATACCACTAATTTAGCCATTTTAAACCTATTGTCTTCAATGGAAATAAAACTAATACGATCCGAAGATATTACAGATATCTTCCCCCTTCTTTCTCAACTCAATAAAAACACACCTCATGATATATTATTGGAGCGTATTAAGAAAATGCCTGGCCCCAATTATGAGTGCGTTGGAATCTATGATCAAGAACAACTTATAGGTATTTGTGGCCTATGGTATTCTATGAGACATTATAGTGGTTATTCTGCCGAACCGGACCACGTATTTATAGATGAAAAATATCGAAACCAAGGTTTAGGAAAGAAATTATTCGATTGGATAAGCCAATATTGTAAAGAAAAAGGCGTAGAAGCTTTAGAACTAAATACTTATACAGGAAATAGGAAATCACATAAATTCTACACCCAAGAAGACTTCGAAATCTATGGTTTTCATTTTGTTAAAATAATCAGAAATGATGGAATTTTTTATTGATTATCCCTTGTAGTTTTTAAAAAAGCTTTTATATTTGCCACGCGTTAAAAGCGAGAGTAGCTCAGTTGGTAGAGCGTCAGCCTTCCAAGCTGAATGTCGCCGGTT
>JBMYWH010000028.1:0-29104 GCA_049607205.1 Flavobacteriaceae bacterium | reverse complement strand
GCAGACTGTAAATCTGTTGCGCAAGCTTCGTAGGTTCGAATCCTACTCTCACCACATTTTTTAAGACCGGGTAGCTCAGTTGGTAGAGCATCTCCCTTTTAAGGAGAGGGTCCTGGGTTCGAGCCCCAGCCCGGTCACAAAAAAGCCTCATAAGATAACTTATGAGGCTTTTTTGTTTTACTAGAGTTCTGGTTTACTCAATGACTAAAGTGTCTAAATTTAATCGGGTTTTTAGCCAGGCCTGAAGTCTGAGTTCCTTTTGGGGAACATTTTGAATGCTATCTTTCCATTGTACTTGGAAATAAGGGATCGTATCAATGACTCCATCAAAATTGCTTGAGATTTTTCGGGCAAATGCGATTTGACTAAGTCCCGGGTTATTTATTTTAGCTTCTTTAGAAACTTGTAGAAAAGGAATTTGTTGACTTTTGTAATAGTCAACTAGGTTGGTCAGTTGGCTAATCTTAGTCTCCTTGTCTTTAATAGACTCTTCTTTTAAACTTAAATAGGTTTGATTTCTAGTATATAGGTTTTCTAAAGTTTGAATCTTATCTAATAGTTTTGAAGCTTGATTGTCTTGGTCAATTTTTAAAGTGGCTCCAGGAATGCCATATTCTTCTAACCTGTTGTTCCATTTTTCTCTTTCATTTCCGTCTAGGTTTTTTCCTAAAATGGCCAGATTAATTTGCTTGTCTTTATAAGTGATGTCTTTCTTGATAATCCCTACCCCCGTATCTTTCTGTAAGGCTTCTACGAACTTTTCAGCACTGGCTTTGAATTGGTTCTCTTCAAAAAGCACGTAAAACTGATAAACACTCCCTGCGATGATAATTACAGAGATAAAAGAAACTACTTGAGAGATTCTTTTTCTACTGTTAGAATTCAAATAGCGAACCACTGGGAAATTTAGAAATTTCACAACACCAAAGGTAGCAATGGCTATAAATAAGGCGTTAATTGTAAATAAAAACATGGCTCCACCAAAATACTCCAAATTCCATACAGCAAGTCCATAACCAGCCGTACATAGAGGCGGCATTAAAGCCGTTGCGATGGCGATACCTGCAATGGTATTGGTAAGTTCTTTTCGACGGCTTAGAGCCACGATTAAAGCGAGTCCACCACTAATTGCAATGAGTACATCTCTAATATCAGGTTTAGTCCTTGCTAGAATTTCAGGAGTCTCTTCTTGAAATAAGGGAATTGAGAAAAATAAAAAGGAAGAAACTATACTTAGCCCAACCATGGTTCCTAAATTTTTCAGGGAAAGTCTTAAAGTATCTATATCATTGGTACCAACTGATAGCCCTACTCCGAGAATAGGTCCCATTAGCGGGGAGATAAGCATGGCTCCGATAACCACAGCAGTTGAGCTTACATTCAATCCAATAGAGGCAATAAATATCGAAAATATAAGAATCCATGCGGTATGACTCTTCACCTGAATACCATCTTTGATTTTATCTATAGTTTCAGGAATGTCGGTTCCATCTCTTAAATCAAGTAGTTCAACTAAGAAGTTCTTGAGGCCCGTAAAAAAGTCACGTATAGCACCTAATAAAATACTTTTGTGTTCGATTTTTTCAGGGTTTTGATCCTGTGAGGCTTGGTTTTGATTTTCTGTGGCTTCTGTTGAGTTTTGATTTTCTTCCATTTTTATGAATTAGGGACTTGGTTTATTGGGGTGTTAGGACTGAACAAAAATGACTTTCCATCTTTGAGTCGTTTACATAAAATTCGAGTCCGCCTTTTGTGTAGTTTTTGAAATATATGACTATTGTATTCAAATTTAGCGTTTTCTTGGAGCATATTTACTCTTAATACCTCCTTTTGATCGCCATAAGATAGTAAAACCTCGGCTAATTTGAAATCACTATCCGTACTCGCTTTAGGATTTCTTAGGTAATTTGCCAGGTAGGGTAGCAATTCCTTAGGAAATACTTGAGGGTTTAATAAAGGAAGCATTAGTTTTTGAAAAGAGAGTTTCCATTCAATTCCATGTGCTTTTATTTGATGGCCGTAATTTTTATAGGCCATATAATGAGCAATTTCATGAATTAGGGTGAGCAAAAATTGGTAGGAGTGAAGGTTGTCATTCACTGTAATTTGACATTCTCCTGATTTGAGAACCCTGAAATCTCCATGCTTAGTTTTGCGCTCTGAGACAATCTTGAGAATAAAAGATTCTCGTTTTATTAAATCCAGCACATAGTCCGATGAACCTTGAGGGATATACTCTAGAAGACGGTCCTGCATGAATTATGGTGTTGTACTAGAAACTTGAAGTGTTTTACCATTGTAATATCGATTTGAATTCATGGTGAATTCTTTGATATAGTGAGCCATTTCTAAAGCACTAGTAGGAGCCTTATAGCCTGGGAACGCTTCTTCTAACATTTCGGTTTGTACCGCACCAAGCGCTAAAGAGTTAAAAGCAATTTGACGCTCTTTGTATTCTTCCGCTAGTAGTTCGTTTAAGGTAATAGAAGCTCCTTTTGCAGAAGAATAGGCGGCTAGACCTGGGAATTTCATGCTTCCCTGAATACCTCCCATAGAGCTTATATTTACCACATGAGAATTGATTTTCATATACGGTAATACGGTTTGAGTGAGTCGGGCTTGGCCCAAAACATTCACTTGATATACTCTTAAAAACTCCTCAGAACTAATTTCTTCAAAGGCTTTGTTCACAAGGGATCCGGCGTTGTGAATCAAACCTGTTTGATACATTCCACCCTCTTTGAGTAATGCACCAAGAGTCTGAAAGCTCTCCTCTTTTGTGAGGTCAAATTCTAAAAGTTTAACGTTTTCTGGTAGATTGAGCTGTTTCAATGGTTCTAGATTTCTCGATAAACCAATAACTTCAATAGATTCTTTTGAAAAGAGTTTAATCAATTCAAACCCTATTCCTCTACTTATTCCGCTGATGATAACTCTCTCCATATTAATCTCTTTTTATCAATTCGATTTCAAATAATTTATTCCAGTTTTTTCCGGTAACGAATAATCGATCACCTTTTTTATCATAGGCTATTCCATTGAGAACTTGATCGGGATCTGCACTGCTGTTTATCATTTTTTTCAAGCCACTTAAATCTGCAATCCCTACGATTGCACCTTTACTGGGTTCGACTATGACAATGCTATTGCGTTGCCAGATATTCGCGTAGATAAACCCTTCTACATATTCTAATTCATTGAGTTGCTCTGCCTTTCTTGTATTGGTATAGGCTTCAATATAACTAAGTTCTTTTCTACTTACAGGGTCTAAGAAATACAAGCGCTCAGTCCCATCTGATTTAATTAAATGGGTTCCATCATGGGTCAGTCCCCATCCTTCTTTGGAGTTTCCATAGTCAAAGGTTCCTTTAAGTTCAAAGGTTTCTAAGTCATAAATCATTCCGATTTGAGATCTCCAGGTTAGAAAGTTGATCTCATCATTGAAGATGGTCATTCCTTCTCCGAAATATTTCTCATCTAGGTCAACCTGTTGCACTACTTTTCCTGTCTTCAACTCTACTTTTCTAAGACTTGACTCTCCGTGTTGTCCAGTAGTTTCGTATAAATAGCCGTTGTGGTATTCAAGGCCTTGGGTAAACGCTTCCGCATCATGGGGATAAGTGTTGATGATCTCATAATCGTATATTTCAAAAGCTGAGTCGCTCAAAAAGTAAATTTCTTGATATAACTTTTTTGTTTTGTTGTCCGCAAACACTAAAGCTGTAATTACGTGTTTTCCGAGCTTGAAAGTACTCAAGTCAAACTCCTGAGTTAAAGCTGTTCCTTGGTAGTGCTTGTTGTCAATAGAATATTTTACAGAGTCTACAGGTAGGTCATGGGCTTCGTTGACTTCTAGAATTAATGTTTTGTTAATTTGAATCTTTTTAGGAGATTTCAAAGTAAATTTGTAGTCAGATTGACAAGAGCTCAAAACCAAGCTTACAGCAATTATGATTTGAAAAGTAGTTTTCATCATGAAAAAATGGTTGATTTTAGATATTATTTTCAAATTAACTTATTTAATTGTTTGTAATTTCAAAATTATGGTTAAATTTGCAGTCTCAAAAATAAAACAAGATTTAAAAGCGAGTTAAGATGAAAAAAGGTATACATCCAGAGAATTACAGAATGGTAGCTTTCAAAGATATGTCAAATGGAGATGTGTTTTTAACGCGTTCTACAGCTGATACAAAAGAAACTATCGAAGTTGATGGTGCTGAGTATCCACTATTCAAATTAGAGATTTCTAGAACATCTCACCCATTCTACACAGGTAAATCTAAATTGGTAGATACAGCAGGTCGTATTGACAAGTTCAAAACGAAATACGCTAAATTTAAGAAGTAATTCGTTTCAAGATATACTAGGTATCTCGATACCTAGATTTATATGGCAAATTAAGAATCTCTTGTTTACAGGAGATTTTTTTATGATTCCATGTAATTCTTGTATACTGCTATACTAGCTAAGAAGATACCTATAAAAAAAACCGCAAGTTAAACTTGCGGTTTTTTTTGTTTAAGGAGTCTTATTAAAGACTCCCTGTCATATTTGCTGGTACAACCCATTGATCGTATTGTTCTTCAGTTACATATCCTAAACGAACTGCTTCTTCTTTTAAAGTAGTCCCATTTTGATGTGCAGTATTTGCAATTTCAGCAGCTTTATAATACCCAATTTTGGTGTTTAAAGCTGTGACTAACATTAGGGAATTGTTTACGAGTTCGTCAATTCTCTTTGAGTTAGGTTCAATTCCAACCGCACAGTTGTCGTTAAATGATACACAAGCGTCTCCAATCAATCGCGCTGACTCCAAGAAATTAGATGCCATTACAGGTTTGAATACATTGAGTTCGTAATGTCCTTGAGTTCCTCCTACGGTGATGGCAACATCATTACCCATAACTTGAGCACAGACCATAGTCATCGCTTCGGATTGAGTTGGGTTTACTTTTCCTGGCATAATAGAAGATCCTGGCTCATTAGCAGGAATGATCAATTCACCAATTCCAGAACGTGGTCCTGAGGCCATCATTCTAATATCATTTGCAATTTTATTTAGGGAAACGGCAAGTTGCTTTAATGCACCATGTGATTCAACAATTGCATCGTGGGCTGCAAGTGCTTCAAATTTATTTTCAGCCGTAATAAAAGGAAGTTTTGTGAATTCTGCGATTTTTTCCGCCACTAAGATATCATAGCCCGCAGGTGTGTTTAATCCAGTTCCTACAGCAGTTCCTCCAAGAGCTAGTTCACTAAGGTGTTCTAAAGTATTGTTTAAGGCCTTAAGACCATGATCTAATTGAGAAACATATCCTGAGAACTCTTGACCTAGTGTTAAAGGAGTAGCATCCATTAGGTGGGTTCTACCAATCTTAACTACATTTTTAAATTCTTCAGATTTAGCAGCAAAAGTGTCTCTTAATTTCTGAACACCTGGAATGGTCGTTTCAATCACCATTTTATAACATGCAATATGCATTCCAGTAGGGAAGGTGTCATTTGATGACTGACTTTTATTTACATCGTCATTTGGTTGAATAACCTTTTCTCCTTCACCGATAACACGTCCTGCTAATTCTTGAGCACGGTTCGCGATTACCTCGTTACAGTTCATGTTAGATTGAGTTCCTGAACCTGTTTGCCAAATTACTAGAGGAAATTGATCATCGTGTTTACCATCTAAAATTTCATCACAAGCCGCAGAGATTAAATCTCTTTTTTCTTCTGTTAAAACACCTAGCTCACAATTGGCATGAGCTGCTGCCTTTTTGAGGTAAGCAAAACCTTCTATGATCTCGTGAGGCATAGAAGCCTCAGGTCCAATCTTAAAGTTGTTTCTTGAACGTTCAGTTTGAGCTCCCCAATATTTATCTGCAGGAACTTCAACAGGTCCCATTGTGTCTTTTTCTATACGGTATTTCATGAATCCTCTGTTTTTAGATTTGTTATGACTCAAATTTACGAAAACATCTATTTTAGCCTCATGTTTTGGCAATAATTTCACGTAAACGTTTTAGAAATCAGTTTAAAAAAAGAGAAAATGTAGTGATGGATTAAAAATTAATTTTATTTTTGTGCCAATCATAAAAACAAACATTTTTTATTATGGAAATAGCTACATTTTTAGGCTTTTTGTTATTCTTATTTGTGTTTACTGCAGGTTTTTGGTTGTTGATCTTCCTTTTAACTTTTGTAGTACCTTACTGGATTACAGGAACAGTAATTGAAAACATTAAATTACGTAAAGAAAATAAGGCCTAATAAAAAGGTTTTAATGATAAAAATTCTTTGCTAAATGAACATAAAAAAAGCACAATCTTCAAGATTGTGCTTTTTTTATGCTTTATAGTGGGAGCTTTATGGTTGCCCTTGCATTTCCATATCTCCACCACCGTAGTCTCCACCCGATCTTTGGCGCTTTTTCTTTTGCTTGAAACGGTAAGTAAAGTTAAGTGTAGTCTGTCTCTGTCTCCACATCATATCAGAATAATTTGTAATAGAAGGAAGGCCAGTTTCTGAATCATAAGTGGTTGTAGTCATCGTACGTGCTCTAGAATTCAATAAATCACTTACATTTAAAGATATGGTCCCATTCTTTTTAAACAGATCTTTTGAGAAGGCTAAGTTAACACTGTAGATACCGTCTCTATCCGTTTGTGCCGTACTCGTTGCTGAACGATAAGAGAAGTTAGTCTGCCAATCAATTTCATAAGGTAATTTAACAATGGCATTCACACGAACAAACCATGAATTGTCTTGGGCGTCAAAATTTTGATAGATTTCCTCTCCTTCAGAATTGATATAGGTATAGTCTCCATCTTTTGTAAATCGGAAAAAGTTGAAGGAATTGTTCAATCTCAACCATTTCCCAAAACTGTTTCTGGTGGTTAATTCAAATCCGATTCTATCTTCAGTAGCTAAGTTAATAGGGTATCTCTTAGTTACAGGTACCCCATTGATCATTTCTCCAGTTTCTTCAAATACGAATTCTATAGCATCTGTAGAATGATTCAAATAGACAGAAGAGTTAATGGTCATGCTTTTGAATTGCTTTAAGAACCCTAAATCAAAACTACTGGTAATTGTAGGATCTAGGTCCACGTTTCCTGAAAAGTAATTAGTTTCAGAAGTTCGAGAAGGGAAGGGATTCAAAAACCATGAACGAGGTCTTCTAATTCTTTTAGCATATCCCGCGGTTAAAGAAGAAGTGTCATTAAATTCATATCCTAAGTTCACTGTAGGGAATAAATTACCGTAACTCTTGTCAGTAACATCATTGGTCGTTTGTAAATCAATATGAATGTCAGTGTATTCCGCTCTAAGGCCTAATAAATAGTTGAAATGCTCATATTTACTTCCAAACTGGGCATATAAAGCATGGACATTCTGATTAAAATCTAAAACATTTGAGAAATCCGTGTCATTTACCCATTGTCCGTCTTCGTACATCTCTACAAGGTAATCCGTCAACAAATGATTCAAAGTACTCTTGTATCCAGTTTCAAATTGAGATAACTCTCCAATAGGTTTTACATAATCCAATTGTACTAGAATGTTTTCATAGGAATTTTCTGTGATATTTCTTTCTCGAGTATCTGGATCAGTTCCCATTTTTACATCATTAGTGATGTCCGCATATTCATCTTCTGCAGAATCTTCGTATTTGAAATCCACTGTCAGTTGTGAGTCATCTTGATAATCTGCTGTATAATTCAAGGAGTATTCCACTAGGTTTTGGTCTTCATCTTCATCTTGAGTACGCGTAGTAAAGTCTGTTACAGTATAATCTAGATCATATCTCTTTTGATCATTGGTAGAAAGTCTATTTCCCCCTGAAAGGCGGTATAAAACCCCTGCGGTAATTGAAGAATTTTCAGTAATATAATATTCAATTCCTGCATTGTTATTATTAGAATAGCGTCCTCTATTCCAATCTGTATATTCACTTCTGTAATTGTTTACACTCCCGTCCTTGTTATAATAGGTCAGATCATTATAAGAATACCCTGGTGCATCGGTTTTGCGATATCCGAAATTCGAGAAGATGTTAAACTTTTTACTTCTATAATTAATATTCGCAGATCCTGAGTATAATTCTGGATAACCTCCGGATACGTTTACAGAAGCATTAAAACCTTCGGCCTTCCCTTTTCTTAAGATTATATTTAAAATACCTGCTGTTCCTTCGGCATCATATCTTGCAGAAGGGCTCGTGATAACTTCTACTTTTTCTATGGCATCCGCAGGAAGTTGTCTTAAAACATCTGTGGTCGAAAGTCCAACCAGACCTGAAGGTTTACCGTTTACTAGGATACGAACATTGTCATTCCCTCTTAAACTAACTGCTCCATCAACATCTACCGTTACAGATGGTACGTTGTCTAATACGTCAGAGGCCGTTCCTCCTTTGATTGTCATGTCAGCTCCTACATTATATATTCTTTTATCCAAACGAATATCGACCGTTGATTTTTCAGCTACGATTTCAACAGCATCTAGTGTACTGGCATCTTCTTGAAGAATTAGTGTACCATAATCTTTATTAGCTTCTAGAACTTGATTTTCAAAATTCAATGTTTTAAAAGAAATAAACTCTATGCTCATTTTATAAGTCCCTTTTTCAACTTCAATCTTAAAGCGTCCTTTTGAATCGGTTATACCACCGGTAAGCTTGTTTCCATCAACAGGAGTAAATACAATTGTAGCGTATTCCAGAGGTTGATTAGTCACCCCATCTAGTACAATACCAGTTGCAAGAACGGATGGTTTTTTCTGAGCGAACATAAAGCTACTCAAAAGGAGACATAAGGTTAGGGTAAGGGTTTGAAATTTCATAAGTTAGAATTGATTCAGTTTTTTAATCGCTGTTTAGACCGCAAACCTAAGCAATGGTTTAACGAGAGTTTAGTTAAAATGTGTTAAAAAAAAGACCCTTAAAACGATAAAACATCTTAAGGGTAATTAGTTTAAAAAAAAGAAGGTCTACAAAACTTCTAAAGTTTTTTCTGTAGGTCTTCCTATTACAGCTTTATCGCCATTTATAATAATGGGGCGTTCCATTAATTTAGGATGGTCAACCATGGCTTGAATGATATCGGAATCACTTAATTCCTTGCCTTTATATTCACTTTTCCAAATGGCTTCGTTTTTGCGAATTAACTGAATGGGACTGTAGTTTAATTTCGAAAGTAAGCCCTTAAGTTCAGAAACTGTTAATCCTTTATCTAAATATTTTACAATTTCAGGTTCAATCCTTTTTTCTTCTAATAAAGCTAAGGCCTGTCTACTTTTTGTACATCTTGGATTGTGGTAAATTTCTATCATAACTTAATTTCAAATTTTTCTAATTCATCCTCTAAATCCTCAGGAGAAGTACAGTGAATGCAGTTTAATTTATTGCGCTCTCCAGCCTCGATATTGGCAGGATTGTCATCTATATAGATAGTTTCTTCAGGTTTTATTTTGAACTCCTTGAAGGTATAAGCATATATATCGTCATGAGGTTTTCTCATTTTTACTTCACCAGATACCACAACCCCGTCAAAATCCTTAAAGAAAGGAAATAGTTCTAAGGCTTTATCCCATTTTTCAGCACACCAATTGGTCAAGGCATAAACTTTGAAATCAGGATTTGCGATTAAGGCCTGTTGCACATCTACCGCTTTTTCATAAATGCCAAGAAACATTTCAGCCCATTTTTCATAGTACAACTCAATCTGTTCCTTATACTCAGGGAATTCAGCTACCTTTTCAGCAACACCATCCGCGATCAATCTTCCACCATCTTGCTCATCATTCCAAGCCATGGTACAAACATTGTCAAGAAACCATCGCGCTTCTTGCTCGGTGTCAAAAACTTTGCGATAAACATTCATCGGGTCCCAGTCTACGAGTACGCCTCCTAGATCAAAAAGTATAGTATTGTATTTCATCATAATTGATTGGTTTCTTCTGTTTGTTGTCCTTGAAGCATCAAGAAGGATTTCAGAAATCCATCTATACCACCGTTCATTACATCATCTACATTTCCTGTTTCATAGGAAGTTCTGACGTCCTTAACTAATTTGTAAGGATGCATCACATAATTTCTAATTTGTGATCCAAAATCGATCTTTTTCTTGTCTGCTTCTATTTCTGCTCTTTTGGCTTGTTTTTTTTGCAATTCTATCTCATATAATTGAGATTTAAGTAATTGTATAGCCTTGTTCTTATTTTCCAGCTGTGACCTTGACTCTTGATTCTCAACAACGAGTCCCGAAGATTTATGTCTTAATCTCACTGCTGTTTCAATCTTGTTCACCCCTTGTCCTCCGGCTCCTGAACTTCGAAAGGTTTCCCAAGTAATCTCTGATGGGTCAATTTCAATATTGATACTATCATCCGCGAGAGGGTATACATAAACCGATGCAAATGAGGTATGACGCTTTGCATTAGAGTCAAAAGGGGAGATTCTAACCAATCGATGTACTCCGTTTTCACCTTTTAAAAATCCAAAGGCATATTCTCCTTCGATTTCAATGGATACGGTTTTGACACCAGCTACATCTCCTTCTTGATAGTTAAGTGTTTTTACTTTATATCCTTTTTTATCGCACCACATTTGATACATTCTAAGAAGCATAGCTGCCCAATCACAGCTTTCCGTTCCACCAGCTCCAGCTGTAATTTGGAGCACAGCGCTTAGGTTATCTCCTTCATCGGATAACATATTTCTAAATTCAACCTCTTCAAGAAGTTCAAGGGTACTCTTAAAACTATCTTCTAATTCTTGTTCTGAATCTGGATCTTCTTTAGCAAAATCTAAAAGAACTTCTAGGTCTTCGGTATTTTGAATGATCTTATTATAATCATCAACCCATTTTTTTTTAGTTCTTAATTCTCTTAAGATCACTTCTGCTTTTTTTGGATCATTCCAAAAATCAGGAGCTGCAGTGCGCTCTTCTTCATTAGCAATCTCTACTTTTTTCTTTTCGATTTGTAAATATTGATGAAGTTTAGTCCCTCTTTCTTGAAGGTTTTTTATTTGTTCTGTTGTGATCATATATCTATGGTGAGTCACAAAAATACTATTTTACAATTATTTTTTTAGCTTTAGAAACTTAAATCAAAGCAAGCATGAAAAAAATAGTGTTTTTAGTTCTAGTTATCTTCTTAAATACCCCTGGTTTTGCCCAGTTTTTTGAAGGGAAAAAGCAAATAGAGAAACTCCCAGGTTATTTTAATATTTATTATGATCAGGACAATGGTAAGCTCTTTATAGAAGTAAATCGATTAGGAGAAGAGTTTTTGTATGTCTCGGCCTTATCTGAGGGTTTAGGTTCTAATGACATAGGACTTGATCGTGGACAATTGAATGGAGGCGTAGTTGTACATTTTGAAAAACATGGAAACCGATTGGTGCTCATTCAGAAGAATCAGAAATTTAGAGCTTCAAGTTCAAACCTACAAGAACAAAATTCTGTGGAAGAAGCTTTTGCAAAGTCCGTTTTGTTTGGGTTTGAAATTAAAGAAAAAAAGGAGGGGAGCTATTTGATTGATATAACTAATTTTGTGGTGAGAGATCAGCATGGTGTCATTCAAAGCCTCAAAAGGCAGAAACAAGGAAGCTACCGTATGGATGCTTCTCGAAGCTATGTGAATATGGCTAGAACCAAAGCTTTTGAAAATAATGTTGAATTTGATGCCTATGTTACTTTAACTGGACAAGCAACGGGTAGAGAAATTTATTCAGTGAGTCCCTCAGCGAATAGTATCACGGTAGGACAACATCACTCTTTTGTAAAATTACCCGAAAAAGGATATGAGCCTAGAGCATTTGATCCAAGAGCTGGAATGTTCTATACCAGTTATATGGATTATTCAAGTCCCATGGATGAACCGATACTTAAAAGGTTGATCAATAGGCATCGCTTGGAAAAAAAGAATCCTGAGCTTAAATTATCGGAAGCGGTAAATCCTATTGTTTATTATTTAGATCCTGGAACCCCTGAGCCTGTTCGCTCTGTATTATTAGAAGGTGCATCATGGTGGAATCAGGCTTTTGAGTCAGCGGGATATTTGAATGCATTTCAAGTAAAAATGCTTCCAGAAGGAGTTGATCCCCTGGATACTCGATATAACGTGATTCAATGGGTGCACAGATCTACTCGCGGTTGGTCTTATGGAGCTTCAATAGCAGACCCTAGAACGGGAGAAATAATTAAAGGACATGTATCACTTGGCTCTCTGAGAATTAGACAAGATTATTTAATAGCTCAAGCTTTAACTGCGCCTTATGGGACAAGTGAACAAACGTCTAAGACAGCATATGAGATGGCTCTGGCTCGAATTCGTCAATTAGCTGCTCATGAAGTTGGACATACGCTTGGATTTGCACATAACTTTGCAGCGAGTACTAATGAGAGAGCTTCTGTTATGGATTATCCACACCCTCAAATTAAAGTAAAGGACGGTGAGCTGGATTTTTCTCAGGCTTATGATACAGGGATTGGCCTTTGGGATAAAATTGCAACCCAACTTGCTTATGGAGATTTTTCTAAGGAAGAGCGTTCAAAGATTCTAGATTATGCCGCGGTACAAGGTTTTAGATTTATCTCTGACTATGATTCTAGAAGTCCAGGAGGAGCACATCCTTTATCTCACTTATGGGATAATGGTTCCTGCCCTATAGAACAAATGGCAGAGGTCAAAGAAGTCCGTCAGATTGGCATGAATAACTTTTCTATTGATGTGATTAAAAAAGATGAACCTTTAAGTGTTCTAGAAGATGCTTTTGCTCCTGTATATTTCTACCATAGATATCAAGTGGAGGCCTTGTCCAAGTTAATAGGGGGTGTTGATTACCACTATCAAGTTAAAGGGAGTGCTCAGGAAAGCTATATGGTCTTGAAAAAGGAGACTCAAGAAGAAGCGGCCGAGGCTCTTATAGAAACACTGAGTCCAGAGTTTTTGAATATTCCAGACTCTATTTTGAGTTTATTCCCTCCAAGAGCTATGGGCTATTCTAGGACTAGAGAATCTTTTAAAGGCTTAACTGGTGTGACTTTTGATCCTTATGCAGCAGCTGCTACTTCAGTAGATTTCACTATGAGATTTATGCTGAATTCTCAAAGAATTGCACGTATTGTAGAACATCATGGTTTCGATTCCCAGCAGTTTAGTATGGAGCAGTACAACGATATGATTTTGTCCAAGACTTTATTTAAAAAGAAGTACGATGAGAAGTATGAAGAATTACAAAACACGATTAACTTTGTGGTAATGGATCATTATTATCGTCTATCACAAGCCAAGGCTATGCCTCAAGTCAATGCTTATGCTTGGCAAGCGATTGAAAAGGTGGAAGATCACCTAAAACAAATTAAAAAGAATCGTTCGGTAAGTGAGGAGCAAATCTTGAGAGATATTGCTCAGATGAAAAAGGATCCTAGTCAATATAAGTATAAACCTATAGCAAAAATTCCAGATGGTTCACCTATTTAAAAAAAACAGTGTATTCATTCTTCTAGTAATTTTATTGGTATCATGTACAGAAAGTAACTATGATATAACCGTCTATCAGACTTCAGAATCAGGTGACCCTAAGGTAGCTGCTTCCTATTCTGTTGTGGTTGGACAAATCCATTCTGATCAGGGCCATAAAAATGAACCTTTAAAAATTTTCTATAAAAAATTCCCAGGTCATACAAAGGGTTCTGTGTTCTGGAATTATGAGATCAATACTCAAGGAGACAATTCAAAACGCTGGGATTATTCGCAAGCTATTTGGGGATATGACATGTCTGTAGTTGCCGATCAGAACAATCAGCTTCCAAGCGAACCGGTAGACGGAATTGAGCTAGGAGAGTCCTTTAATTACGCCATCGAAGTAAAAGAGGGGATTATGACATTGACTTTTACGAGTGACGGACATGAAACGGAGCAGGCCACTGGGTATAAAGGTGAACTACAATTCTTCAAAGCTGGGGCATATAATCAAAGTAATGGAAAGGATCCTGTGAAAAATAATGTTTGGAATACTGGATCTAATAGTTTTGATGGAAATATAGAAAAACAATACAACAATGGAGACTATGCCGAAGTATGGTTCAAATCAATCAAACTGGACTAATGAGGTTTTTAAGCATTCTATTTGTGATATTGCTTGTTTCCTGTTCCAATAAGAAGGAAGTTCCAATAGTCAAGGTACAGCATTATCTTTCCCAGACTTATGTTGATGTTCCTAAGGAGTATCGAAAGTTTGAATTTTACTCATCAGACCTTAATTCAGATGGAAGCCTTGAATATTTTGTGAAATTAGTTTCGCCTTATTTTTGCGGAACGGGGGGCTGCAGCATCCTCTTGTTGGATTCTCAGTTCAAACTCTTGGTGAAATTCACAGTTTCTGATGTTTTCTACCTGCAGACTGAAATGAGCAATGGATGGAAGGTTATTTTAACTGAATCTGAAGGGCAATGGCGCAAATTAGAGTATCCATATCCTAATAATCCTTCAATTCTTCCAATTTCAAAAGACCGACCTTCGAGCAATTCAGTAGCCCTGAAAGGTTCTAAGGTTTATATGTTTTAAATAGGATGTAGAATTGTGAAAATCCATTAATTTTGTACTTAAGTAAATAGAATAGATATGACAGTAAATTTAATCAGTGATACGGTTACCAAACCGACCAAAGGAATGTTAGAGGCAATGTTTAAGGCCGAAGTAGGGGATGATGTATTTAAACAGGATCCTACGGTAAATGCTTTGGAGGCCAAGGTGGCCAAAATGTTCGGGAAGGAAGCAGCCTTGTTTTTCCCTTCGGGAACTATGGCTAATCAAACCGCTATTAAATTACATACCCAGCCTGGAGATCAAATGATCTGTGATAAATACGCACATGTATATAATTATGAAGGAGGAGGAGCAGCTTTCAATGCTGGTGTTACTTCCTATTTGATCAATGGAGAGAGAGGAATGTTCAAAGCGGAACAATTGGGAGATGCCATCAATGACCCTACAAATATACATTTACCTAAATCCGCTTTAGTAGCTGTAGAGAATACCACCAATAAAGGAGGAGGTGCTTGTTGGGATTTCAATGAAATTCAAAAGATCGAAGCTGTAGTTAGAGAACATGGTTTGAAGTTTCATTTGGATGGAGCTCGATTATTTAATGCTCTTGTAGCTAAAGGGGAGACACCTTTGCAGTATGGAGAAGTTTTTGACACCATAAGTATTTGTCTTTCAAAAGGCTTAGGAGCGCCAGTAGGATCTGTATTAGTTGGTTCTCAAGAGGATATGAATAAAGCCTTAAGAATTCGAAAATTATTTGGTGGAGGAATGCGTCAAGCTGGTTATCTAGCTGCTGCGGCCATTTATGCTTTGGATCATCAAGTGGAACGATTGGCAGAGGATCATAGTCACGCTCAGGAATTAGCAAGAGCTTTAGAGCAGTGTTCTTTGGTAACTAAGGTAGAACCTGTAGAGACGAATATTGTAATTTTTGAAGTAGCGGGTAAGGAGAATGAAGATAAATTTATGCAGACTCTTGAGGCTAATAATATCTTGATTATCTCAATGGGACAGGGGAAGTTACGTATGGTGACGCATCTAGACTTTAGTCCTGAGATGTTAGATAAGACTAAAAAAGTTCTTGCGAACATGTAAGTATTGTATGTTCTGTCGACCAAAACCAAAAAAATGACTCTTAAACTTAATGTGCTTTTTGCCCTTCTCTTAATCATTACTTTTGGAGAGGCTCAAGGCCAAAAAAACAAAACAAAATTGGAAGAAGCTACATTTGGTAATGGTTGTTTCTGGTGTACAGAAGCCATTTTTCAAAGATTGGAAGGCGTGGAGCGTGTGCGCAGTGGATATGCAGGAGGACATACCAAGAACCCGAGCTATCAAGACGTGGTTACTGGTAAAACCGGTTATGCTGAGGTAATCGATATAAAGTTTGATCCTACTGTGATTAGCTATACAGAGCTATTGGAGGTGTTTTTTGCCACCCACGATCCTACAACCTTAAATCGCCAAGGCTATGATAGAGGGACCCAATATCGATCGGCGGTGTTTTATCACAATGAAACTCAAAAAGAATTGGCAGAGCAAATGATTAAAACTCTTGACAATGCTGAGGTTTTTGAGGATCCTATAGTCACGGAGGTAACGGAGTTGGATAAATTCTATGTGGCAGAGGATTATCATCAAAACTACTATAACTCAAACAAGAATGCTGGTTATTGCAGAGCAGTAATCAACCCCAAATTGGAGAAATTCTTAGAAGTGTATAAAGATAAAATTAAAGAGGACTATAATTAGTCCTCTTTTTTGTTGGCGGAAATTTCTTTGTAATTCCTTAGAAGTCTTCTCAATAAGTAGCCATAGGTGATTCTGTAGAATAACCAAAGCAAGAGTACCGCAAGGGCCATGACTACTATAGTGGCAATGAGTAGTGTTAGCCAAATCGATTCCACTGGAGTCTGACTAATGTCAATCTGGAAGTATTCTATCATTTTATCATAATCTGAAAAAATTACGACGATCATTATTAGGTATATAAAACTTACCGTTATAAGGTTGTAATAAATATAACTCTTTACTACTTTTCTGGTTTTCACAATGGATTTCATAAGTTGTTTGACACTTTGATCCATAGAGATCCTTTTGTAGTTTTTGAAAAACACAAAGATGAATCCTAGAGCAACGGCATAATTTATAAAGGTAATGACCTTCATAAAGGTATTCATTCCAATGATCTCATATTGATGATCAATACTCTCCGTATCTATAAATAGATAAATGAGATTCGGCAGAATGAATTCGATTAAGCTGATAATTAGAATCCATTTTGCAACGGATTTAGATTTTTTGGTCAGCAGGGGTTTTACCTCCTCTGTATTGAGGTGGTCTTGGGACAAGTCCTGCTGATTCCATATGTTTTTTAAGTCCTCCATGGTTTTTATGGATTAAGTAGTTTTCTTAATTGATCTTTACTTCGGTTCACTTTTACTCGTGCATTAACTTCAGAGATTCCTAAAATTTCAGAGATTTCCTTATAGGGTTTATCTTCTAGGTATAATAAGATTATTGCTTTGTTAATGTCACTGAGTTGGTTAATGGCTTTGTAAAGCGCTTTTATCTGTAAATCTTTTGTTTCGTCATAAGATTCCTCTGCCAGTTTAAAATTAAATTGGTCCATGGAGGAAGTCTGGATACTCCTTTTGGATTTGCGATATACCGTAATAGCGGTATTTAGTGAAATGCGATACATCCAAGTAGAAAATTTTGAATCACCTCGAAATTTAGGATAGGCCTTCCACAATTGAATCGTAATTTCTTGAAACAAATCTTTATGTGAATCTTCATCAGAACAATAAGCACGACAAATCTTGTGCGCTATATTCTGATTGGATTCAAATAGTTTTAAAAATTCTTTTTCTAATTCTGGATTCAAATTCGCATTTATTAATAGGTAGTCAAAAACTTAATTTGTTACAACAATATTAAAAAAAAACGATTCATCTGTATATTGTGACGATTCGTCTGACTTGTTTTTCAAGAAAGCCTGTTTTGTCTCAAATTTGAAGTATCAATTAAAAATCAATTAATTATGATACGAATTATGATCAGCTTAGTCCTTTTAGTTACAGGAAATGCTATAGGACAAAACACAAAAGAAAATCTTGTAGAGATTACCGCAGAGGTAATTAATGTCAGAAATGAACAGGGAACTGTAAATTTTGCACTTTATGACGAAGAGGGATTTATGAAAGAGATTTTACAGGCAAAAAGTTCGGAGATTAAAGAAGGCCATGCTACTGTTACCTTTGAGGGAGTTACCTCTGGGACTTACGCTATTATTTGCTTCCACGATGAAAATGGGAATCAAAGAATGGACTTTGAAACCAACGGGATGCCTATAGAAGACTACGGGGTGAGTAATAATGATATGGGCTTCGGTCCTCCACAATTTGATACCTCTAAATTTGACGTGGATAATGAGGACCTTCATCTTAAAATTAAATTCTAAATTAGAGGCAGAGATTTAAGTTTATGAAAAAAGCATTAAAAATAATTGGAACAAGTTTTATTATAGGACTCTTTGTGTTTATCACATCAGAGCTTCTCTTAGGAGATTTTCAATATTCTTCGACATGGTCCTTTTTCGTAAACTTCGCCTTTTATCAAATCTATTCCCTAGTCATCGGAGGCTGTAATATGATCTTGTTCGAATATTTAAATTCAAGAGACTGGAAAGGGCGAAATGGTTTGAGAGCAGTTACGGGAGTGTTTTCTTCATTTTTTGTAACCTTACTGACATTATTTCTGTTGAGAATGGGAACAGCTATATGGTTGAATGGAGATAGCTTTAATTCCTTTATTTCTTATGAGCGCAGTCATGTAGTAAATTATGTCTTTGGCGGTGTCTTCGCAGTCATAGTTGTTCTGATTATTACCTTTATCTATATCTATAAAGCGAATCAGGAGAAAAAGGTTCAGGATTCTGAGCTGGTCGCAAAAACCGTTACCGCTAAGTTTGAGTCTTTAAAAAGCCAGTTAGATCCACATTTTCTATTTAACTCATTAAATGTATTGACCTCTTTGATAGGAGAAGATCCCAAGAGAGCCGAGGAGTTTACCACGAAGTTATCCAAGGTGTATCGCTATGTTTTAGAACAAAAAAACAAGGATTTAATTCCCTTATCGGAAGAATTGAGATTTGCCAGAGCCTATATGGATTTAATACAGATGAGATTCGAAGATCAGGTAGAATATGAATTGATTTCGGACTATGATACAATTGAAGACTTTAAAATAGTGCCACTGACCCTACAATTATTATTAGAGAACTGTATTAAACATAACCAGTTACCACTGAAAATAAAAGTGCTTATAGCGGAGGAATATATAAGTGTTGAAAATAATTATAATCCGAAACAAGTCATTGGTAAAAGTACTAAAGTAGGCTTGGAAAATATCAGTAAGAGATATGATATTATTTCAGAAAGAGCCATAAAAATATTAAAAAATAAAAAGGATTTTATTGTTAAAATACCTTTACTAATTCAAGAAGCAAAAGTGATGAAAACTATAGATTATAGTAACCACGAAAAATATTTAAGAGCAAAGACTTACGTAAAAGAATTGAAAGAATTTTATACTGGACTTATCAGTTTCTGTGTGGTCATGCCTATATTAATTTATGTCAATTACCAAACGTATTGGGGATTCCAATGGTTTTGGTTTGCCGGTTTCGGTTGGGGAATTGGAATCGTGATACAAGCGGTTAAAATATACGGAGTAGGTACCGGTTGGGAGGATAAACAGATTAAGAAATACATGGATCAAAACAAATACTAAGATGGAAGATTTTAATAAAGCAGAAACGGAACGATATATTCAAGCAAAAGAGCGCGTAGATCAGCTGAAAGGGTTTTATATGAACCTGACGGCATATCTGGTGGTAATACCCTTTTTAATCTTTATAAATTACATGACTTACTGGGATTTTCATTGGTTTTGGTTTCCTATGGCCGGATGGGGAGTATCGGTATTAATTCATGCTTTCTTCACTTTTGGTGTGGGAAGAGAATGGGAAGAACGTAAAATTAAAAAATTGATGGAAGATGAAAACTTTTAATAAAGCACAAGATCAAGCCTATAGAGAGGCGGTTGACCATGTAAAGAAGGTGAAGGGCTTTTATATGCATCTTTTTTGGTATTTTCTAGTCAATGGGGGTTTTACCATTTTTATTATGTACCAAAGAATGCATCAAATGGATCATCCTACGATGGAGGTTTTTTTTGACAACTTTCAATTCTCCTATTTTAACCTTTGGTTTTGGTGGGGAATAGGATTATTCTTTAATTGGTATGGAGTTTTTGGGAAAAGTATTTTCTTTGGAAAAAAATGGGAGGAACGTAAAATTCAAAAGTTAATGGATCAAGATGAATATATTAATCATAGAAGATGAGAAGCCTGCAGCTAGGCGTCTAAGTCGAATGCTCTTAGAGTCTAGACCTGAAGACCAAATAGATATGGTCCATAGTGTACAACAGGCGGTTGAATACTTTTCTCTTAATAAACATCCAGATTTGATGTTTCTAGACATTCAGCTCAGTGATGGTTTAAGTTTTGAGATTTTTGAGCATGTTGAGGTGAAGTCACCTATAATATTTACTACTGCTTATGACGGGTATGCCTTACAGGCATTTAAGCACAATAGTATAGATTATCTTTTGAAGCCAATAGATTCAGATGATTTGAAGCAGGCTTTAGATCAATTTGATCAGAAAAAATCAGAAGAAAGCGATTTGGAAGAAATGCTTAAGAAAATGAATCAAAGCTTGTTTCCTGAGCATCAGAAACAGTTTAAATCCAGATGGATGATTCGTTTAGGATCGCAGTTCAAACTAGTCAAGACCCAGGAGATTACTATGTTTTATTCCGCAGATAAGTCCAGTTTTTTGAAAACTGTGTACGGAAGGTCTTATGACTTAGATGAGACTTTAGATGAAATTGAAAAACAAGTAAATCCTCAAGAGTTTTTCAGGATCAATCGCTCTTGTATCTTACATATCGACCACATTGACCAAATCAATGCTTACAGTAATTCTAGATTACAAATTAAACCTAAAACTCCTCATGATTATGAGTTAATCATTGCTCGGGATCGCGTAAAGAATTTTAAAAATTGGCTTGCTTCTTAACTTAAGCGAGCCAAATAATCGTAATGTGATCCTTCCAGAAGTTTCTCACATGTAAATCCAGCTTGCTCCGCAATTGTTTTTAAGGTGTCAAAATCCAAATAAACCCAGTCAAAGGGTTCACTTTCTTGTCCTTTATATCGCATCTTAAAGATTACTTCTCCATAGTAATCTTTATTCATATCCATCCAAGTCCCTCCATCTTCGTCTTCAAACATATAGATGATGTCGGATGAGTCTAAGAGGATTTGTCCTCCAGGACTTAGCAGTTCCTTTAATTTTAATAAAAAGCCTAAGGTATTTTTGAGATTTCCAGCCATACCGGCTCCATTCATAAGAAGTAAAAGGGTGTCATACTTATTTTCTGATGATAAGGTAGTGACATCTTGATTTAGAGTTTTTTTTATGCCTCTTGCCTGACAAACTTCTATGGCGCCGACCGAGGTGTCTATGGCAGTTACATCAATTCCTTTGTTTTGCAAGTAAAGTGAGTGCGAACCTGCACCGGACCCTATATCCAAAACTTTTCCTTTTGCCAGTTCAAGAGCTTTAGTCTCCATCTCGGGCATTTCATCAATGCTTCTAAAAAGGTAGGGAAGTGGGAAAACATCCCAAGTAGAGATGCTGGTTTCGGACTCTAAGTCCTCGGTGTAATTATTGTTTTGGTAGTCTAATAAGGCTTTTCCGTAGATATCCATTTTAATTACTTCATTTTGATGTTGTTATATACAAGAATATTTTGTACATTTGCACTCCTTTTTACGGCTATAGATTTGAAAAGGAACATTTTAACTATTTATAACACTCTTTGTAATTCGCCGTTTAAAAAATCTAAGGATGCAAAGATACAAAAACCATTTCTACAGCATGGCTGAAGAAACTACAAACAAAACAGAAGAGCAAGTAGCACCAGCTGCAACAGCTCAAAACACTCAAGAATTTTTAGATAACTTTAACTGGCACAAATACGAAGAAGGTATTGATGCTGTTGATGAATCTAAATTGGAGGCATTCGACAAAGCTTTAGATGGAACTGTAGGTTTCGTTAACGAGCGTGATGTTATCGAAGGGACTGTAATCAGAAAAACAGACCGTGACGTAATCATTGATATTAACTCTAAATCAGAAGGAGTTATTTCATTGAATGAATTCCGTTACAATCCTAACTTAGCTGTTGGGGACACAGTAGAGGTATTAGTTGACAAACGTGAAGACGTTTCTGGACAATTAGTATTATCTCACAAAAAAGCTCGTGTAATCAAAGCTTGGGATCGTGTTAACAATGCCTTCGAAACTGGAGAAGTTGTTAATGGATTTGTTAAGTGTAGAACTCGTGGTGGTATGATCGTTGACGTATTCGGAATCGAAGCATTCTTACCAGGTTCTCAAATTGACGTTAAACCAATTAGAGATTACGATCAGTACGTAGAGAAAACTATGGAATTCAAAGTTGTTAAGATCAACCACGAATTTAAGAATGTAGTAGTATCTCACAAAGCTCTTATTGAGGCTGATATCGAAGTTCAAAAGAAAGAAATCATCGGAAAACTTGAAAAAGGTCAAGTATTAGAAGGTATTGTTAAAAACATTACTTCTTACGGTGTATTCGTTGATTTAGGAGGTGTTGATGGATTAGTTCACATTACTGACTTATCATGGTCTCGTATCAACCACCCATCTGAGGTTGTTGAATTAGATCAGAAATTGAACGTTGTAATCTTAGACTTTGATGATGAGAAAACAAGAATTCAATTAGGATTGAAACAATTAAGCGCTCACCCATGGGAAGCTTTAGATTCTAACTTAAAAGTTGGAGATAAAGTAACTGGTAAAGTAGTAGTACTTGCTGATTACGGTGCGTTTATTGAAGTAGCTCAAGGAGTTGAAGGATTGATTCACGTATCTGAAATGTCTTGGTCTACACACTTGAGATCTGCACAAGATTTCGTAAAAGTTGGAGATGAGGTAGAAGCTGTTATCTTAACATTAGATCGTGAAGATCGTAAGATGTCATTAGGTATGAAGCAATTACACCCAGATCCATGGACAGACATCACAACTAAATACCCAGTAGGTTCAGTTCACACAGGAACAGTAAGAAACTACACTAACTTTGGTGTATTCGTTGAGTTAGAAGAAGGAATTGACGGACTTGTATACATTTCTGATCTTTCTTGGACTAAGAAGGTTAAGCACCCATCTGACTTTGTTAATGTTGGTGATAAACTAGAGGTTCAAGTATTAGAATTAGATGTTGAAGGACGTAAATTAAACTTAGGACACAAACAAACTCAAGATAATCCTTGGGATGCACATGAAGCTACTTACGCTATCGGGTCGACTCATACAGGTACTGTAAAAGATCGTAACGATAAAGGAGCTGTTGTGACTTTCGAAGATGGAATTGAAGCATTTGTTCCTAACCGTCACTTAGAGAAAGAAGATGGTTCTAAAATTGAAAAAGGTGATACTGCAGAGTTCAAAGTAATTGAGTTCTCTAAAGAATACCGTAGAATCGTTGCTTCTCATACAGCAATCTTTAAAGCTGAAGAACAAAAGAATATCAAGGCAGCAGCTAAAAAAGCTGAGTCTTCTGAGAAAACAACTCTTGGAGATATCGCTGGTCTTGCAGACTTAAAGAAGAAAATGGAAGGAAAATAGTCTTAGACTAAACAACCATAGAAGCGACCTCATTTGAGGTCGCTTTTTTTATGTCTTAAAAGTTTAAATGCGATGAAAAAGATTATATTTGGAAACCAAAATTTGAATTATGACATTGATTAAATCGATCTCTGGAATCAGAGGAACTATAGGAGGAAAGATAAATGATAACTTAACGCCAGTAGATGCTGTAAAATTCGCGGCAGCCTATGGAACATGGCTTAAGGGACAACATCATGATAAACCTGTAAAGGTTGTAATTGGTAGAGATGCAAGAATTTCTGGTAAAATGATTTCTTCTCTTGTAGCGAATACTTTAGTCGGTTTAGGGATTGATGTTTTTGATTTAGGTTTGTCTACTACACCAACTGTGGAAATCGCCGTGCCTTTAGAAGAGGCTCAAGGTGGTATTATTCTTACTGCTTCTCATAATCCAAAACAATGGAATGCTTTAAAGCTACTTAATGAAAAAGGAGAGTTTGTAAGTGGTGCAGATGGAGCTGAAATTCTGAAAATTGCGGAAGAAGATGCATTTGACTTCGCCCAAGTAGATGATTTGGGTGTTTATATTAAAGACAATACTTATATGGATAAACATATTGAAGAGGTTTTGGCTTTAGATTTAGTAGATGTAGCTGCTATTAAAAAGGCAGGTTTCAAAGTGGTAGTAGATGCTGTTAATTCAACAGGTGGAATTATTTTGCCTAAGCTCTTAGAGCGTTTAAATGTAGAATGCATAGAATTGTATTGTGAACCTAATGGAGAATTCCCTCATAACCCGGAACCATTAAAAGAGCATTTAGGAGATTTGTCTAAAATGGTTGTTGATCAAAATGCTGATTTTGGTTTAACTGTGGATCCTGATGTAGATCGATTAGCAATTATATCTGAAGACGGAGAAATGTTTGGAGAGGAGTATACTCTGGTTGCTTGTGCGGACTATGTTTTAGGTGAGTTAGGAGGAGGAAATACAACTTCGAATTTATCTTCATCTAGGGCCTTGAGAGACGTTACAGAGAAACATGGTGGTAGCTATACCGCTTCGGCTGTTGGGGAAGTAAATGTGGTTAAAACAATGAAAGATACTAATACGGTTATCGGAGGTGAAGGGAATGGTGGAATCATCTACCCGGATTCTCATTATGGACGTGATTCAATCGTTGGTGTTGCTCTGTTCTTATCTTTATTAGCCAAGAGAGAAATAGGAGTTAAGGCTTTAAGAGCTACTTATCCTTCTTATTTCATGAGTAAAAATAAAATACAGCTTACTCCGGAATTAGATGTAGATTTAATTTTAGAAAAAGTAGCGGAAAAGTATAAAAACGAGCAGGTGAATACTATTGATGGAGTGAAGGTAGATTTCACAGATCAATGGGTACACCTTCGAAAATCAAATACAGAACCAATCATTAGAATCTATACTGAAGCGCCTTCACAAGAGTCGGCAGATCAGTTGGCTCAAACAATGATTGATACAATAAAAGTTATTGCGGGTATTTAATTGACTTAAATTCTTAAACATGATAGTTGAACAAACTTTAGAAACATATTTTTCAAAATATAAAAAGGAAATCATTGGAGATGATCTGTCTTTTGTAGGTCCATATGGAGAGAAAAAAATTATCTATGCGGATTGGACAGCTTCTGGTAGACTCTATCGTGGTATTGAAGAAAAGTTAAGCCAAATTATTGGTCCCTATGTAGCGAATACGCATACGGAAACAACACTTACAGGTTCCGCTATGACTCATGCTTATCATCAAGCTAGAGAAATTATAAAGAAACATGTGAATGCTGGACAAGATGATGTGTTGATTACCGAAGGTTCTGGAATGACTGGAGTGATTTCCAAGTTTCAAAGGATTTTAGGACTTAGAATATCTGATAAGTATAAAGACAATATAGCTTTTGATAAAGTTAATAAACCAGTGGTTTTTGTCTCTCATATGGAGCATCACTCTAATCAAACTTCTTGGCATGAAACTATCGCCGAAGTGGTGGTCGTTCCGCCTAATGAACACGGATTGTTTTGTTTAGAGAATTTTGAAAACACAGTGGCACAATATGCGCATAGGACTTTAAAGATAGCCTCTATAACGGCAGCTTCAAATGTAACTGGAATACGTACTCCTTTTCATGAAGTTGCTCGAATCATGCATAGTTTTAAAGGTCTTTGTTTCGTTGATTTTGCATGTTCTGCTCCTTATGTGGAGATTGATATGCATCCTGAAGATAAAGATGCCTACTTGGATGCTGTGTTCTTTTCTCCTCATAAGTTTCTTGGAGGGCCAGCGAGTTCAGGCGTGTTGGTATTTAATAAAGCATTGTATGATAATGAGGTCCCTGACAACCCAGGAGGAGGTACGGTAACATTTACGAATCCTTGGGGAGGGCATGGTTATTTCGATGATATCGAAACAAGAGAAGATGGAGGAACTCCTGCCTTTATGCAGACTATTCGCGTTGCTTTGGCTATTCAATTGAAGGAAAAAATGGGAGTTCAGGACATCTTAGATCGTGAACATGAACAGGTTTCTTATATCATGAAACGTCTTAAGAAAATTCCTGGTCTAGAAATTCTGGCAGGTGAGCATGAAGATCGTTTAGGGATTTTTTCTTTCTATATAGAAGAAGCTCATTTTAATTTAGTTGTTAAAGTACTGAATGATCGTTTTGGTATTCAAACTAGAGGGGGATGTTCTTGTGCAGGTACTTATGGACATTATTTATTGCATGTTGATCAAATCAAATCTGGAGAAATTGTAGATTTAATTTCCCAGGGCTGTTTACTTGATAAGCCGGGTTGGATTAGAATGAGTATACATCCTACTACTACTAATGAGGAGATTAAATTTATCTGTGATTCCATAGAAGAAACTGCCTTGAATATTAATCAGTGGAAAAAGGACTATATATACAACGATAAGACAAATGAATATAGACACCGTAATGACAAACTAGACTTGAACGAATTTGTTGAAGATTGGTTTAGTCTTTAGGAGCTTTATTGGAATGCTTGAATCTGTTGTGAGTCCAGAAATAAAGACTAGGGTTTCTATTTATTTGATGTTCTGTTTCTCTTAAATATTTCTGAGTAATTTCCCTAGATTCAGTCTGTTTAGGGAATTCACTAATCATTTTGAATTCAGATTGATAATAACCTCTTTTTGTTTGTTGAGTATCAAGCATTACCACAGCAATATCATATTTCTTAGCTAAAGTTTCTGCTCCAATATGTACCGGAACTTTTACTCCAAAAAACTCTGTGAAATAATTTAGGTTTTTATAGGATGGACTCTGGTCAGAGATAAGGCCGTAAAGAGCTTGCTTTTTGCGTGCTGAATTTTTGATGATGGCTGGTACTGTTTTTTTTGCTTCTATTGGAATTGCTCCAAATTTACCACGTGACTGAATAACAGCTTTGTTGAAATAAGGATTGCTAATTTCCGTATAAGTGGCATAAGAGGTGTAATTTGTTACCACTGGGACTAAGATAGACCATTCCCAATTTCCGTAATGTGAGCTCATCATGATTACTGAACGACCTTCGTTATGTAGACGATCAATGAGTTCTGTATTGCTGAACTTATAGCGCTTTAGGAGTTCTTTTTTTGATACAGTGAAGGTTTTTGCCATTTCAAAGAATATGTCTACAAAATGGCGATAAGATTTTTTTTCCAGATCTAATCGTTCTTTTTCTGTTTTATCCGGATATGCTAGTTTTAAGTTCTTTTGTACTACTTTTTTTCTATATCCAATTAGATAGTATAAGATCAGGTAGAATAAATCTGATAGGAGGTACATTACTTTAAAAGGAAGTAAGGATACCACCATGAAAAATGGATAAGTTACAAGGTAGATGATTAATTGCATAGTCAAACTTTATACAAATATCGCAATAATTTTATCTTTGAAGAAAATATAATAATATGAATGTATTGATCTTGACCTTTATTGCAGCGAATGTGCTGATAAGTATACAAGGGTTTAATAATAGAGCTTTTTTTGATAAATATAAATTTAATGTAGGAGCAGTACAAAGTGGACAGAAATACAGAATGTTCAGTGCTGCCTTTCTTCATGTAGATTGGATGCATTTGTTTTTTAATATGTATGCTTTATTTCTTTTTGGCGAGGTGGTTGAGGCTGCGTTCGGAACTCTAGGGTTTATTTTGATTTATGTGGTGAGTCTACTATCTGGTAATATTCTTTCTTTTCTATTTCACAGAAAAGAGCCCTATTATTCTGCTGTAGGGGCTTCTGGAGCCGTATCAGGTATATTATATGCTTCAGTACTCGTATATCCCGACATGAGCTTGATCTTATTTCCTATACCGATCCCTTTGCCAGCTTATGTCTTTGCCATCGGATACATGCTTTATTCTATCTATGGAATGAAAAAGCAAATCGGTAATATTGGACATTCAGCCCATATAGGTGGTGCCTTTGCTGGATTTTTAATGGCCGTCGTTTTGTGGCCGAGTCTCTTGGTACAATCACCTATTCTTTCCTTTGTTTTAATAGGTAGTATTGTTTTGTTCTACATATTTAGGAATCGAATTTTCAGATAAGTAGATGATTTTCACTATCTTAAAGGTGTAAAATCAACTTATTATGAAGAAAATTATGTTTTTTGCTCTTTTGACAGTTTTTGTTTTAGGAGAATCCAAGGCCCAATTTTATGCAGGTGGAAGTGTCGGTAATTCATTTGTGAATACTGACCTAGGAGATATTAATGGTGAAAGCTTTAAGTATGACGGTAATTCTTTTGGATGGAAAGTTTTTGCTGGGGTTGGAATGATGAAGTTCTTGGGAATTGAAGGGGGATATAGAGATCTTGGTAAGCTCAAGAATACAGATGGAAGTTCAACTAATTATGTTAAAACTAAAGGTGGAGATATCGCTTTGCGAGGAACCATTAATATAGGCCCGGTTGCTGCGTTTGGTAAAGCAGGAGCTTTCTTTGCGAACCAAAGCATAGATGAAGTAAGTTGGGAAGATAACAACACTAACTTTTTATGGGGACTTGGAGCTGGTTTAAACCTAGGTGGTTTCGGACTTCGATTAGAGTATGAGTCCTTAGGTATGGAATCCAGTAATAGCCTGTCTATGCTTAGTATAGGTGCTAGTATACAATTCGGAGATAAATAGGATCAACATCAAAAGTTGGGGAGGAATTAATTTTAAGCATATAGTTTAGATAGTCTGTACAGAAAAAAAGGGATGTCTTTTACTCCTCTAAACTGTCTTCTGAAGTCTTTGATCTTTGCATTAAAAGATTCAGCTGAAGCATTGGTGCTTCGATTGATGAAGTAGTTTAATATCTTATCATAATGATGATAAATCGTTCTTGAGATCACGTGGAAGGATTCAAAATTAGCCTTTTCAACCTCCTGATACCACCTGGCTAATTCTAGTCGTGCTGTATCTTTATTAGTACAAGAACTAAAGACACCACGCAAGGATTGTGATAGTTTATAAGCCTGATAAATCCTTGGATAGCGTTCAAACAACAGGACAGCTCTTTCTGATTGGGAACTCGTCCATTTTGAAGGGCTTTTAAACAGTAAATGTCTACTTCTTGCTAATAGCTGTCGAACCGTATCTCCATTAGACAGAACTTCTGCTTGATAAGAATAACCTGTCATTTTAGACTCCTTCATCAGCTTATTCTCCTGGCTTATAGCTTCCCACCGGTATTTAATACGCTGTTCTTGAACCGCTTCACTAGCCAACATTTGAACATGGA
>JBMYWH010000027.1:0-30278 GCA_049607205.1 Flavobacteriaceae bacterium | reverse complement strand
TTTGATAAAATATATTATTTCTTTTGTTTTGACTAAAGGTGTCTAATCGAATCCAAGAAAACCCCTCGTTCACAGCGAATACCTGGGCAAATTCCATCAATTTTTGTGCATAACCCTTGCCTTGATGCTCTGGATGAACTGCCAATCGGTGCACATAGATTTTTCGCCCCTCTTCTCCAGACCACTTGACCCCATCATATTCAGGATCTTCTATATCACTAAGGACCATAATCCCTCTAATTTGACCTGCTTCAACTAGTTTAAAGAGTTCTCCTCTTTCCACGTCTTTCTCAAATACAGCTCTTGAAGGATAGTGCTCATTCCATTGGAAAATCCCTTTTGATATCATGTCTCGAGCACAGGCCTCGGTTAATTTTTTAATTGTTGATATATCCTTGTCCGTTGCTTTTTCAACCTTCATTTTTAATGAATTTAAGCGTATCCTCTACGCAAATTTGTAAATATCCTGGAAGACCCTCTCCAGTCCAGGGAGTCTTATTTCCTAAATTATGATCCATTTGATCGACAATGATCAGTTTGGAATCCTTGGAGTTTCCATGTAATTCTTCTGCCTGAGAAACACTCACTACTCCATCGTTAGTCCCTTGCATAAATAGATGCCGGGCCTTGGATTTATGAAGGGCATGTATCAAATTCAATCGTTGTTGATTCAAGAAATAATCTTTATAAAAACTGTAGTCATGGGGAAGTTTAAGACCCGTTCTTGGATGCTTGAGGTAGACTCTTTTACGAAGTGCCCAGTACCATTTCTTCCAACCTTTAGGTAGGAAATACTCAAAACTAGCAGGAGCTGCCCATGCACTAACCGTTTCAATGGAATGTTTACTGGCCTCTTCAGCTAAAATCGACATAGATCCCCCTCGAGAATGACCAATTAGATGGGTGCTGTTCTCGGTATAAAGCGCTTTGAAATCGGCTTTAGTTCTAAGATAATCTATCAGGACCAGTGTATCGTCTAATTCGTAAGAAAAGCGGTTTTGAGCAAAGGCTTCAAGATCCGAAAACTCAGACAGGTCGGCGGGGCTCGTTCCGTTGAAACTATAGTTGAATTTTACAAAAACATAGCCTAGACTAGCAAAGCGCTCTGCAAGAAGATCCCATGCTCCCCAATGTTTATTTTCTTTATAACCATGGCAGAAAATCACAAGGTCTCCAGGCAGGTTTTTATGATAGACATCTAAGACTAAGGGTTTCCCATTCGGTCCGGGAATACTTAAGTTTTCTATTTTTTCTATACCCATGCGTATTTTTTATCTTCATTTTCTTTAAATGGAATTTCAGGGTTGAAGATTTCATACAGTAAAGCGATCAAGGCTTCTTTGAATTCCTGATAACGTTCCATACTCATTTGATCATCACGTTTACGTCCCTTGGCATAGTTACAAGACATGAATCCTGCTTTAAAGTTTTTGAAGCTAATGATTCCACTCTTTAACTCATTAATATTCGTATGAGGGTTATTCTCCATATATAAGACTGCATAAAACAAAACCTGCAAAACATATTTGCGTTTGGAATTAGTACTTAGTTCAGACAGGTCACCCACATAGAGATCTCCGGACTGTACCTTACCCGTTTTATAATCCACAATTCTCAATTCCCCATTTTTCCGGTCAATTCTATCGGCTAATCCTTTTAATTTGATGGGGTAAGAAATTCCAGGAACTTCAACTTCGCATTCCATCTTTTGTTCCAGACTCACGATTTCAATACTATTCCCTTCCTTAAGCTCTTGGAGTTCCTTCTTTAAAAATGAAGAAATATAGGTCTGAGCAACTTGATAAGTGACAAAGTTTTTCCCTCTCTTATAACGTCCCTTTTTAAAGCTCTTAAGAAATTGTTTTTCTAATTCAGAGATATAGATTTCAAGAAAGCCTTCCACGACCTCAACCGTCAATTGTTTTCCAATATAAGGTTTATATAATTCCTCTAAACTATCGTGGATTATCGTCCCTAGCGTGTTTAGAGCCATCGTCTCCTCCATCTTATCCGCTTCATAAACACTGAGTAGCTTTTCAAAATAAAACTGAGGAGGGTTATTTATATAGGTGTTTAAAGCCGAAGGAGAAACGCCGCTTTTTGCAAAACCTTGAAGGCGCTTGATCACCTCTGGGCTCTTCTCAATCACTAATTCTTTTTTCTCTACAGAAGGGATCAGAGGTCCTATGGTTTTCTGAACTTTGAGAAGGTCCTCTTGATCTAACATAGTCACAAATCTAGAACGCTCTCCTGAGCCCAAACCATCGGTTTCCGAATTATGGGTCATGATCACCTTAGAAGCTCTTTGAATCAACCTAAAAAAGTGATAGGCGTAGATTCCATCCTTAATCAAATAGGTCGGTAAGTCATATTGCAATTTCACATCGAATGGAATAAAAGAGGAATCACTCTTACCCGAAGGTAGTATTCCTTCATTGCTTCCCAATAAAACGATACGATCAAAATCCAAGGACCTCGTTTCCAACATTCCCATGAGCTGTAACCCTTGTAAAGGCTCCCCTTGAAAAGAGAGACTTTCGTCTGTGAGAAGTTGCTTGTAAAAATCGTGAATTGTTTGAATACCCTCAAGGTATTCATAGGACTCATTTAAGTTTTTTAATTGTTCAAAAAGGGTGTGGAATCGGAACAAAAACTCCTTTTCAATCCCTTGTTTAAAAGGTTTTAAATCTTGAATTAGGGCCAAACATTGTTTTAAAAAGGCCTTAGTTTCAAACTCCTTCACAAAAAATCCCTGTAGTGGCTTCAAGCCTTCATGCAAGTTTTCTGGAATGAGCTCCTTTAACTCCTCTAAGGTCAGAAACAATTGATTCTGGGTCTGAAGCGTTTGCTGTAGATCATCAGCCAAATCCCCTTCTAACTCTTCCCATAAATCTTGTAAATCCGGATGTTTAAAAAGCCCTAAAACGTCTTTGTAATAATATACTCCAGGAGCTAATTTAAGGCGTTTTCTATTGCTATACATATGAAACAAAGCCTCAAATAAACTCGACATAGGAATGCTCCTCAAGGGGAATCCCATGGTGATATTGAGCTTTTTCACCTCGGAAGGCAAAGAACTTAAGCACAGGCCTAGCAAATTTTCATCTGCTAAAACTACTGCGGTATTTTCTATAGATTCTTGCTCGGAAAGCCACTGACCAAAGTACTTCACTTGAGAAATATTTTTAGGCGCGGCAATAGAAATCAAGTTCTTATCTCGCGATTCAAATCGATTGGGGAATTCAGGAAAAGGGTTTTGTTGATAAAACGGCCAATGGTCTCTGTATTTCCTTAAAAAGTGACCGGCAATATGATCATTGTTCATATAATGGGCATCCCCATCCCAGAACACTTGAGCTTTACCTTCAGATAACAAATCTTGAAAGATGTGCTCTTCTGCTTTGTTCAGAGCATTAAAACCTAGAAGAAATATAGAATTCGGTTTCTGTTGTGCGCAAAAAGCCTCACTCTGCTCTCTAGCTTCTCTGTAAATAAGGCCTTGATAACCCTTACCTTGATCCAATAATTTAGATTTCAATTCCTGGTACAATAACCCTAAACGCTCCATAAAAAATAAATGAGAGCGCATCAGACTATAGTCCTTATCAGGATCGGCATCCACCTTCCATTCTTCCATTTTTTTGATATCACTCAGCTGGCTAAACAATTGCTTAGCATCCACTAAATGACGGTCAATTTCATTGAAATCCTGCAAAGCAGTCGTCGCCCAGTTCGAAAAAGCATCAAAACTCAGACTCTTTTGAGGGTTTGAGGCTAGAAATACCTCATAGAAGTTAAAAAGGAGCTCCACGCGATCCATCTGAGCCAGACCTGAAAGCTCCTCAATAAATTTTTCAATAGGTATAATCTTTGGAAGAAAACCCGCTTTATCAGACTTTTTAATAATCAAGTCCTTCAAAAACACACAAGCACGCTGACTTGGAAGTACGAAGGTGAGCTCCTCCAGACTAGAGGAACTGTCCCATATTTGATCTAAGCTTTCTTCTAAAAATGATTTCATTAATCGATAACCTTAAGTTCTTTTGCCACTTTTGTAAAGGCCGCAATCGCTTTATCTAAATGCTCCTGAGTATGTGCTGCGGATAATTGTACTCTAATTCGAGCCTTATCTTTAGGCACTACAGGATAGAAAAATCCAATCACATAAATCCCTTCTTCTAGAAGGCGATTAGCCATTTCTTGAGACAATTTAGCGTCGTATAACATCACAGGTACAATGGCTGAATCACCATCCACGATATCTAGACCAGCGGCTTTCATCCCTTTCTTGAAATAATCCGTATTCGCTTCTAATCGATCTCTTAATTCTGTAGAACTAGACAACATGTCAAAAACCTTCAAAGAGGCCCCAACAATAGTAGGTGCTAAGGAATTAGAGAACAAATAAGGTCTTGATCTCTGTCTTAATAATTCAATAATTTCTTTTTTACCCGTAGTATATCCACCCATGGCTCCTCCTAAGGCCTTCCCTAGAGTTCCAGTTATAATATCTACGCGTCCCATCACTCCTTTAGCTTCTGCAGTTCCACGCCCTGTTGGACCAATAAATCCAGCAGCATGGCATTCATCCACCATCACTAAAGCATCATATTTATCAGCTAAATCACAGATTTGATCTAAACTCGCTACGATACCGTCCATAGAAAACACTCCGTCCGTCACGATGATCTTGAAACGATGTCCAGCTTCGTTCGCTTTGATCAACTGCGCCTCCAAGTCCTTCATATCATTATTCGCATAGCGATAACGAGCTGCTTTACACAAACGCACCCCATCAATAATTGAAGCATGGTTCAATGAATCCGAAATAATCGCATCGTCAGGGCCTAATAAAGGTTCAAAAACACCTCCATTTGCATCAAAAGCTGCTGCATAAAGAATCGTATCTTCAGTTCCATTAAATTCAGCAATTTTCTCTTCCAATTCCTTGTGAATATCTTGTGTTCCACAAATAAAACGAACCGATGACATTCCAAATCCATGGCTGTCTAAAGTGTCTTTAGCGGCTTGAATAACCTCTTTGTTATTCGAAAGCCCTAAATAATTATTTGCACAAAAATTAATAACTTCTTTTCCTTCAGTGGTTTTGATTACCGCATCTTGAGAAGTTGTAATAATTCGTTCTTTTTTGAACAATCCAGCCTCTTGAATATCTTGAAGCTCGGCCTGTAAGTGTTGTTTTATTTTACCGTACATAGTTTAGAATTTTACTCAAAATTAATCATTCCTCCTTAGTCATAAACCTCTATGTCGAGGTTTTCTCCTGTATAAATGAGGATTTTCTTAGTTACTTTATAACCCATTTGGGCCAAAACATATCCATAACCATCTAACTGGTCAAGATATTTAATATCCTTTTTTCCTGTTTTATAATCAATAATCACCACCTTTTCACCCTCAAATACCAAGCGATCCGGAATCAATAGTTCCCCGTGATTTCCAACCATACTTCTCTCATTATAAACTTTCAGTCCCTCCTTGTAATAAGGTTCTAAGGCCGGGCTACTCACAATTTGAAGTATCTGATTTTTTAAAGGTTGATACTCCTCTGCACCAATCAAACCCTTATTCAAAGCGTGGTCTAAACTAAAGTCTACATCCTTAAAAGATAAGACTTCAGACATAATCTCATGAAGTTTATTTCCAAAGGCTATAGCTTCTCCTTGACTTGAATCCCAATATTTAGACCCTTCTTGAACTACTTTTATTTGATGATCCTCCCAAGGACTTGAAGTAAAGCCTTCTTGAAACTCGAAGCCACTTTGCTCTTTTGACTTAGCTTCTAAGGGACGCTCCTTTGATCCAAAGCAGAACTGACCTTGATCCGATCCCCCTTGCCATTCAAAGTCAGAGTTTTCTACAAAATCCTGTAAATAAGACATGGAATTCCCAGACCTGCCCTTTTGCATGATGATATAGAGCTGTTCTGAAGCTCTTGTGAAGGCCACATAAATCAAATTGATGGTATCTAAGTCAAAGCCGTTTCTAAATACTTCTAATTCCTGATCAATCTGTGAAGATATTCCTTCAGATTTTTTAGAAGGACCAATTCTCAATCGCTTAAAACGATCAAAGTGTACTTCCTCTGGCATGCTTGCCCATATTTTCTGTGCTGGTAAGGGTGTAATTCTATGCGAAAAAGCACAAATTACCATTGGGAATTCTAGACCTTTTGATTTATGAATAGTCATAATTCTTATGGCCTGATCATTTTCAGGAGCCACAATCGATAGTTTTTCAGCTTTGAGATCCCAATATTCTAAAAAGTCAGAAAGCTGTACATAATTTTTCTGCTGATACTCTAAGACGAAATCTAAAAAGAACTGTACGTAGGCATCGGAAGAATCCAATAATTTAAAGCAACGAATTAAATACTCCACCGCATCGTAAAAAGGCAAATTCTCAAATTGTTTTAAAGAGAATTCTATACCCATCTCCTTCTTCAATGCCTCTTGAAATTCAGGATAGGTCTTCTTGTGCAAGGCGGCAAAATAAGTATCTTGTTCTCCTTCAATATGGAGATGATCTCTTAAAAAAAGAGCCATACGCATGCGCATACGTTCGTCTTTTTTATCCGCGATACTTCTCAAAGTATCAATCAAAAACTCCACTTTAGAAGAATTAGCTACTCTTAAAGTTTCTGAAGAGACAATTGCATAGCCTTTTTCACTTAAGTAATCGGCGACATTGACTCCGTCTTTACTGGTTCGAACCAAGACACAGATCTCGCCTAGTTTATACTTAGGATCCCTCTGAAGAATCTGCTGCTCTAATTGCGCGAGCACCTCATCAGAATTTTCTTGGGAATCCTCTTGATCCACCAAATTCAATTGAACATAACCTCCTTTTTTTGAATTCAAAAGTTGGTTGTTTTGCTCCTGGTACATTTGCTTATAAAGTGGGTTCTCTAGGTACTTAGACATATAGGTAAAAAAAGAGTTGTTAAACTCCACCACCTTAGAATAAGATCTATAATTAGTATCTAGATTAATTACTTTTTTTTCTGTGTGAAACAGTCCAGAAACTTCCTCTGAAGAAAGGCCTATAAACTGCTCTGCTTTACCTCCTCTAAACCTATAAATGGATTGTTTTCCGTCTCCTACAAGCATCACTTGACTCCCTTCAGATGCTAAGGCATTATGCATTAGTGGGATTAAATTCTCCCATTGTAATTCTGAAGTATCTTGCATTTCATCGATGAAAAAATATTGATATTTCTCCCCAAGTCTTTCATAAATAAAAGGAGCCGGTTCATCAATGATGGCCTCTGAAATAAGACGATTGAACTCTGCGATGAATTTGATATTACTCTCACTTTTGAGTTCTTCTAACAAGAGGTTAATCCTGTTGAGAACCGCAAGTGGAATCAGTTCTTTTCTAAGGCTTTTATAAAAAGTAATTCGATTCTCTTCCTCATTTTCTAAGCCTTTGAGAATTTCAAAAGCACAGTCCTGTAAAATAGGATAGATAGCATCCACAGAAGACTTAATGTCCTCAGGGGTTTTTGCCGTATAAGGCTTTTTGTCCTCAGTGATTTTTTTGATCTCGGAAAACTTAGTAAGATCACTCTTCAATGGAGTACAAAAGTTGAGAAACTGTGTATACATTCTCCCAGAATAAGAAAAATCCTCCTTCTTCAAACCCTCTCCTTTAATAGCACTTATCGCTTTTAAGGCGGGAACACTAAACTTAGAAGCAATTTCATTTTCCCGAGCTCTCAAAGCTTTTTCTAGAGCTGTGAAATCCTTCATAGGAGTTTCTTCATAAGCCTTGAATTCAAGCGCATCTACCTCTCGGTTGAGTATACCGGCTATCTCATTCAAATCTCTTGAAATATTCCAATCCTGGTCTAAGGATATCTTATCTTCTATAAAGTTTTTTAACGCTTCTGTAATTTCTTTATGCTCTCCGAGTTGGTCTAGAAGTAAATCCACCGCTTCCGAAATTAATTTCTGAGCGTCCATTTCAATTTCAAAATTCATAGGAATTCCTAAATCAAAAGCAAAGGTTCTAATCAGTCTATGGGTAAAAGAATCAATAGTAGTAATACTCAAAGAAGCATAATTCTGCATGATTTCATGCAAAACTTTTCCCGCTTGATCTTTTAAAACCTGAGGTGGAATATTACTCTCATGATGCAAGAGTACAAATAAATCTGGCCATTTAGATTTAAGATCGACTTTAGAAAATTCCTTTAAAGCCCCTAAGACACGTTCTTTCATTTCAGCCGCGGCCTTATTGGTAAAGGTAATGGCCAAAATCTTTTGAAAAGCGAACCGATCCTTAGACCCGAGAACAATCTTTAGATATTCCTTGACTAGGGTAAAGGTTTTACCGCTTCCCGCCGAGGCACTGTAGACTTTAAATTGAGTTTCCATAGCTGAACCTGTGTTTATCCTAGTCCCACATCAAGGGACATCATGATGATAAACCCACCAATGAATCCAAGAGTTGCAATATCTGCATATTTATCCTGTTGGGTTTCTGGAATTACCTCTTCCACTACCACAAAAATCATTGCCCCTGCAGCAAAAGCTAATGCATAAGGTAAAATTGGAGTAAAGAAACTTACCGCTGCAGCTCCTGCAAGTGCGGCTATAGGTTCAACGACTGCTGAAAGTTGACCATAAAAGAAACTCTTTCTTCTGCTTACTCCCTGTCTTCTTAAGGGCATGGCTACAGCAAAACCTTCTGGGAAGTTCTGAATACCAATTCCTATAGCTAAACTGATCGCTGCAACAATCATTTCGGTTTGTTCCGCCCCAACAAGCACAGAAGCCGCTCCGAAGAGTACTCCAACTGCTAATCCTTCCGGGATATTGTGAAGCGTAATAGCCATAACCAACAAGGTTGTTTTATGCCAACCCGTTTTCACACCTTCGGCATGTTCTTCTTTGAAGTTAATATGCAGGTGAGGTACGATCTTATCCATTCCAAAAAGCATGATTGCCCCTAAGGCAAATCCAATTGCAGAGGGAAATACTTTTTCGAAACCTTCACCAGGACTGTTCTCAATCGCGGGGGCCAATAAGGACCAGAAACTGGCGGCCACCATTACTCCTCCAGTAAAACCAAGCATTCCGTCCAAGACGGCACGATTTAATTTTTTGAAAAAGAAGACTAGTGCAGCTCCTGCTGCGGTTAAACTCCAAGTGAATAAACCGGCATATAAAGCCGCTGTTATAGGTTGATTTGATGCAAATTCTACAATTTGATCAAAAAATTCTCCGTTCATGGTTGTTTGATTTTAAAACAAAAATAACTTTTTCATTTGAATCGGGGCTCTTAAGGAATTATCTTTGTAAAAAACAGAACAATTGAGTTTAAACAATCTTCTTCTACGCTATCAAAATGATACCCGTGTCTCAGAATTGGTCAGCAAGTTAAAACCTGAAAAATCACACCTCACCCTAAACGGAATTCAGGGCTCTTTACTCTCCTTTATCACAGCTTCGCTCTTTGATAAAGTGGACCGACCTTTTTTATTCATTTTTGAGGATAAAGAAGAGGCCGCCTACTATCTCAATGATTTAGAATCTCTCCTAGGAGGAGATGATGTTTTGTTTTATCCAGGATCTTTCAAACGACCTTATCAAATCGAAGAAACTGACAATGCAAATGTATTGTTGCGTTCTGAGGTTTTAAACCGATTGAATTCTAGGAAAAAACCTGCCTGTATTGTCTCTTATACCGATGCGCTTTTTGAAAAAGTCATCACTAAAAAGTCTTTAGAGAAAAACACTTTAAAAGTGACCACTGGAGATGATTTAAGTTTAGACTTTGTCAACGAAGTTTTGTTTGAATATCAATTTAACCGCGTAGATTTTGTTTCAGAACCGGGTGAGTTTGCAGTAAGAGGAGGAATTATAGATGTCTTTTCTTATTCCAATGATCAGCCTTTTAGAATAGAGTTTTTTGGCGACGAAGTCGATAGCATTAGAAGTTTTGATATAGAAACTCAGCTTTCCAACGAACGTCACAAGGAGATCAAAATCATGCCCAATGTAGAGAACAAACGCTTGGAGGAAACCCGCGAGAGTCTCTTAAAATATATCAGTTCAAAAACCTTGATTATCTCTCGAGACAGTCAAACGATTTACGATAAACTCGATACCCTTTTCAGTAAAGCCGAAACTGCCTTCAAAGAGCTTTCTTCCGAGCTGAAGCACGACACGCCAAATGACTTGTTTTGTGATGGTACGCTTATTAAGGGTCAAATATCAGCCTTTTCAAGAATCATGGTTCCCAATGTGAGGTCCCGTGTAGCGGATATGGATTTCCAGAGTAAACCTCAACCTAGCTTTAACAAGCAATTTGAACTTCTAAGTGACAATTTAAAGGAACAAGAAGTCCTAGGCTATGACAATTATTTATGCTGTTCTAGTGAGAAACAGGTGGAGCGCTTTGATGATATCTTTAGAGATTTGGAAGTAGATTTGAATTACCATGGTCTGGATTTTCCACTATATCTAGGCTTCGTGGATCCGGCACAGAAAATAACCTGTTATACCGATCATCAGATTTTTGAACGCTATCATAAATTCCGTTTAAAAACGGGCTATGAGAAAAAACAAGCCATTACGCTCAAAGAACTCAACACCCTAGAGGTTGGTGACTATGTAACCCATATGGACCACGGAGTTGGAACTTTTGGAGGTCTACAGAAAATCGACGTGGATGGCAAGAAACAAGAGGCCATTAAATTGATTTATGGAGATCGTGACATCCTATATATCAGCATACATTCCCTGCATAAAATTTCTAAATTCAATGGAAAAGAAGGGAAAGTCCCTAAGATTTATAAATTAGGTTCTGCGGCCTGGAAAAAAGTCAAGGCCAAAACCAAGTCCCGTGTCAAACACGTTGCCTTTAACCTTATTCAACTCTATGCAAAAAGGAAACTTCAAAAAGGTTTTGCCTACGGCCCGGACAGTTATATGCAGCATGAGTTAGAGGCTTCTTTCCTCTTTGAAGACACTCCAGATCAGCTCAAGGCTACGGTAGATGTCAAGGCAGATATGGAAAGTGTTCAACCTATGGACCGATTGGTCTGTGGAGATGTAGGTTTTGGGAAAACAGAAATAGCCATACGTGCTGCTTTTAAAGCAGTCGATAATGGAAAACAGGTGGCTGTCTTAGTGCCCACAACCATTCTTGCCTTTCAGCACTATAAAACCTTTACTGAAAGACTCAAAGATTTTCCTGTGAGTATCGATTATCTGAACAGGTTTAGAACTACCAAGCAGAAAAATGAAATTTTCGGCCGACTTAAAAACAAAGAAATTGACATTCTTATTGGTACCCACCAAATCGTGGGTAAAAATGTAGAATTTAAGGATTTAGGGCTACTCATTATCGATGAAGAACAGAAGTTTGGAGTTGCTGTAAAAGACAAACTCAAAACTTTTAAAGAAAATGTAGATACCCTAACCCTTACGGCAACACCAATTCCGAGAACCCTACAGTTTTCCTTGATGGCAGCTAGAGATTTATCTGTAATTGCCACGCCTCCACCGAACAGGCACCCTATAGAAACTCAAGTGGTTGGCTTTAATGAAGAGATCTTAAGAGATGGGATTAATTTTGAAATCTCAAGAGGAGGTCAAGTCTTTTTTATTCACAACAGAATTGATAATATCAAGGAGGTTGCCGGTATGATTCAAAGACTAGTTCCTAATGCCAAGGTCGGTATTGGACATGGGCAAATGGAAGGAAAAAAACTTGAAGGCTTGCTTCTAGGATTTATGGCCGGAGAGTTTGATGTTTTGGTTTCCACAACCATTATTGAAAGTGGACTGGATGTTCCTAATGCCAATACTATTTTTATTAATCACGCGAATAATTTTGGGCTTTCAGATCTGCATCAAATGAGAGGACGTGTCGGACGTTCCAACAAAAAGGCATTTTGTTATTTCATTACGCCTCCATACCACATGATGACCGAAGATGCTAGAAAGAGAATTCAAGCCCTTGAAGTGTTTTCTGATCTTGGAAGTGGAATCAATATTGCCATGAAGGATTTAGAAATTCGAGGAGCAGGTGATTTATTAGGAGGAGAACAGAGTGGGTTTATTAATGACATCGGTTTTGATGCTTATCAAAAAATCCTAAAAGAAGCCATAGAAGAGCTTAAAGAGCAGGAATTCAAGGATCTATTCGAAGAAGAAATCGATGCGAAGGAGAAGAAATTTGTCCAAGAGGTTCAAATCGACACCGACTTCGAAATTCTCTTCCCAGATGACTATATCAATGTTATTTCAGAGCGACTCAATCTATACCAAGAACTTGGAGAGATCGATAAAGAGGATGATTTACAAGCCTTTGAAACCAGGCTTATCGATAGATTTGGTCCATATCCTACTCAGGTTGAAGATCTTCTGGACAGTGTGAGAATTAAGTGGTTGGCTAGAGATTTAGGAATGGAAAAAATAGTCCTCAAACAAAAGAGAATGATTGCTTATTTCGTATCCGATCAGCAAAGCGAATACTATCAAAGTCCTTCATTTACTAGAGTTCTAAGCTATGTACAAAAGAACCCTACTATTTCTGTTATGAAAGAAAAACAGACCAAAGCGGGGCTTAAACTATTAACAACCTTTATTAGAATTCAAGATATTAAAAAGGCCCTAACCATATTACAAAGTATTTAAATGGAGCAACAGAAATCTCTATGGAATTTTGCCAAGGTAAATCTTGCGATGTTTCTCGTAGCGACCTCAGGTCCTTTAGGAAGTTCTCTTCATATAAATCCATTGCAGAGTATTTGGTGGAGGGCAGCACTTTCTCTGATCTTCCTTGGAGGCTATATTTATTTTAAAAGGTGGAATTTTAAAATTAATTCCAAATCAGATTTAAAGATCATTTCCACTAGTGGTGTTTTGATGGCCTTGCACTGGGTGACTTATTTTTTTGCCTTGCAATGGTCTGGAGTCGCTTTAGGTATGCTTTCTCTTTTTACCTACCCGGTAATTACAGCTCTCTTAGAGCCTTTTTTTACAGGTAAAAAACTCCAACCCTTCCAGCTTTTTATGGCCTTATTGATTTGTGCTGGAGTCTATTTAATCGCGCCAGAGTTTGATTTTGAAAATCAACAATTCAAAGGCTTAGTGATAGGAATTATTTCTGCCTTGTTCTATGCATTGAGAAATCTATCACTTAAAAAACAAAGTGCTAAATATCAGCCTTCCTTATTGATGTGGTATCAAATGCTTATCACCGCAATTATACTTATTCCAACCCTTTTTTATTTTGATATAAATGCTGTTTGGGGAGAACTCCCAATACTCTTAGCCTTAGCTATAGTTACCACAACTATTGGTCATACTATGTTTATCAGTACCTTCAAATATCTTTCTGTCAGTACAGCCTCAATTTTATCCAGTGTACAACCCATTTATGGAATTCTTTTAGGAGTTTTATTCCTAGGAGAACATATAGAATTAAAAACGATTTATGGAGGAGTTTTAATTCTTTGCACTGTAGCTTTAGAAGGAGTTTATTCCCTTAAAAAGACTAAGTAAATCTATAGAATCCAACCTGATCACATGTAATGAAGCCTTGAAGTTCCAATTTGGTCAATTCCTGTTGCACCAAACCTACGGATTGCTTGCTTAATTCTGAGAGGTCTTCAACATGCATTGATCGTCCTAATTTAAAGTGTTTTAAAAGAGGGTGGTCCAACTCATGAGAGCTGTCAAACAAGGTTTTTTGTTTCTCGGGAATGCGCCACATAAGATCTCGACTTAGCACCGCTGCTCCCGTGTATATTTCCGCTATCTTTCTTTGGATCAACCAGAGGCATCCTTCACTTTTTAAGTCTCCAATTCGACCGGGAACTGCATAAACAGGACGATGGTAATCAAAGGCCATCTGAGCCGTAATCAAAGAACCTCCTTTCTTAGGAGATTCAACCACTAAACACGCCTCTGACAAGGCTGCTATCATTCTGTTTCTTTGTATAAAATTATGCTTCTCCGCCTGGGCCCAATAAGGTCTTTCACTGATCAAACAACCCCTTTTAATCACCTGAGCAATCAAAGGCACATTTTCTTTAGGATAAGGAACACCGAGACCCGTGGCTAGAACGGCAACCGTCCAGAGTCCATGAGACAGGGCTTGTCTATGTGAAGAAGTATCTACACCAAGAGCAAAACCACTTACAATAACAGGTTTGTAAGGAATTAAATTTGAAATGCAATGATCCACAACAGCACGCCCATACACAGACATACGACGCGTTCCAATCATGCTGAGATAAGGACCCTTCTGACTTAAGGCCTCTAATTGCCCTTGGACAAAAATTAATAAAGGAGGGTCCGGAATTTCTTTTAATCTAGGAGGGAAAAATGCAGATTCCCAAACTAAAATGTGAATCTCAAAACGCTCACAAAGCTCGAGTTCCTCTTGAGCTTTACATTGAATCTCGGCAGAAGACATTTGCTTGATTGCATGAGAATATATGGAGCTCAATTCCGAAAAATCACTGGCTTTTGAATTCAAAAAAGCCTCCATACTTTGTGCTCTAGAGAAGAGTAGGTATTTCTTTTTTATACTAATTCCCTCCACGAACAAAAACTCTAGATACCTCAATAACAGTTCTTTACTTGCATTCATTTTTATATCATTTTATATAAAACTGCATTTCGTGCTCGAATTGTATCTCGAGGGCTTTTATTAAACACTTAATTTTTTATATTTGTTTATAGCTATTTAAAACCGACTCTTTTATGGAACATTCTCTGTCACACTACATTTCTGAATTATTGTATCGCTATGATTGCGTTATTATTCCAGATTTTGGAGGTTTTGTGACCAATGTTCAAACCGCAAGAATCGACAAGCAGTCTTACAGCATACATCCTCCTTCTAAACAAATTTCATTTAATTCAAGATTAGATCAGAACGATGGAATTCTAGTAAACTTTATTGCGGAATCTAATGACTTAAGTTATACGGAGGCAAAAGAACAAATAGCTGAGGCTGTAGCTGATTGGAATTCAATTTTAAAATTTGAAGCACTTCATCTACCAAAAATTGGTCGTATTGAAATGGGTTCGGAAGATCAGCTTCTTTTTGAACCAGAAAACTCGACGAATTTCTTAACCGACTCTTTTGGTTTATCTACCGTGAGAGCAAAAGAGGTGGAGAAGGTCACTGCCATCAAACAGGAAAAAGCTAAGAAAAACAGTGTCAGATCTTTAGAAAACAAGAGACAATCTTATCTGAAATACGCGGCTATTTTTGTGGTTGGAATTTCACTTATTGCGCTTGGTGGAATTGAAGTTAATAAAAACTATCAAAGTGCTTTAGGAACACAAAAGGTTCAAGAAGATCAGATTAAATCAAGTAAAATTGAAACAGCAACCTTTCAAATAGATCAATCTTTACCTACACTTAAGGTAAATCTTCAAGAAAAAAAGGTTGAGAAAACTCCTGTTGAAGTTATAGCAGTTAACAAACCCTTCCATGTTATTGCTGGAGCCTTTAGAGATCAAAAGAATGCACAGAAAAAGGTAAATGACCTTTTAGCAAAGGGCTATAAGGCAGAATTGCTTGGAGTTAATAAATGGAATTTACACCAAGTGAGTTTCGGAGCTTTTGAAACAAGATTACAAGCAGATCAAACCTTAAAACAGGTCAGAAAATCAGGAACTCCTGATGCTTGGGTCTTAAAATCAAAATAGAATGTATATTTGCATAAAATTTAAGCTTTTATGCACATAAAAAACCCATCGGAATCACTTACGATTCTTACTGATTTAGTTCTTCCTAGTGAAACGAATCCTCTAAATAATTTATTCGGAGGTGAATTGTTAGCACGTATGGATAGAGCATGCAGTATCGCAGCAAGAAGACATAGCCGACGTATCGTTGTAACTGCTAGTGTCAACCACGTAAATTTTTCTAAAAGTGTTCCTTTAGGAGCCGTAGTTACTATTGAAGCAAAGCCAACAAGGGCCTTTAACAGCTCTTTAGAAGTCTTTTGTGATGTTTGGATAGAAGACCGTGAAACAGGTCTTAAAACTAAGGCAAATGAAGGGATATATACTTTTGTAGCTGTTGATGATATGGGAAATCCAGTTCCCGTTCCAGAATTGAAACCAGTAACCGAGTTAGAACAAGAACGCTATGATGCTGCCTTGAGAAGAAAACAACTTTCTTTAGTACTTTCTGGCCGTATGAAACCTGATGAGGCTACTGAATTAAAGGCCTTGTTTAGTTAGAACCTATCGAGCAAGTATCCATGATTGTGGATTTTGACTCGTGACTTGCTTCATCAAAACAAAACCTAAGGTTGTCTGTCCACTTACCTTGTCGGTAAAAATGGTTCCAAGGCTCTGTCCCGTTTTAACGCGATCGCCTTTGACAATAGACAACAGCATTAAATTCTTATATACAGTGATATAATTACCGTGTTGAATCAGCACGGTTTTTTTACCTCCAGACTGTACTTGTACCGCTAGAACTTTTCCGTTAAACACTGCTTTTGCTTTAGCTCCTTTTGCCGTAGCGATACGGATACCATTGGACTTGATCTTAATTCCTCTTAAGGTTGGGTGAGCTTGGGTTCCATATTTTCTGGTAATCACTCCTCGCTCCACAGGCCAAGGTAGTTTTCCCTTATTGCTTTCAAAGTTCTTTTGTAAACTTACCGCTTCAGGGCTTAGTTTAAAACCTTCAAAGCTATCTGCCTTCTTAGGGGTTCCTCCAGCATTAGCCTTCGCTCTAGCCTTTCGTTTAGACTCTTCTATAGCAATTCGAATCAGTTCCTTTATCTGATCATCAATCCTTTGTTCTGCTTTTTGCTTCTTTTTGATCTGTGAAACATAGAATTTTTCCTTTTTCTTAATTTGAGCTTGGAGGTCCTTGAGTGATTCCTTGTCTTTCACCAGAACATTTGCCTCTTGTTTCGACAGGTTCAAAAGCTGCTCTTGCTCCTTTTTAGCTTCCTTAAGAACTATTGAAGCCGTAAGAAGTTCCTCTTGCTTTTCTTCTATAACTAGAGCCTGTTCCTTTCTGAATTCTGAATATTGAGACATGTATTCCAAGCGTTTCATAGCTTGATTAAAACTGTCTGCTGAGAGTATAAAAAGTAAACGAGCATTCTTAGACTTACTCTTATAAGCCTGATAAATCATGGCCGCATACTGGTCCTTAAGTGCTTGAAGCTCGGCTTTCTTTTCTTCGATTTGCTTCTCTTTCTTAGAGATATCTCTATCGAGAAGTCTAACTTCTTTTTGAAGAGTAGAAATCAAGTTTTCCTGCCTTGAAATCTGTTGATTTAACTGTTCTAAGGAGCTCAAAACATCTTGACTTGAACTTCTAGTTTCTCCCAATAATTCAGTTGCTTGTTTGATTTCTGCTTGAATTTTTGCGCGTTGAGCTTCAAGTTCAGAGCGGTTTTGGGCCTGTAGGCCAAAAGAAATCAATAAACCAATAACAACTAAATAGGACTTCATTTAAAAATTAAATTTACGGTATTTTGCAGGAACTCTATAAGGGTAAGTTTGTCTTTTCTTATCCTCTATTCTCTTGTATTCAATGGTAATTTTTGCTTTCTCAGACTGAAATGAAATAGTCTTAGGCCATAGGGATTGAGCGACTTTTAAAAGGCCTTGATAACCTATATTAGCCACAATTTCTCCAGTATTAAAATTAAAGACCTCTTGAGACGATAAACGATAGTCACCTGGATTCAATTTCATTCTCAATCTTAGATCATCAAATTTCAATTTAGGCTCTAAAACATAATGGGTAGAGTCAGAAACCTGACTGAGTTTCATATCTGTTAAAGGTCTTACCGGCATCCCCATCAAAAGACGTTGCAAATCACTGAAGTTTACCTTGATTCCTATGAATTGTTCGACAGCAGAAAAATCGCCATCGTAATAAGATTTACCTAGCTTTTCATAAAACTGAACTCGATTGGGAGTGATCATGATTTTTGCCACTTGTATTCCTAGGACACTAGCACTCATCCATATTACCGAATCCTGCTGCATTCTCAACTTAACTACAAGGTTCTGAAGCTGCTCCTCTGATTCATACCTCAGCGTCATCCGAGCATTGATCATTTTATTTTCCGGAAGTGTGCCCTCGTTCTTTTTTGCAAGAGTTTTAGTACTCATGCTCTCTAAAGCACCGCTTGAACCTATATTTTTTAAGTTTCCACAAGAACTCAACACTAAGAGTCCCATTATCAAAAACATTAATCTGCGCATAAAGAAAATTTCTATTGCAATAATACGTTAATTTTTCAGGTATTTTAAAGGCCTTTAGGAATGGAGTTAATTAATTTCTCAGTATAGTCCTTTTGAGGGCTTTTATAAATCTGATCGGCGTCCCCTTGTTCTTCAATTTTTCCTTTATTCATTACAACCAATTGATCAGACATGTATTTTACCACGGCAAGATCATGAGAAATAAAAATATAGGTAAACCCAAAATCCTCCTTGAGCTCATTAAGCAAATTCAAAACCTGGGCTTGCACCGATACATCTAAGGCCGATACTGACTCATCACAGATGACCAATTTAGGGTTTAAAGCTATGGTTCTTGCGATTCCAATACGCTGGCGTTGCCCCCCAGAAAATTCATGAGGATAGCGATCAAAATGTTCTTCTGAGAGCCCTACTCTTTTGAGAACTGCTAAGGTTTTTTGTTTCCGGTCTTTATAGTTTTTTGCAATCCCATGTACCTTCATGGGTTCCATGATTGCTTGACCAACAGTAATTCTAGGATTCAAGGAAGAAAATGGATCTTGAAAAATCATTTGTATATCCTTACGCATCTCGCGAAGCTCTTTGCTCTTGAGCTTGGTAATTTCTTTCCCCTTATACTTAATAGAACCACTATGAATTGGGTCTAAGGATAGAATACTTCGGCCTAGAGTGGTTTTTCCACAACCGGATTCTCCCACTAAACCAAGGCTTTCCCCGGGATAGATTTGAAGGCTCACGCCATCTACGGCTTTTACTAGATGTCCTTTATTATACCATGTTGCTTCTTGGCCAAAATAGGTTTTAAGATTTGTGATTTCTAGTAAAGGATCCTGTTTATAAAGCTCTTGATGATTCTTTTCTCTTTGCCCTTCGTCAATGATTTCTTCTTGAAAATCACCTTCTAAAAAATCCGCTACCGTCGGAAGTTTTTTCAAGCGTAATTCAAGAGATGGCTTGGATTTTATCAGTGCTTTAGTATAAGCATGCTGTGGGTTTAAAAAAACTTCTTTGTTTGTTCCTTTTTCTAAAATATCACCTTGATACATCACCAGTACTCGATCTGCAAATTCACTGACTAAAGCTAAATCATGAGAAATAAAAACGATACTAATTCCTTCGGATACCTGAAGGGTCTTTAAAAGTTCTAAAATCTCTTTTTGAACAGTCACATCTAAGGCTGTTGTGGGTTCATCTGCTATGATCAATTGTGGTTTACAGGCTAAGGCCATCGCAATAACTACACGCTGTTTCTGCCCTCCAGAGAGTTGATGAGGGTATTGATTCATCATTTGCACAACTCTGGGGAGTTTTACCTTTTCAAAAAGTTCTAATACTTCTTGTTGTAATTGAGCTCCTTTGTAATGGAAATGTTCCTTCAAAACCTCAGCCACTTGAGCTCCACACTTCATGCTGGGGTTCAAAGCACTCATGGGTTCTTGAAAAATCATGGAAATTTGAGCCCCTCTAATCTTTCTCCATTGCTTGTTAGGAAGTTCTAAAAGATTACTTCCTTCAAAAAGAATTTCACCTTTTGTTCGCGCTTGCTTAGGTAGTAAGCCCATCATTGATAAGGAAGTAATCGACTTCCCTGACCCAGATTCTCCCACAATTGCTAAAACCTCATTGCCTCTAATTTCAAAGTTCAAGCCATGAATCACCTCCTTGTTTTGAAAGCTGATTTTTAAATCCTGAACTGAAATCAAATTATCCTGCATTTTTGATGTATTTTTGCCTAAATTAATTCAATTCACAAGGATAATGAAACTTCTCGGAAAAAATCTATTCTTATACCTTAGTATCACACTTCTTTTAGGGGCTTGTCAAGATAAAAAACCGCTTCAACAGCCTTTTGAAGTAGGAATCATGACAGATTGCCAATACTGTGATTGCGATATTAAATGGGGTCGCTATTTCCATGAGGCTCCTGGTCGATTGGATTCGATTGTAAGGTATTTTAATACCAAGGATTTAGCGTTTAGAATTCATTTAGGTGATTTTATCGATAAAGATGTAGCAAGTTTTGAAACCTTGAATCCTATCTGGAATTCTCTTGATGACCCTAAACATCACGTACTAGGAAATCACGATTTTGACGTAGCAGATTCACTTAAAAACAAGGTTCCTTCGTATCTCGGTCTTAAAGATAGATATTACAGCTTTGAGCATGAAAATTGGAGCTTTATCGTTCTTGATGGAAATGATTTGAGTCTCTATGGACGCAATCCGAAATACACGGAAAAGCAAGTAGACTCTCTCTATCTGATGCAGCAAGAAAAAGGTTTGGAAAGTGCTAAGTTTTATAATGGAGGAATTGGTCAAGAACAGCTTAATTGGCTGGAACAACAGCTTTCACAAGCTGAAGAAAAAAATCATCAAGTTGTGATTTTTAGTCATTTTCCAGTATATCCTATAGACAATCACAATATTTGGAATAATCAAGATTTAGTCCATATCATCGATGCACACCCATCGATTAAAGCGGTCTTTACAGGACACAATCATGCGGGAAGTTATGCACAAGTAAAAGGGGTTCATTATCTCACGTTCAAAGCAATCGTGGACACTCCAGATTCTACAGCCTACGCGCTTGCACGATTTGAAAAAGACAAAATTATCATCGACGGATACGGAAGAGAACAAGACCGTATTCTAACACTAAAAAAAGATTAATGAATTATCTTTCAGTTGAAAATATAGCAAAATCATACGGGGAACGCGTTTTATTTGAGAACATCTCTTTTGGGATCAATAAGGATCAAAAGATTGCTTTCATAGCAAAAAACGGAACCGGTAAAACAACGCTTCTCAATATCATCACGGGACGAGAAGCTGCTGATTCAGGTCAAATCATCAACCGTAAAGGACTGAGAATTGCCTACCTTTCTCAGGAAGATGATTTAGTTTCAGAATTAACCATAGAAGAAAACATCTTACAGGCGGACAATCCTGTTCTCAAGGTAATATCTAACTATGAACACGCCCTAGAAAATCCCGAAGATGCAGATGCTTATCAGAAAGCTTTTGATGAGATGGAGCAGTTCAATGCCTGGGATTTTGAGACCCAATACAAGCAGATTTTAGGTCGTTTAAAACTCAATGACCTGAGCCTAAAAGTAAAAGGCCTTTCAGGTGGACAGCGTAAGAGACTTGCACTGGCTATCTGTCTTTTAGGAAAACCGGACCTCTTGATCTTAGATGAGCCTACCAACCACCTTGACTTAGAAATGATCGAGTGGCTGGAGTCCTTTTTTACCAAGGAAAAGATAACCTTGTTCATGGTGACTCACGATCGTTATTTCTTGGAGCGTGTCTGTAATGAAATTATTGAATTGGATCATGGAAACTTATACAAGTACAAGGGGAATTACTCTTATTTCCTAGAGAAAAAAGAGGAGCGCCTTAACCTTGAACAAATTGCTCAAGAAAAAGCAAAAAACCTCTACAATAAAGAACTCGATTGGATCAGAAGACAGCCTAAAGCTAGAACGACTAAAAGTAAATCTAGGGTTGATGATTTTCAGCATATCAAGGAGGCTGCCCACCAAAGAAGACAAGACCATAAAGTACAATTAGCCATCAATCCTGAACGTATTGGAAGTAAGATTCTAGAACTTCATAAAGTCAGCAAGAACTTTGATGATTTAGTTATACTTGATCAAATGGACTATGTTTTCAAAAAAGGGGAACGCATCGGAATTATTGGAAAAAATGGTACTGGAAAGTCTTCTTTTTTAAACATCATTACCGGAAGCATGCCTCCTGACCAAGGAAAAGTGGTCAAGGGTGAAACCATTAAATTCGGTTATTATACCCAAGGAGGAATACAGGCCAAACCGGGTCAAAAGGTCATCGATGTCATCAAAGATTACGGAGAATACATTCCCTTGGAGAAAGGACATAAAATCTCTGCAGGACAGCTTTTAGAGCGTTTTCTCTTCGATCGTAAAAAGCAGCATGACTTCGTAGAAAAACTCTCAGGAGGAGAGCGTAAAAGGCTTTATTTATGTTCTGTATTAATACAGAATCCAAATTTCCTTATTCTGGATGAACCGACCAATGATTTAGATATCGTTACCCTAAATGTTTTAGAGAGTTTTCTTCTGGATTTCCCAGGAAACCTGATGGTGGTCTCTCACGACCGTTATTTTATGGATAAGATCGTCGACGGACTTTTTGTGTTCCAAGGAAATGGAGAAATCATGAACTTCCCGGGAAATTATTCTGATTATAGGGCCTATGAAGATTCTACTCAAAAAGAATCGGCCCCTAAAAAGCAGGGGCCAAAGCCCGCAGTTGAGGCTCCTAAACCCAAGGAAAACAAGCTCAGTTATTTAGAGAAAAAGGAGTTTTTCAATCTTGAAAAAGACATTGAAAAATTAGAAAAGAAAAAAGAAACTCTAGAGGAAGAATTTGCTCTGGGTGCCTTTGAAGGGGATCAAGTAAATGAAGCTTCGAGTCGACTTCAAGAGATCATCGAAAGCCTAGAAGAAAAGGAGATGCGATGGTTTGATCTCTCAGCAAAAATGGAGGAATAAGACTTTATAAAAAAAGGCAGCACTAAGTGCTGCCTTTTTTATATGATTATTGTTTTTTACAGTCCAGCATCTTTCCATGCCCACTGTGAGATATCTACTTTTTCAGAATCTTTTCCTGAATTCAAAGTATACTTAGAAGTTTCTCCAGAAATCAAAGTAGCATCAGCATCTTGTCCATCAATTTGAACATTAGATAAAGCTCCTCCGTCTTTCATGTCTAAATCAACCTCATATCCTTCTAGGTAAAGACCATTAATTGAACCACCTGATTCCTTCTTGAATTGCAAAGCAGTTCCAGCAGCTGTTGAAATTGCTGTAATGTTTGTAAAACTAGGGTTTGCATTTTCCTTATCTCCTTCAAACACGGTTGAAAAACCTGGTTTAGTGTGAGAGATATATGCATTGGTAACTCCACCATTCCAAGATTCCGTCCAGTCAATAGAATCATCGTCATTGTTCTCTAAATAAAGGTTGGCTACAGAAACTGTTCCTCCAAAGAACTCAACACCGTCATCAGCTCCATTGATCACAGAAACGTATTCCACTTCAGTTTGGTTTCCTACTGCGTAGAAAGAAATTCCATTGTATTGAGATTCAGAGTTAATTTGAGCTCCTGTTCCCTTGATTACTAAATATCTAATATGACCTGAATCATCCGCTTCATTAGTTCCTCCGTAGATAAACCCTCCTACTTCTGCCACAGCATTTTCTCCAGCAGAAGTTGGTGCATCACCACAGATGGTTAATCCTCCCCAGTCACCTCCTTCTCCATCTTGAGAAGAAATAACTACTGGGTTTGAAGCTGTACCATCAATTTCTATCTGAGCTCCTTTTAAAACGGCTATATACACTCCTGTACCCCCGTTTCTTGCTGTAATTTTAGTTCCCGCTGGAATTATAAGTTTCCCTCCAGGTTGAACGATTAAAGAAGAAGTTAGGTTATAAGAAATCGAAGCGTCTAAGGTCATCGTTCCTGTAACACTTCCTTGAAGAATATTACTATCAAAATTTAAATCTGTATTCACCCAGTCGAAATCTGTGATGTCAACAGTCGCTGGAACTCTAGATCCGTCTAAAGAATAAAAATACTCATCTTGACTAGTATCCGAAATTAATACAGGAGTTACAGAGGAATCAAACACTACATTAGATAAATCACCTCCATCTTTCATGTCTAAATCAATATCATATCCAGAAAGCGATAAACCGCTAATCTGTCCTCCTGATTGCTTTTTGAACTGCAATGCCGTACCTCCTACTGTTGAAATAGCGGTAATGTTTTCAAAAGTAGGATTGTTATTCTCCTTATCTCCTTCAAAAACAGTTGAAAAACCTGGTACAGAATGAGAGATATAAGCATTCTCAATTCCTCCAGACCATCCTTCGGTCCAATCGATTGAATCATCATCGTTATTTTCAAGATATAAATCCGAAACAGATACAGTTCCTCCGAAGAATTCAACTCCATCGTCTGCTCCATTAATAACCGCAACGTTATTAACCACAGTTCCTGAACCTACAGCGTAAAAGGAAATTCCATTGTACTGTGATTCGGAATTGATCTGTGCCCCAGTTCCTGATATTTGTAAATAAGATATATTTCCAGAACTATCTGAATCGTTAGTTCCTCCATAGATGAATCCACCAACTTCTGCAGTAGCATCCACACCGGCAGTCGTAGACGCATCACCACAAATAGTCAATCCACCCCAGTCCCCTGGTTCACCTGATACTGAAGACATAATCACAGGAGATGAAGCATTTCCATTGATATAAATTTTACCTCCTTTAAGTACTGCGATATACACCTCTGTTCCATCATCGTCAGCGATAATTTGAGTTCCTGCTGGAATCGTTAAACTTGCTTGATCAGCGATTATAAAAGCACCTGTTAAGTCATACTGTACATTAGCATTCAAGGTATAATCTTCTTCTAAAATTCCAGCTAAAATTCCATTTTCTAAATTAGCAACTACATCACTAAGTCCTGGATCAACAGGATCCGGTTCATCGGTATTTCCACAACTGGTTAAAGCGAAAATTGAAACAAAAGTTAAAAGTCTAAATAAGTTTTTCATTTTTTATGAATATGTGTTTATTAGTTATACCAAAGAAAAGCTACTTACTTGTTTAATACATTAAGGCTGTTTTAAAGCTGTGTTAACGATACTTGGTTTACTTTAATTAATTGTTAACCTGCTTAAAAACTGTAAGTTAGACCTAAACTATAGTCAGAACCCCTAGTATAAGACTGAACAACTTCCGTTGATTCACTTACCAAGTTTCCACGATTGTCAAATCTAGTGATCAGCTGAGTTTGTTGAATTACAGGGTTCAACAGGTTCTGTCCTTTGAATTTAAGTGCTAAATTCTTTGAGAAATTCTTCGTTACCACTAAATCCAAGGTTACGAATCCTTTTTCAACGATTTCATTGTTGAATAATACATCGCTGTTTACATAATCTTCTGGACTCCCTAAAGCATAGATATTGTCCGAAGCATAATTCACCGTTGCGGTAGCAAGAAATGAGTTCTGCTTCTGATTATTATAGGTCAAGGAACCATTGACGATATAATTAGAAGCTCCCTGTAACCCAGTTTGAGTAACATCATAATATTGAAATTCCTCTAACAAATCCTGACTAAAAGACATCATCGTGAAATTGGTCCCTAAATTTAAGAGCCCTTTCCCTTCTGAATTCTTGATTAGTTTTGCTCTAGCTTCTAATTCTAAACCATAAACGACCGCTTGATCTCCTGTGTTGTTATATTGAAAATAACCGGAAGAACCTGTTGTAAGCGACAGGTTGATTGGATCCTGAATGTTTTTGAAAAACGCAGTAGCAGATAAAATTTGTCCATCACTAGGGAAGAATTCATACTTAGCATCAATATTAAACACTTTAGAACGCTCTAAATCTGGGTTTCCTTGAATCACACGACCTGTTGGTTCTTCATATTGAAAAGGAGCAAACTCCTTGAATTCAGGAAGTGTCTGGGTTAAACTTGAAGCAAATCTTAAAAATGACTTCTCGTTTAAGCTATATTTTAAGTTTAAACTTGGAAATAATGAAGTATACTCTCTAGTTAAATCACCCACTCGAGGTCCATCAGGTCCTTGGTAGTTTTTTACATTCCAATCAACATTGAATAAATCATATTCATAACGCAAACCTAGAGAACCAGAGAAATCTTTATCTAGTCCGAAATCAACACTGGCAAAACCAGCTAGAATAGTAAGCTCTCCATTGTACACGTCTGGTTTTTGCTCTTTTAAGCTCAATTTAGGATCCGCTGAAGGTTCGAAATTTTCAGGAATATAAATTGAAGAAATATCATCTACACTAGGAACTAAAAACCCTGAATCAGGGAAACCAGGAGTATAACCTGGGGTTGAAACTCCTACAAACTGAGAATTAAAATCTCTAGTTTTATATCGGAAATCACCACCAACATTAAGTTTCATAGCTCTATTATCATCTTCATTTAACGCTCCTAAGTCGTATTCATTCAAGACCTTTGCATTAAATTCTTCATCAAAAATCTTTTGATCCGATTTTCTTTGAGAAAAATCAGAAACATCGGCAAAAGTAACTTCAGTTTCACTCAAAATAATAGCTTCATTTCGAATACGGTTAGGCTCATCAGCCAACACATAATTATAACCTCCAGCCCATGATAATTTATCTCTTTCTGACAACTGATGTTCTCCCATCAATTGATTTACAAATAAAATAGTTTGCTTATAGTTTTGATCTCTTACAAAAGAACCTGTCTCAACAGGTTGTTGATCAAAAACATATCCCAAACCATTTCTTCCTTGCTCGTATAAATTATCCTCACCTGTATTTACAAACAAGGTGTTATAGCCTATTTTATGATTTTCATTTAATTTTAAATCAGCACGGATATAAGCCGTCACGTTTAAATTCGTAACAAACTGCTCCACATCGGGAGTATCGTTATACTGAGTTCCTCTATTTTCCGTATCAGGATAAGAAGTATTCAAGATATTCGCTCGGTAACTTCTGTAGGTCCCAGAGCGGTACTCATGAGAACGACTTTGAGAAGCATTAGCTACAAAAGAAAGCTCCTTTCCAAAGAAATCAACCTTGGAAGATCCTGAAAAAGAATAACTGTAATCCGCGATACTACTTGCGTTTACTGGATCCCAACCTTGATAGATAATCGCATCCGTAGTCGTATATTTTTTTTGATGATATCCGAAATAATCAACATCATCCATGATAATGGTCTGACGGAACTGTCCAACTCCAGCAGCACCAGTATTAGCACCTCCTTGTATACTTACAGAACCTCCTTTAGTCGAATATCTTTTAGTAGTGATATCTACATTACCTGAGGCTTGATCTGCATAAGAATTTACGCTATAGGTTTTTGAAATACCAACATTGTTAATCACACCAGTCGAGAATAAAGACAAATCAATATTCTTGTTATTTACATCGTTTGATGGAATAGGAAGTCCATTCATTGTGGTAGATAAATAACGATCTCCCAGTCCTCTAATGTAAATATCTCCCGAACCTTCACTCTGGGTAACTCCTGAAATTTTAGATGTTGCCGTAGCTGCATCTGATACCCCAATCTGAGCTAAACGCTGTGCTCCAATACTCTCTTTAATGATTGTAGCCTTTTTCTGTTCAATCAATAAAGCAGACTCCTTTTCTTTATTCACTGTTCCTTGAATCATTACCTCATCTAGAGAAACACCTTGAGAAGCGCTCAATTCATGGTTTAAGCTTAAGTTCCCTCCCTCTGAAAGGCTGATTGGTTTTTCTATAGACTCATATCCAATAAAACTTACGATAATAGTATAGTCCCCTGCAGGTGCTTTAAGGCTATAATTACCATCAAAATCAGTAGTAGTTCCAATCGAAGTTCCCTTAAGGTAAACATCTGCAAAAGGAAGAGGTTCCTTATTATTCTCTAAATCATAAACAACTCCCGTTACGGTTTGAGCGTGGATCGAAAGCCCCATAAGTAGGACTAGAGAAATAAATAAATTTTTCATAAAAGTAATCTTAGTTCTTTGTTTTACAATGCAAACATAGACTGAAGCTGTAAGTTCAATGTTAGAGCTATGTTATTAAAACTAAAGGAAGTTGTTAGTAAATTGTAAACAGGTTATCTTATTGTAAACTTTCTCCGAGATTTTAGTAAATTACCTAAGTTTGTAACCACATTGAAATAATCTATGAAAACAAGTGATTTTAAAATATTATTAGTCGATGACGAACCAGACATTTTAGAAATTGTAGGTTTCAATCTTCAAAAAGAAGGTTATCGCATTGAAAAGGCTGAAAACGGGCTTGAGGCAATTGAAAAAGCCGAAGAATTCAAACCTGATTTGATCTTGCTTGATATCATGATGCCTGTAATGGACGGAATCGAAACTTGTGAAAAGATTCGTAATACTCCCGGTATTGATCAAACTCTGATTGCTTTTTTTACGGCGAGAGGTGAGGATTATTCTCATATCGCTGGCTTTGATGCGGGAGCTGATGATTATATCACTAAACCGATTAAACCGAAGATTTTAGTCTCAAAAGTTAAATCTCTTTTGAGAAGGGCTGGGGCCAAAACTAAGATTGAAAAAACAGATTTAGGCGATATTGTAATCAATAGAGATGAATATCACATTGTTAAAGCAGGAGAAATAATCAACCTTCCTAAAAAGGAATTCGAACTGTTTTCCTTACTTGCTTCTAAGCCTAACAAAGTCTTTAAAAGAGAGGTTATACTCAATACAGTTTGGGGAAATGATGTTGTTGTTGGTGGAAGAACCATTGATGTTCATATTAGAAAGTTAAGAGAGAAGATTGGTGATGATTACTTCAAAACCGTCAAAGGAGTCGGCTATAAATTTGTAATAGAATAAGACTTGAATAAGACCTATAAATTCGGACTCAAAACCGCTCTTTTATTAAGTGTTTTCTTAGCGGTAATTCTCTGCATTCTCTCCTATGCTTACTTGGGACAAATACGCATCAAGTTTATCGTGATCAGCACAGTGAGTTTTTTTGTATTTGCTTTTCTACTCATTCAATTTAGGGTTGAAAATTTCATCTATAAGAGACTTAAAGAAATTGTCAACAAGGTCAGTGTTCTCGATATAAAAGATGTGGATCAAAACTCTGTTTCCACCGATTTGAGTTCCATTTCTAACGAATTAGAACAAGTAGCAGAGCAAAACAGGCTAGAAATCATCTCTTTAAACCAACAAGAAGTCTACCGCAGAGAATTTCTTGGAAATGTCGCCCATGAAATGAAGACTCCTATTTTTACCATTCAAGGCTACCTTATTACCTTATTGGAAGGAGCCGGTGAAGATGAAGAATTAAGACAGAAATATCTTGAACGCGCCGTAAAAGGTGTAGATCGTCTCGAGGCTATTGTTAAAGATTTAGACATGATTGCTAAGTTAGAAACAAAAGATATTCATCCTGTATTTGAAAACTTCAACTTAGTAGCCCTCATTCAGAATGTCTTTGATATTCTAGAATTAAAGGCCTCCAAGAAAGGTTCAATTTTGCGATTTGAAGAATACTATCAATTTCCAATTATTGTAAATGCAGATCGTGAAAAAATCGAACAAGTGCTTATAAACCTCATCGAAAACTCCATTAAATATGGAAGAAACGAAGGAGTAACCAATGTGCGAATTGACACCCAAACCAACGGACATGTGACCATTTGTGTCTCCGATGATGGAGAGGGAATCAATGAGGCTTATGTCAATCGAATTTTTGAGCGATTCTATCGCGTTGAAAAGAGTAGATCTAGAGATCAAGGAGGTTCTGGTCTAGGACTTTCTATTGTAAAGCATATTCTTGAGGCACATAAACAACAGATTACTGTAAAGAGTGAAATTGGAAAAGGAACAACTTTTTGTTTTACTCTTGATAAAGGAATTTAAGCCAATCGACTCCTTGTAAATCCTCTTCTTTATAGCTTTTAGTCTGAGCCTCAGTTTCTGACTTATACTTGGCTAAATATTCTTGTTCGCCTTGTCCTGGTGTTGGAATCAAAAGTTTCTTTCCTTGGAAATCGTCTAAATCCATCAAACTGGAATAGCCCGATCGAAGCACAACCGCCGAGGATTTAGAAATTAAGCTAGAAAGAGCTTCAGGACTTGCAAAGTCGACTATTTCTAGGTGAGATGCCTCTATCTGAGATGCCGGTTTGTATAAAGAACCTCTCACTAGAACCTGTCTTTTATCCTCAGGCCAACCGACCCCAGTAAAAAAACACTCCAATCTCTGTCTCTGTGCTTCAATTCCACTCAGCATAATTAGCACATCTATTTCCGGGTTTTCAGGGCATATCTGCAAGGCGCTGACTTGTCCTAAATAGGTTTTGGGCAGATTGATCTGACCTGCATCACTCAGCTGTCCAGCTCCCTTATGCTTCGGGTCATCAAAAATGAAGACTTCATCAAACTTATTAATCCATCTAAGGTGAATTTTATTTACTAAAG
>JBMYWH010000026.1:0-32829 GCA_049607205.1 Flavobacteriaceae bacterium | reverse complement strand
AGGCCCAAAAAAAGACGAAACTCAATCAACTCTCCTTAAAGGAAGTAGACCTGGCCCGCACGCAAGATTCCCTTGTGAAGCCCACCTTGTTTTTTATTTACACAAATTGGTGTGGCTATTGTCATAAAATGGAAAGGCAAGCCTTCAAAAATCAAGAAATTATTGATTTAATCAACGAAAACTTTTATTTTACAAAACTCAATGCAGAAACACGTAAAAAATTAAAGTTTGCGGAGAAAACTTTTAACTACCTTCCCACTGGAAGAAATACAGGACTCAATGAGCTTGCTATTGTACTGGCAAAAAAAGATGGAAAAATCGCTTATCCTTCTATAGTCATTCTCAATAATGAAGATGTTATTGACCTTCAAATAGTGGGGTTCCTGACTCCTGAACAACTCAAAAATACGCTAACTAAATATTTAAAATTTTAACCAAATGAAAAAGATTTACCTCAGTTTAAGCCTTGTAATGTCTGTCTTTATTATGACTGCTCAGAAAACTAGCCTAGAACTTAAACTAAAACCGCAAGAAGTATATTATCAGAACTCAATTTCTACAAGCGCAGTAACTCAAACCATACAGGGGCAAGAAATTGAAATGAATCTTGAAGCAGCGAGTATTACCGAACTCAAAGTTGTAGAGGCAAATGCAGACAGTTACTTAATGGATGTAAAATACGTAGGGATGTCCATGGAAATGTCTAGTATGGCTGGTAGTATGAGCTACGACGGTCTTCAACCTAAGGATGGAGATCCAGCTTCTCAAATGCTTGCTAACATGATTGGAAAAACCTTCCAAGTGGTGATCGATAAACAAGGAAAAGTTCTTGAAACAAAAAACATCCAAGTGATCTGGGAAGGAATGGAAGAACGTAACACTGGACTTATAGGACCTAATCTTGATGCACTTATTGATCAAATGAAAGTACAATACAGCGAAAACAACTTCGCTGCTAACCTGGAACTCACCACCAATATCTATCCTAAACAAGAAGTTGCTGTGGGTGAATCATGGACGGTTGAAGGGAATATTGTAAATAATATTGTCCTTAATCTTAAAACTACTTACACTTTAGAAAGTGTAAACGGAGATAAAGGGATGATCAAAGCTTCTGCTGTAATTTCTACACCTGCTGATGCCGGTACTGCTAAAAGCCAAGGAATTGAAATGGAGTTCAAACTAGACGGAACTATGGAATCCTTAATAGAGGTAAACTTAACCACAGGTTGGGCTACAGCTTCAAAAATGGAACAAAAAATGAAGGGTAGTGCAAAAACAGTTGCAAACTCAACCATGCCTATGAGTATGACCATCCCTATGGAGGTTACTTCAATTATTGAAATTTCTGATTCTTTAGAAGAATAAGCAACATCTATAATTCGTATCTTTATAAGACACAAACTTATAGCTAATGCAGATACAACTTATTAGAAACGCCAGTCTCAAAATTCAAATTGCCGATCGTATTATCTTAGTTGACCCTATGCTCGGGGCTAAAGGCTCTTTTATGTCTTTTGCGGGAGTTGAAGAAAACCCCACGGTGGACTTACCTTTCCCTGCGGAAGAATTTATTCAAGAAATTGATTTCATTTTACTCACTCATACTCATATTGACCATTGGGATCCTGAAGCAATTAGACTGTTGGATAAGGACATCCCTGTATTCTGTCAACCTGAAGATCTAGAAAAAATTGAAGGTCAAGGTTTCACTAGAGTTACCTCTATTGATGAGCATACTAAATTTGAAGGAATTGACATCATTAGAACTAAGGCACAACACGGGACTGGAGAAGTTTTGGAACTGATGGGCCCAGTATCAGGATATATACTTGACAACCCTGAAGAACCTACCGTATATATCATTGGAGACAGTGTTCTTACAGAAGAGGTTAAGAACACTTGTGAAGAATATCAACCCGAAATAGTGATCGCTAATTCCGGAGGTGCTTATATGCCCGACTATCCGGCTAATGCGATACTGATGGACGCTGCAGAAACTGCTCTTTTAGCTGATTTCATCTATCCTTATTTACTAATCTGCGTTCATTCAGAAGCTTTAGATCATTGTACGGTTTCCAGAGAGGAATTGGAACTCATTGCAATGGCTAACAAAAATCGTAATATGTATATTCCACAGGATGGAGACATCATGGATTTTCAATAAGAACTATGGCATTTTATCAATTTAAACAAGAACAAATCATAGATGCTTCGATGGAAGAAGTTTGGGACTTTATTTCATCTCCTATGAATCTCAAAAAGATAACACCTCCCTATATGGGATTTGATGTAATCACCTTGGACATTCCAAAAAAAATGTATCCAGGTATGATTATTGCCTATAAAGTCTCCCCTCTATTAGGCATCAAAACCACTTGGGTTACGGAAATAACTAAAGTTAAAACCTTAGAGTTTTTCATAGATGAACAAAGGATTGGTCCCTATAAACTATGGCATCATCAACATTTCATTGAACCTCATCCACAAGGAGTTTTAATGAAAGACATCATAAGTTACTCCCCTCCATTTGGTTTTTTGGGCAGCATAGCTAATTCTTTAATTATTAAGTCTAAACTCAAAGAAATTTTTAACTTTAGAAAAAAAACAATAATTGAACAATTCTAACCACCATGAAACTAACACACCTACCTATTATCATTTGCATTCTAGCCGCTGCATTCACAAGTCAAGCACAACAAAAGGCTCCTGTATATGAATTCAAAATTATCACTTCCGTAGAATCCGTAGTTCCAATGGGACTTGGTAGATCTAGAATGATTGAGACAGAAGAAGCTCGTGATTATAAAAACTTTACTTCAAATAGAACTGCAGAAAATGACAAAAGAAACAAATCGAGCAGGGAAGACATCAGAATTAAAAATTTTGAAGAAACTAAATTATTGAACTTTTATAATATCGCAGGAATAAGATTCCAGAACATAGTTGCCAATGATGTAATTATTACTTCAAAACTGAATGAAATGTCAGAAGAAGGATGGGAACTTAATTTTGTCTCAAGTGCCGTGGAAAGTGATGCAGGTAAAGGAGACGGAAATGGGCTTTTCATCACTCGATATATATTCAGGAGAATTAAACAAGAATAACAATCTAACCACCACATGAAACAACTAAGCCTACTTATCGCAATAGTCCTTCTTATTGCTTGCCAACAAGAAACACCTAACACCAAGCTTATTATGCATACGAGCAAAGGTGATATTACCCTTGAATTATACAATGACACTCCTCTGCATCGTGATAACTTTATTAAATTGATCAATGAAGGTACCCTAGACAGCCTGTTATTCCATCGCGTCATTCAGAATTTCATGATTCAGGGAGGAGACACCAACAGTAAAAATGCTTCAAATGGCGAAGCTTTAGGTTCAGGAGACCTAGACTATACCATCCCTAGTGAAATCAGAGCCTCTCATTTTCATAAAAAGGGAAGCCTAGCTGCGGCGAGAACGAACAATCCGGACAGGAACTCATCATCCACGCAATTCTACATTGTGCAAGGACGCATTTTCAATGATTCTACGCTAAATCTGGCAGAAAAACGCATTAACCTCTACTTAAACAATTACCATTCAATTCAAACACCAGAGGCTAAAACTTTAAAAGATTCGCTCATTCTATTAGATGATCAATATGAGAATCAAGCTTATCTCAAAGCATTAGAAAGTTGGAAACAAAAGGCAGAAAATTATGAAAATGACAGGCCTTACACCATCCCAGAGTCTCATAGAGAAATATACAAATCGATAGGGGGAACTCCTCACTTAGATCAAAGTTACACCGTATTCGGTCAAGTGACTCAAGGACAAGAAATCATCGACACAATAGCTTCGGCCCAGGTAGATGAAAACGATCGCCCATTAACTGATATCAGAATATTAAGCATCGAGATATATAAAGATTAGCTGTTTGAAAAAAACTACCCTTAATATAATTTTCTTACTTAGTTTTCTTAATATTTTCTCTCAAGGAACTATGCAGCGAATCCCGATGGATTTTGATCCAATTCACCCGAGGATTAATAGCTTAGTTAAAAATGAAAAGGATCTCTTGCTCATCGGATCTTCGAACGGACTATATCAATATAACGGTTATAATCTTGACCACCTTATTAAACAGCCTCAAATTCCCGATATCAGAATTTCTGCTTTATACCCGCTTGAGAAGGACAAAATATTGGTTGGTACACGACATGGAGCCTACCTCTATCAAGGCTACTCCAAATCAATTGACACGGTAATTAGCGCCCAAGAAATAACCTATATTTCAGCACCTAACTCCACGGATGTATTCTTGGGAACAAGAAATTTTGAAATTTATTATTTTGACAAAGAAACTCAAAATGCGCAACGTATTGGAAAACTAAATGGATTCAAACCTCAAGAAGAAAAGATAGAACGAATCCAAGGGAGCCTTGAAAATCTACAGATCACAGTGACCAATCTCTTGACGAAGACTTCCAAATTAGTTCATCTCAATGGTGATTCCTCCACTGAAAAAAACAGCTTTTACACCCTACAAAATCAACACTTCGCAAAATCGGGCAGCAACCAAGAGCTTATAAAAAATTTACCCGAGTATATTTCACATCTTGGAAACAGTCCCTACAATAACGATTACAATTATGAGACTCAAAGTAACCAACTGATAAAATTAACCTCAATACTCAAGGAATCGGACAATTTGTATTGGATCGGAACGACAGACGGTCTTTATAAATTCCGAACCCCTATTAGAGGTATTCAAGAAATGTTTTGGGGTAAACTAAGAGGGCTTATAAAAAGTACTTCAGGAACCCTCTACGCCTGTCTTCCAAATGACATTTTAACTCTTAAAAATGGACTCATAAGTCATATCTCTTGGCCTGAAAAAATCACAAGTAGACCCTATTCTTTAATAGAACTAGCTTCTGATAAAATCATCATTGGCAGCGAAGGAAATGGAATTTTTCAAATCAATAAAGACGATACCATAAGCCCCTTCTATTTAGGAGGTAAAAACCTTAAGGGTCAGCTTGTTTTAAACATGATTTTAACCACAAATAATAATTTATGGTTTGCAACTCAAGATGGTATTCATCTTTATGATTTAAACACGGAGCAATGGCATAAACTAAATCTTGGGCATAAAGTTTATAACCTTATGGAAGGACCTTATCACTCCATATATGCGGCAACTAAAAAAGGCTTAATCCATGTACATCTTGGAGACAATCGACTTGAATTCACACAATTACTATCTGATAAATATAAGATTAGAGATTTTGTAAGAGTGGCTAATTTAATCTATCTCGCTTCGGAGGAAAACGGAATCCTCATATACGATCTTGATACTAAAGAAGTGAAGACTATCGGCGTTCAAGAAGGACTAAGCACCAGAACATTCTACAATATCATCTTACAAGGTGAACACCTTTATTCTGGTAGTTATGATGGATTGTATCAAATTAATCTAAACACACATGAATTTTATAAATTCAACAAGGAAGATGGGCTTTCCGATCTTGAATTTAACACAAATTCAAAACTAAACCTCAACAATTCTGAAATCTTGCTAGGGACACAAAACGGACTTACCCAAATAAATACAGCCTCCTTAAAAAAAGAGCTTCATCCATTCAAAACCTATATGCATCACATTAGTTTTGTAGATAAAAACGGAATATCTCAAAGACTAACAGACATCAATTTTCAGGATCAAATCACCTTCCCGGCAGAATCGCATCAAATCATATTCTATTTAGGTAGTAGTAGTTATGCGCATCCAGGACTCAATAAGTATTTCATAAAGTTCGATCGTGAATCCATCTATAAGTTATCGGAAGAAAATCAAATTATATTCCCCTACTTACCTGCAGGAAATTACGAAATTGAAATAAACGGTTTAAACGATCGATATAATTGGTCTGACAATTCAATTAAACTCAATTTTAACATTGAACAAACCTTTCTTAAATCCATATATTTCAAACTCTTAATCGTTATCATGATCCTATTCGTATCATTAATCGTGATTTACAATAAGAAGAATTATCAAAACCTGATTTTAAAAACCAAACATGAATTTGCAGCAAATCTTCACGATGAAATTGGTGGCGATCTCACGGCAATAAAATTAAAATCCGAAATGATCAAGACTCATACCTCAGAAGAAACAAAACAGGAGCTTGATACCATCAGTGAAATTGTTCAAAACACAATTCTAAACACAAGTGATTTGATCTGGTCGATTCAAATGACTGATCGAAAACTAGAAACACTGATTAATAGGATGGAGAAGTTAGCGGACATAAGGCTAAAAGGAACCGAGTTCAATTATTTCTTCCACACTTCTCATTCAAACCTAAACTTAAATTTGAAACAGGAGCACATACAGCACATCTACTTAATTTATAAAGAAAGCTTATCGAACTTTATGAAATACAGTAAGTTCAGAACCTTTGACATAAAACTAAAAACACATCAAGGAAGTCTAGAAATCATAATTTCTCAAAATGGAGAACACACCACTGGCATTGAACGAAATTCCACCTATGGGGGACACGGAATGAGGAATATGATCACTAGAACTAAGCAAATTGGTGGAACAATTAATTTTACAAAAGACTCAAACTGGACGATTCAAATAAATATCCCTAAACCATGAAACTAGCCATAATTGAAGATCATAATATCATCAAAGAAACGCTACAAACCTATTTCAATGGACAAGACAATTTTGAATGTTCATTAACTAGCCCAAGTGTAGAACAATTCTACAAAGACTTTGTCAAACATGAGCATCCGGATATACTCCTCTTAGACATACAACTTCCAGGGCAGCATGGACACCTGGCAATTCCCCAATTAAAACATCTTTTAAGAAATACTAAAATTATAATTTTCAGTATTTATGAAGATGAAAAAAGTATTGTACAAGCTTTAAAAAACGGTGCAGATGGCTATATCCATAAGAGTGCCTCTCTTGAAGAAATAAAAGCAACCTTGGAGGGTCATAGCGCAAGTCTATCACCAAATGTAGCCGACACCCTTATAAATCATCTCAAGGGCAGCTCAAATCAAAAAACAAGTTTACAAGAGCTCAGCGCACGAGAATTAGATGTTTTAAAACTACTATCCGATGGATTCACTCAAAAGCAAATAGGAAATAGGCTATTCATCTCCATTGACACTGTTAGATACCACTGTAAGAACCTCTATGCTAAATTGAATGTAAACAGTAATATTGAAGCAGTAAAAATATATCTCCAAGAAACTTAAACTACATTATAATGTAGTCCCAGGGTCCATAAATATACCTACATTTAGGTATGTTTATTAATTAACATTTTAGGGGTAGGAGGTAATTAATAAAACATAAAGATCTTGGGGAATTCCTCAAGATCTTTTTTTATATCAAAACATTTTGTTTAATCCATTGAAAATTACGATATTGTAGTCATTAAACAAAATAAACTCCACCCTAAAGGATAAATTATTATTTATCCAAATACACAGGACCATCTTCCACCATGGTTCTGTTTTTTTTATACCATAACGAAGCTACCTACTATCGATTCCAAAGTCCATGTAAAGGATCAAATGCAATTCGACATCCTAGAATAATTTGAAAAGCAGCATTATAATGGAATCTTGAGCTATTCGGATCTGAATTCGGCGGAGTATAGCTCACTATATCACTGTCAAAAGTATAAGAGCTAACCAAATGAAACCTCAAATTCTTCCCAGCTTTAGGATAATATTGTAATCCCAATTCAACAGTGTGTACATGCGCAACATCAATTAATAAATCATCACCGTTAACAGTAACAGGGACATTCTCTTTAGGGTCTACTATATTATAAATATACTTCCCAATGGGAGACCAATTCCCATCAACTTTTGCCAACTGAATCGGAAAAGAATAGTACATGGTTTCTTTATAAAAATTAGGAAAATTATATAAAATAGCCGCATCCGTATCTAAATGATAATCTCCTAAACGAAATTTAAACCCTCCATTAAAAACGTAAGGTACTTCCTTTTGATTCTGACCTAAAATTACAGTTCCTGAAAAGTACGTATCAATCTTATCCCCCAATTTCCCAAACCAATAGGCATTATATTCTAATTCTTGCATTGCTCCCTCTTGGTCCTCCTCAGAGTTCAAAACCTGAAAACCGACAACTTGTTTTTCGTTTATAGTATATTGAGCAGTAACCCCAGTTTTATAAACATTCAAATTATTGCTAATAATACTATAATTATAAACATCTCCTCCAAGGTACTGTTGCTCTGCAGTCCCCAGAAACATAAAACTTTTCCCTACTTCAAAATACCATTTACCATTGTCTGATGTATAATCCACATGGGCTAGATTTACATTACTCAACAAACCATTTGTCGCAATTCCGTTGGACGCTGGACTAAATCTTAAACGGGCTCCTAAATTTTTAGTAATTCTCCCAATCATATCAATTTTAAAATAAGAAAACTGGAATCTAGTATCATCCTGCAGATCCTCTGAATTCTGGCGATAATCCAGATGTCGTAAATCCAACCTGATATGCATGGGAATTTGAAATTTCTCTAAATAATTAATCCCCTCTTCCTTCTGAGAAAAGACAACATGGACAACAAAGAAAACGATCAAAAAGAGCTTGATTTTCATATAATTAACAAAATGGCCAGTACTCTAAATTTACAAAAAATATTGCAGTTTTATTTCCCTCTGAACCAGTTAAAGGCATCTCAAACTATTTCAAATCACTAGCCTATAGAGAGAATACTCACAAACCTCGCCCTCCAAGTTCTAAAATCCTTCATCGATAAATTTTAAACACCACAAGGGCTTTTTAAACCTATATTCAACAAAAAATTATAGAAATGAAAAGAATTCATATAAGTATTATAGCATTATTATGTCTGATCCAAGTTAATGCTCAAGAACAGTCTGGTGGTCTAGCATTATATACTTTAAGAGCAGAGATGGGGGACAACCCAAGCGAAACCTTAAAGGAAGTTGCTCAGGATGGTTATGCCTATATTGAGGCCGCAGGTTACAATGAAGGTAAGTTTTATGGAATGAGTCCTTCAGACTTCAAAGCTTTATTAAGCTCTTACAACCTTATTCCAGTAAGCTCACATCAAGGTGGAATGACTCCTGAAAATGCCGACCAAATGATCATGGACGTAAAAGCTGCAGGATTTGAATATTTCGTGATACCAGTTCCTCCAATGGGAATGTTTAAATTCGACGATAAAACCATGACTATGAGTATGGAAGGCGGTGCCAAAAAACTAGCTGAAATCCTCAATGATCTAGGAAAAAAGTGCCACGAACAAGGTCTAAAACTTCTATATCACAATCACGATTTCGAATTTAAAGTAGATGCTCAAGGTTTAGTTCCTATAGAGTATCTACTTGAACATTGCGATGCAAAATACGTGAACTTTCAAATGGATTTATTCTGGGTTACTAAAGCAGGAGCGGATCCAATAGCTTATTTCAAAAAATATCCTGGACGCTTCAAAATCTGGCATGTAAAAGACATGAATGCTGAAGGCTGGTTTGCACCGGTTGGGCAAGGAAGTATTGACTTTGGAGAAATTTTGAAGCACAAAAAAGAATCTGGAATGCTATACTATATGGTAGAACAAGATCAATGCTTTGAATTAAAGCCCCTTGACGCCATCAAAATAAGCCGTAAAGGACTTAAGAAATTCGGATTTCAATAAATCCGCACCTCTCTACCCGAGATAAAAAGAGCTTCCTAAAAGAAGCTCTTTTTCTATTTATAATCCTTATCTTAATGGGATGAATAGAGAAAATAATCTCCTTAAAACTATTGGCTTAAGCCACAGTAAATCAGACAAGACAATTTACCTCAGCCCGGGAGATTTAGACAGCCCCCTTATGACTAAGGACGAACTTCAGGAACTTATTCAAGAATTCGGCTACCGTGCCCAACCTGTCACTCAAAAAGCAGCTAAAATCAAAATATCAAAACCTTCCTCTGAAGAATATCCAGAACTGCTGTCGATTTGGGAAAATTCAGTCCGTCACACCCATGAATTCTTAACAGAAGAAGATTTGAATTATTTCAATAAACCTAACCTCATTGATTTATTAAGCCAGTACACACTTAATGCTGCCTACATCAATCAAGACATTATAGGTTTCATTGCCACCTCTAACTCAAGTATAGAACTTCTCTTTATAAGTCCTGCATTTATGAGACAGGGTATTGGCAGGAAACTTTGCGAAGAGGCTTTAAAAGACTCTTCCATTAAAAATGTAGAAGTGAACACACGAAACATTGGAGCTCTACAGTTTTATAATCGACTCGGTTTCCATGATTTCAAGGGCTCAAGCACAGAACTAGTTCACTTAACTAGATATTAACCCTTGTCCTTACGTGTAAAAGCGTAGGGCTTTTTCGTTAACTTCGTTGAATGATCAAAATCTACATAAACGCCTTCAAACAATTCTCCGACTTCAAAACTAGAACTACTAGAAATGAGTTTTGGATGTTTCAAATACTAAACATGGCTGTTACCTATATTCTCGTCTTTATTGAATTATTCATCCCAATGACAGTTGACTGGATTTCTATTACTTATGGTCTTATAGCTTTAATCCCCTCTATTGCCATTTCTGTACGAAGATTACATGATGTGAATAAACCTGGTTGGCTGATTTTATTAATATACCTTTTGGGAATTCTTAATTATTCGGTTGTATTCCTTCTTCCCGAGAGTAATTGGATCCTGGCCTCTGTCGCGAGCAGCTTAACTCTCGGAGCCTATTTATTCTATTTATGCTTGAAACGAGGAACTCCAGGACCTAATAAATATGGGCCTGACCCTTTATATAATGAAGATAACTTTATCGCATAAAAAAAGACCCCATGAAAGAGGTCTTTTATATAAAACTATTAGATTATGGAAGCCTAGGCTAATTGAAGATCTTTAATCTGATCATCAAAAGCGGATAATGCCGCCTTAGAACCTTCTCCCATAGCAACAACAATTTGTTTATAAGGGACTACTGTGACATCCCCTGCAGCATAAACACCCGCGACATTAGTACGGCAATTTGGATCCACTTCTATTTCTCCAAATCGATTTGTTGAAACTAAATCTTTGAATACAGAACTGTTAGGTTGAAGGCCGATTTGAACAAAAACCCCATCAGTAGTTAACTCTACCAACTCCTCTGTTTCTCTATTTTTATAGACAATTCCAGTTACTTTAGTATCATCTCCTACAACCTCCATAGTTTGAGCCATTGTGATGATCTTTACATTTGCTAAAGCATCAATTTTATTTTGAAGGACCTGATCTCCTTTTACCGTATCCATAAACTCTAGTACAGTAACTTCGGTAGCAATTGACGATAGATCAATAGCAGCCTCTAAACCAGAGTTTCCTCCACCTACAACGACTACTTTCTTATCCTTATAAAAAGGTCCATCACAATGTGTACAGAAAGCAACACCAGAACCTATATATTTTTGTTCACCAGGAACATTTAATTTTCTCCAACTTGCTCCTGTAGCAATGATTAAAGCTGGTGTAACGAACACTTCACCTGTAGAAGCATACACATGTTTAAAACCATCTACCACCTCGGTACGTTGTACACGTCTGTTTTCAAGAATATCAATATTATAGTCCTCTAAATGAGACCTCATATCTGCTGAAAGCTCTTTACCCGTAGTTTTAGGCGTCGAAATCAAGTTTTCGATCCCCATAGTTTCTAAGACTTGTCCTCCAACAGCGTCCGCTACTAAAGCAACAGAAAATCCTTTACGCGCAGAATAAATCGCTGATGAAACCCCTGCAGGCCCACCTCCTACAACGACAACGTCATAGTTTACAGGTTCTTGATTTTCTACCTGAAAAGTAGAACCCATTTGAGTTTCTAACTTATCCAATAATTCTCCCAAAGTTGATCTACCGATATGCAAAACTTCCTTATCTGCATATACTGTTGGAACAGCTTGAACATTTAAAGCATCAATCTCTTCTTGATAAAGACCTCCATCAATGAGTTCATGAGAGATATTTGGATTATAAATGGCCATCAAATTCAAAGCTTGAACCACATCTGGACAATTCGTACAAGTCAATGAGATAAAACTCTTAATTAAAACAGAACCATCTAAGGCTTGTATTCTTTTAATCGTAGCTTGATCAGGTAAGTTTTTACCGATACCATCTTTGTTTAACACAGCTAATAAAAGAGTCGTAAATTCATGCCCATTAGGCACCATTTTAAACTGAATATTAGATGAACTCTCCTCATTTTGCAACACTTCAAAACTAAGTGCCTCTCCTTTCTCTTCAACAAAGCTTACTTTATCAGAACATCCCGCAACGTCAGTCAACAAACCGACTAACTCTTCTCTCTTAGGGTGATCTTCTGAAACAGAAGCTTTTAACGTATATTCATTATTTAAATTTGCAAAAACTGCTTTTACTTGATCTTTCAAACCTTGTGCTAACATGGTATTCTAAATTTAATTGTTAAAAAAAAGAGGTGACTGAAAACCAGTCACCTCAATATAGTTTGATTGTGATACTGATTATAATTTTCCTACTAAATCAATACTTGGAGAAAGAGTTTCATTTCCTTCTTTCCATTTTGCTGGACAAACTTCTGATGGGTTTGCTGCTACAAATTGAAGGGCTTTGAATTTTCTTAATAACTCCTCTGCATTTCTTCCTACATTTCCAGCGATTACCTCGTAAGAAACGATTTCTCCTTCTGGATTAACAACAAACGTACCACGTTCTGCCATTCCATCTTCTTCAATCATAACGTCAAATCCTCTTGAAAGAACTCCTGTTGGATCAGCAAGCATAGGATAAGTAATTTTCTGAATAGTTTCAGAAGCATCATGCCAAGCTTTGTGTACAAAATGAGTATCAGTAGATACTGAATAAACCTCAGCTCCAGCTTCTTTGAATTCTGGATAAAGGTTAGCTAAATCTTCTAATTCTGTTGGGCATACAAATGTAAAATCTGCAGGATAAAAGAAGAAAATAGACCATTTCCCTAAGATATCATTCTTAGTTACTTCTTTGAATCCATCATTAACATAAGCTTGTACTTTAAAATCTACTACTTGATTTCCGATTTGTGACATAATTTTATTTTTTTAGAACTTTAATATTTTTTTGTGTCTGTTGACAAGGCAAATATACAACCTCTTCATTGATTTATAAAATAGATAATCTTTATATTTGTATTTATAAAAGTAAATAACAATGACTATCAATCAATTAGAATATTTATGTGCGCTGAATCGATTCAAACATTTCGGTAAAGCAGCTAAACATTGTGGTGTTTCTCAACCAACGTTGAGTCTAATGATCAAAAAAGTTGAGCAAGAGTTGGAGGTAGAACTCTTTGATCGAAGTAAGCACCCTTTAGAAATCACCAAAATTGGCAGTAAAATAGTCGAACAAGCCGAGGCAAGCCTAAGAGAGCTCAATAAAATAAAAGAATTAGTTCAGCACCAAACCGCTACCCTAGACGGTCCTTTGCACATAGGGGTTATTCCAACCTTAGCTCCTTACTTAATTCCGGAATTAATCTTTTTATTCAAAAAGAATTATCCTGAGATTCAATTGACATTAACAGAAATGAATACTCAAACCCTTATAGAGGCTCTAAGTAAAGAAGAAATAGACCTCTTTATAGCGGCCACTCCTTTAGAGCAGGAACAGTTTTACGAAATACCACTCTATTATGAACGTTTCGTGGCATATTTCCCACCAAACTCTCCCTCCCTTATGCTCAAAGAACTCTCAGCAGATAGTTTTCCTAAAGACAACTTATGGGTCTTAGAAGAAGGTCATTGTTTAAGAGATCAAACCTTTAATTTCTGTAAAGAAGACCTGAGTTTTAATCAAGTTTACGAGGCTGGAAGCATAGAAACATTAGTTAAAATTGTAGATAAAAACGGTGGATATTCCATTATCCCTGAACTTCACATCCCTTCTTTGACCAAGGCTCAACAAAAGAATATCAAAGCCATCGACAACCCACCGGCTATTCGAGAAATCAGTATAGTCATCAAAAAAGACTTTATTCGTGAACAAATGATCAATGCAGTAGCAGACTCAATAAAAAAGATTATTCCCGAACATATGCTCGACAGTAGACTTAAGAAATTCGCTATCAAATTATAACTATTTGACTAAGCTCTAGAGGCTTTTAAAGCCTCTTTCCCTACTCCAATTAAATAAAGGCTATAACCTAGAAACATCAAATCTTTGATCACAAAGCCATTGGGAACATAAATCCAGTCCACCTTATTAAACATTCCATCGGAACTTAATAAGAAAGAAAGCGTACCTAGAAAACAAACAGTTAAAAACCTAAAATTCCTAAGGAAACTCAATCAAATCATCATAACGGAATACCACATCAAACTCCGACCGAATACGCTCACTAGAAACAATTTTATACTTCAAGACATCCTCGCGCTGCAAAGGACTTGGAGCATTCCCCAATTTTTCTTGTTGGTTATGATAAAAGACTCCCCTGCCCGGATGGGCCCTAGCTACAATATTATAACAACCTATTGCACTTGCCTCAACAAGCTTTAAAGTGGACTGTATCACATCATCTCTATGTACTAAATTCACATATCCATCTGGCTGAGGAATACTTCTACCTCCTTGAAAAAAATTACCAGGTTGCCTAGAATAACCTATTAAACCTCCCAGGCGTAGCACACAAAGTCGCTCTGGAAAAGCCTGCTTAAAAAGAGATTCAATATCCACTCTAACCGAATCATTCAGTTCCGAATCCTCATCAACAGTGGTATTCAAACTAGCATAAACCGAAGTGGTACTCATCAAAACAACCTGCTTCAAGCTAAGTGATCCCTTGAGTCTAGCAATCAAATTTTGATAGCCTTCGAGATCCTTTGATGGAAGGGCTATAATAAAAGTATCTACTTCAAAAAAAGAAGCCTCCACCTCACTGATCTCAGATAGATCTACAACAAAGGTTTTGAATAAAAGATCTTCCACCTCAGCGCGTCGGGAACCAAGCACTTCGAAGCCTTTTGAATAAAACTCTTGCGCTAGCGGCATCCCTAACCAGCCTAAACCTAAGATTGATACACTTTTATTCATAAAACAAATCTAAGTATTAAAATCAAGCCACTCCACAAAAAAAGCAGTGCCATCGGCACTGCTTTAAATTCATTCTATTTTTAAAATACCTTAACTCTTAGGTACAAAAATCACTTGATATTTATCCCCTTTCTTAAAGGCTTTCTTCGCAAACTTTGCAATATCCTTAGCCTCTATCGACTTTACAATATCTTCATAATTTGCCGGATCATTCATATCGTAACCTTCACGATAGAAATTCACCAATCGATTCATATCAAAAGAATTCTTCTCCTTAGCCTCTTCTCTCTCTTTCAAGTAATTCGACCTTGTTTTTTCAAGGTCATTATCTAAAACATCTCCTGAACTCAATTTCTCTAATTCTTGATAGACAATAGCCGTAAGAGATTCAACTTTCTCTGGCTCACAATCAAAGAACACCGATAAACTAGCCTCCTCATTTGGTCGTTTTGACATTCCTCCAGAAACTCCAGCTCCATAGGTACCACCTTCTTCTTCTCTCAAAGTTTCAGTTAATCTAAGATCTAATAAATCTGCAAGCATTTGGTTCAAAATATCATTTTTCAAACTATAGGCATACTCACTTTCCATTCCGATATAAACACTTCCCTTAGGCACCTCCATTTCTAGGGCAACTTTCTGATCAATCTTATCAGAGATTAACTTAACCTCCTTGTCTAAATACTGTTCCTTAGGTGCAGAAGCATCCGTCTTAAGAGACCCAAGATACATACTGATCATCTTTTTAACCACATCCTCTTGAATATCTCCTACGATATAAAACTCAAAGTCAGCAGGATTTGCAAATCTTGTTTTATAAACCTCTTGAGCCGCTTCTAAAGAAATGGAATTCACATAATCCATATCAATCTTAGGTCTTCTTGGGTTATTTACCCCGTATAAAATTGAAGACAAGGTGTCTTGTTTTTTAGCATTGATATCAGAAGCTCTTCTCTCAACAATCTGTACAAAAGTGGTTTTCAAAATATCGTAGCTCTCTTGATCAAATCTTGGCTTTTCCAATTTTAAATAAATCAACTGCATCGCAGTTTCGAAATCCTTATTCAAACTTGAACCGTTAACAGACTCTGTTATACCTCCAATTCCTAATCCAACTCTTGCAGTAGTTCCTGTAAGAACCTTTTGAAGGTCCGTAGCCGTATACTCATTCAATCCTGATCTTGAAGCAATAGTTACTGCGTAATCAGCAGAAATCAAATCATCATCACTAACCAGTGATTTCCCTCCATAACTCAGGGCGCGAACATTTACTTGATTTACATTCTTATCCGTATACTTATAATGTACCTTTATTCCATTTCCTAGAACATAAGTTGTACTTCCTAAAGATTCATTTTTAGTTTCTGAAACAATTGATCCATCAACTACTTCAACACCTGTCATAAGTGTTTTCCCTTCAAAATCATCTTTAAATTCTTTTAAACCATTTCCAGCCTTATAACCTTCTATAACAGCAACTGCATCTACCTCGGAAAGATTCTTTTCAGCCTCAACTCCCGTGACCAATAAGGTAACACTTTTATCATCAAACATCATGTTAATAAACTGCTGAAAGGCCCCCGCAGGAACTTGAGAAAGAACCATTTTCACCAATTCAAACTCAGCTTCTGGATCGTTTAAATCTTCATTTTCTAAATAGTTTGATTGGATTGCATTCGCTATTTCAGCATGAGAAAGCTCATCAATTCTATTTAAATAAGATTCATATCTAGAGATAACTGCCTTCTTAGATCGATCAATTTCTGCACCAGTAAAGCCATACTTCTTAGCGCTGTATAACTCCTTCATTACCGTATCAAAAGCAGCTAATTGCATATCTTTTTTAGGACGAACATAAAGACTGAATGTATTGTTATTTCTCGAATAAGAACCTTCACTCATTCCAGCTCCGATATATGGAGTATCTGCTTTTTGAGCTAATTCTTGTAGTCTTCCATTAAACATTTGAATAACCATATTTTGAACCAAATCAGCTATCACTTTTTGTTGTCCAACTACGGCCTTATTCTTCATGCTACGGTCTAAATATTGAATACTTACATAAGGAACTTCCTTATCCATAGCCATAGAATAATTCAAGGTTTCATTGTCGTCAATCTTGTACTCTTTTCTTTCTAAAGGAGCATCAATCGCTTTAATTCCTCCGAACAATTTTTCGATTTTCCCTCGAACTAATTCCACATCGACATCCCCAATAACTGCTATTGCCTGAAGATCCGTACGGTACCAATCGTGGTAAAAGTCACGTAAGGTTTCATAATCAAAGTTTTGAACGATATCCATCTCACCAATAGGGAAACGCTCCGCGTACTTAGAGTGGTTCAAACGAATTGGAGCTTGCTCCATCATAATTCTCATTTGACCATTTTGACGTGTTCTCCATTCTTCATTCACCACACCTCTCTCAGCATCTATCTCAGTTTCAGTAAGTGATAAATAATCTGACCAGTCGTGTAAGACTAATAAACAGGTGTCAAGAACAGCCTCCTCTTTAACGGGAATGTCATTAATATTATATACTGTTTCGTCAAAAGAGGTATAAGCATTGATATTCTTTCCGAATACCGCTCCATAATTCTGAAGTGTATTTAAAATTCCTTTACCTTCAAAATTCTCAGTACCATTAAAAGCCATATGCTCCAAGAAGTGAGCTAAACCTTTTTGATCATCATTTTCTAAAATTGATCCAACATTCTGAATCATATAGAAACTTGCACGATCCTCCTTTACATCCGTAGAATAGATATAATACGTTAGACCATTGTCTAAAACTCCTTTTTCATAACGATCATTTGATTTGATTGAAGGCGGAGTTTGTGCCTGAACATTAAGTGCCATAAATAAAACAGCCCCCAACGCAATAAACATCTTTTTCATAATTATATTGATTAGTTACTCAAATGTACTAAAACAAGCTATAAATTACGAACTTATAAGTGCTTACAAACTGCATATTAATACATTATTAACAAAAAAAAGCCCTCCAATCCTAGGACCGAAGAGCTCTTCATAATCAAAAATCAATACTATTTAGGATCCAATCGAACCACTCCCCATAGACCTCCATAGAGAATTCTCCCTTCAGAATCTAAGGTTGGAGCGCTATAAAAACCATTGTATCTAGCACCACCAATTAAATAATGGAATACTGATTCTCCTGTTGTTGCATCAATACCTTCAAAGGTAAATTGATTATTTCTTGATCCTATGGTATAAAACATATTGTTACCATCTGCTACAAAAGGAACGCAGGTTGGATCTGATACTTCTTCATTAATCCATGCCAATTCAATTTTTTGGCTGTCTGGATTCCAGACTAATTTTTCTATCCCTTTAGGAGCGAATTGCTCATATCCATTCATGAATCCCATGAATAACCACATCACCTTAGGGTTTTTATCAGCAAGTTGCTTAACTTGACTAGGTACATTATTAGGTACATTGTTTACCACAATCATCCCATATCCATTGATAGTAACACCTTGTTCTTGCTGCACATAAGTAGCCTGTTCATTTCCAAAATTCACAGGATAAGAAGCAGCTATTCTTTCTGAAGGAAGCCCCTTGATACCCTTCCATTTCTTAGGAATTCCATTTCTCCAGAACAGCGTCATATTCATTACCTTATCTCCATCAGTAATCACTACAAATTGATCATTTCCCTCTCCGAATCCCATAAGTGCTGGGGTAGACCCCGTTCCTAAACCAAAATTATTAGGATATTCAGCTGTCCATGCTCCCAATTGTTCGTCTTGACTTAGATTAGAACCATCCCATATAATCTTGTGCATATGATTTACCGAAGCAATATAAATTCCATCATTAGAGTCCACAGCTATAGAATTTCGAACGAAGGCTACTTGGGTATTTTGATAAGTCTCGCTATACCTCATTCTCACTATCGAAGCCTCTTCCAAGTCTTCATTTAGAGCTACTACATAACCCGCATTGGTAACCAATAAAAGTGTCCCATCATAAGTCATGTTCATTCCTACGATTTTCCCTTTTACAGAATCGGGTAATTTAAACTCTTTTCTTATCGCAATACCAGACCCAGGATTTCCTTGCTCTACATCTCCATAGACGCGAACACCTCTTGGTTGTGCTGCAACAAATTCATTTTTGTGATTGATCAGAATATATACAGAAGATAAACCAGAAATACCCGCTTTTGCTGAAGCTTTAAGCTTAGTCTCAATACTAGCATCAGAATCCATCATATCAATAAAGGCCTCATGCTTCCCAGTATCTTCAACCACATCCGTAATCCTCAACATAGAAATCACATTATAATTGTCATAATCCAATTTAGCTACAAAACTCGAACCATTACACCAGATAACCTTTTTCCCATTTTCATAGATTCCTGAAATCACTTGACCTAAATAGAACTGCCCCATGTCCTGATACTGAATCTCATCCGCATTCAAAGATCTAGTTTCTCCTACAGGTCCATCGATTGGGGTCGCATTGGTTTGTGCAGCATTAGTATGACCTATGGGCCAATTCGAATCGGCTAAAAAAGGATTCTTTTTTTGTTGGGCTTGAAAAGCTTGACTTGAAAAAGCCATCACCACAGCCATACTTAATACAAACTTAATTGCCTTCATCCTAATTTACTTTTTGAACACCTGGCATCATCCAAGTTCTATTTAAAATTGATTCCTCTGGCCAATACATTCTGAAGGTTAATTCAAAATCAGCACCTGCCTCAACAGGTAACCAATTAGACTGATAACCTCTTGGAGCCTCAGCTTGAATATATAAGTCCAAGGACCCGTCAGGATTATAGCTAAGTGCTTTCTTATCCCCTAGATTGTATCGATCTATTGAATTTTCAATCAAAAACCCATCTTTATCATAGGCAGTTATTGACCAAAATCCTTTGACAGGAGGCAAAGCCTCTTTATCAAAATGTAAAACATATGCATTGCTTCCATTGAGAACCATCCCCTTAGAATCAACTGCAGTATTAGGATAGATCGCATCTTGGGCGGTATTTGCCCCAAAACCAATTTTAGTAACATAAGCTCTAAGCGCATAACTCACACCATAATCTCCCAATCCACCAGTATTTACGTTCCATCCATTTTGAACATTCTTAGTCTGTGGAGCATTAGTCATCTTCTCAAAGCCCTTTTGCACTTGACTAGGAATTTGCACTAACTGTTCTTGAACCGCTTTAGAGTATGTACTCAAATCAAACGTACCACCCGGAAAAATCCCTACAGCTGCCATTTGCTTCACAAAAACACTGTCTTGGACTTGAGGAGGGTTTTGGGACATTAGCCCCATCATTTGATTCATATAATCTTCTATAGAAAGTGCGTCCACAGCTTTCATAGGAACAAAATTATAATCAGGGTTCACCACACCATGAGCTGCCTCATAATTAGGATTATTACGCTGCTCTAAAGGACGAACAATCATTTTTTCTTGAAAGTTTTTGACCTCATCAATCCCATCTTCATCATCATTAACTTGTACACGACCAAGTAACCAGTTTAGACTTGTATTTGATCGAATCACTTTTAAGTCCGAATCAACATCTCCCTTATAATCAGGACCAACCAACGCAATATCAAGAGATCCTTGACCAGTCGTCCTTGATCCTAAGGATGTGATTACATCAGAATAGGCATTCAGTATAGGTACTAAATAATAGCGCTCAGTAGCTGGAATATGAATATATAAAGGACCCTGAGATAAATCTGCATAAACTAAACTATAATATGTATCTACATTAGGTCTTACTACTCCTGTGAAACCAGCTTTAGGAAATTTCTTCAAACCTGCCAACTGATTTACAGGAGCTTTTCCCATCCCGTTAGGACTAACAGTATTGGTAGAAACCTTAAATGTGTAATCCATAGTTAATAATGGATAAGCGTATAAATAGGCCTTTGATAATATGGCTACTTGCTCCTTATCAGATAAGGATGTTTTTTCTGATTGACCATTACAACTTGTCACAATTGTGAGGACAATGATTAATGGAACAATAATTAGTGATCTTAATCTCATGATATATTGATTTTTAAACAATACAAATTTAACGAAAATTCATTTAACGAAAATTTAGCTTTTGGGATATCAAAAACCTTCACATTAATATTAAAATCACCTCGTGCTAAATATTGTATCTTCCCCCAATGATTGAACAAGGGGAAATTATCAGCATGTTTTTACTGAGCTTATGGAAAGTTTATATAGGCTATAGCTATTTTGCTTACCACTCTTATTCCTTTGCACAAGCCACCCTGATCATTTTAGGTGCAACATTGACCAGTTATTCCCTTTCAATTCTATCGATGAACTATATAGACCGCCTTTCTTTTGTCAAAAAATTCAGGGAGTCAAAAACCTATTCCAAGGCCAGAAACATCTACTCTAAATATGGTTTCATCGCCCTAGGAATCTTAGCACCTTTAATCGTAGGTATCCCAACCTTTGTAATCCTATCCAGAGAATTTCAAAAGAGCAAGCTATCCATATTAGGCCTTTTGATTCCAAGCGTCTTATTTTATGGAGTTCTAATCTATTATGGACTTTTCTCTTGGTTCTAAATACAAAACAAATTTTAACTATTTTAATTCAATCTAAATAAGGCTTATTTAGTATTTTTGCATCAAATTGAAACCCATCATTCGGATGCTTAAACAAAAAATCACCCTTATCACTCTGATAATCTACACCTTAAACTCCTTCTCGCAAGTTACTAATTATAAAGGTATTGTAAAAGACCAACAAGGAAACCCCATCCCACTGGTAAATATTAGTGTTAAAAACACAGATCTTGGAACAACATCTGATTTTGATGGTCTTTTTGAAATAGAGGCGACCTCTCAAGCTTCACTTGTTTTTCAATACGTAGGTTTCAAAACACAAACCATCCTTCTAAGTGATCAAAAGTCTCTAGAAATAACCATGGAAAAGTCAACTTGGGCCCTTGATGAGATCACCATAGTATCTTATAGAGATCAAGAGCAGATTAACGAAATACCAACAACCGTTTCTGTAATCGAACCGGCCAAGATAGCTGAGCTAGGGGAATTCTCTCCTACCATGGCACAGGTAGTTGCAACCGTTCCTGGAGTTAGTTTATCAAATAATACCACCCAAACCAGAGGACAGAATATACGCGGTAGAAACATGCTGGTTCTAGTCGATGGAATTCCTCAATCCACCCCTCTATTTGTGACCAACAGAGACCTAAACACTATTGATTCGGATGTGATAGAACGTGTGGAAATAATTAAAGGTGCCACTTCCATCTATGGAAATGGAGCTGAAGGTGGAGTCATCAACTATATCACTAAAAGTGGACCAGAAGAAGATTCTTTTGAGAGCTACACTAAAATTGGAACCTCTGGATCACTAGTGGATACAGATGGAACCATAGGATCAGAAATCTCTCAATACTTCTCAGGAAAATCAAATAAATTAAGCTACTATGTTGGAGGATCCTATGAATCTACAGGAATCATGAGAACTGCCTCTAATGAAATCTCTTCTCCCCGTTATGGTCTTGGAGAAACAGAGCGCTATAATGCCTTTGTAAAATTAGACTACGAGATCAATGATAAGAATGGACTTGAACTGATGTACAATTATTTCAGTTCAAATCAAAACTCAAACCTTGTGGCCCAATCAGGAGCCTATGGAGAAACACCAGCTACAGGTGTATATGGACAAACCGACCCTCGAGAAGAAGATCAAGGAACCCGTTTTAATCACAATCTTAAATTGACCTATAGTTCTGAAGATATATTCAAAAACACCAATTTAGACCTCTCCACATACTACCAAGACTTCTCTACTGTTTATGGGTACTATGACACGTATTACGTAGATTTAGAAGATGGTTATGAAGGTGGGCAATCAGAAGTTATTTCTACTAAAATGGGACTGAGAGCAAACTTTAACACCCGTTATGAATTAGGTCAAATCACAGGGAACTTCATCTATGGTTTAGATGTTCTAAGTGATGAAACTGCGCAACCCTTAGTGGATGGGCGTAGTTATACCCCTCCTATGGACATGTCCAATATTGCTCCCTATATGCAGATCAAGGCTAACCTAGGAGATTTAATTTTTAAAGGAGGAATGCGCTATGAAAACATCGTTGTGCGCGTAGATGACTACACTACCTTATATCAAGAAAATCCTGGAGCAGCACCTACAGGTGGAGACTTTATAAAAGGAGATAATTTAGATTACAATGCCTTTGTTTTCAACGCAGGATTGAGATATAATAAGATAGATGCCTTCAAACCTTATGCGAGTTTCTCTCAAAGTTTCTCTGTAGGACAATTAGGAAGAATATTAAGAGGAGCAACAGATGAAAATGCCATTCAAGACAAGATTGGAACTGAACCTGTAATTTCTAACAACTATGAACTAGGTTTTGTATCTGACCCTTTACCTTGGCTTAGATTCCAAGCTGTTGGATACATAAGTACTTCTGAGCTCGGAGTTAATTTCGTAGAGAACCCTGAAACTTTAATTCTTGAGCCCGTAAGAAATCCAGAGCGCATTTATGGAGGGGAATTCCAAGCAGATGCTAAGATTAATAGTAAAATGGACGCAGGTGTATCCTACTCCTATATTGAAGGAAAAACAGATACCAATGACGATGGAACCTACAATAAGTACTTAGATGGAGACCGCATTGCACCAGGAATATTTAGAGCTAATCTTTCTTATAAATTCAATGATCGTCTGAAAGGAACCCTTTTCGGAACCTATAGTGGAAACCGAGATCGATTCGAAGCGGACGAGAACGGGATCTACGCAAAGAACCAAGGACCTGTTAACAGTTTCTTTACCACAGATCTATTTAGTTCTTATCAAATGAACAAGAGCACCACATTGGTTCTTGGGATCCAAAACCTTCTCAACAAGGATTACTACCCAGTTCATGCACAATCTACAGCAAAGGGAAATGAATACATCAAAGCAAATGGTATCAATTTCAACCTTTCGGTAAACATCAAGATCTAGTACTATGAACATGAAAAGTGTCGTTCGAAAGCTTCACCTATACATCGGTTTAACCACCGGTATCATCGTAATGATTATTGCAATAACGGGATGCTTATACGCTTTTCAAAAAGAACTGAAATATACTTTTTTACCTGAATACACAGCAAATTATAGGACGGATCAATTAAGGCTTCCTTTATCTCAGCTTTATCTAGACGCTAGAAGTCAAACAGATTTACAAATCAAAATGATTTATGAATTCAAAGACCCTGAGCGCAACATAATTCTTAGAATGTCAGATTCTCAAGGAAACCTATATCATGGATTCCTCAATCCCTACACAGGAGAACTCCTAAAGACCACTGCATATAAAGATGATTTTTTTGAAGTGGTTCAATCCTTGCATAGAACCCTATTACTTGGAGAAGTGGGAGAACAAATTATCGGTATAGCTGTTTTTCTATTTCTAATCTCCTTGATCAGTGGAATCTATTTATGGTTCCCTAAAAAATGGACTAAAAGAGTTCGTAAAAACCAATTCCGAGTTTCATGGAAAAGTCCGGGAGCAAAGAGAAACTACGACCTTCATAAAGTAGGAGGTTTTTATGCTGCATTTTTCTTAATTATTATTGCTAGCACTGGTCTAGCCTGGAATCAAGAATGGTTTAATGATCTACTTTATTCAGCGGTAACTTTTGAGAAGAAACCCATTGAAAAACCTCTAGAATTCCCAGAAACAGACTTCAATGCGGAGGCTTTGAATAAAGTAAAATTCTATGCCGAACAAAACACTCAAAACCGAAACTTATTCCTTTATAGAATTCCATCAACAAAAGGACAAGAACTCAAAGTATACGCCTATCCAGACTATGATTCTTATGGAAGTTTAGACCTGTTTTATGCCCGTGCTGACAACGGCCAAATACTACTAGAGCAATGGGATAAAGATCGCAATAGAGGCAGCAAATTCAGACGTCTATTCTATGACATTCACACCGGAAGTATCCTAGGTATCTTTGGAAAAATCCTTGTATTCTTAGTTGCTCTTATAGCCGCTAGTCTCCCCATAAGCGGCTTGATTATGTATTTAGAAAAACGAGCTAATTAATGTCTTACGTGCTCCAACCTAAACGATTTCAACCTCGTTTCTTCTGACAGATCTTCCTTGAAATAAAAACGCAATTGATAGCGTCCAGCTTCTAGAATAAACGGATGTGAAATTTCACAATCCACTTCTACCTTTTTAAGATCTACATCCTGAACAAGCTCTTTAGAAAATGCTACTTCTGCCTTGACCTCTCCTTCGAATTGACACATTAACAAATAAGCCCCTGAAACCTCAATATCAAAAGTATATTGTAACCATTCTCCCTTCTCAACAGATCCAACTTCGGGTCTACCTTGAGCATCTAAATAGATATCAACACCATCATTTCTATAACTTTGGCCAAGGTTCCAAACCGTCCAATCACCTCCATCAGAAGCGTGATAATCCGAAGAAACAGTATCGTGATAAGCCTGTCCATCTCTACCTAAATCATAGTCGGCAAATAATATTCCTGACACCACATCATGCTTCTTAATAGGTTTTGTTTGCAGAGAATCCTGTGCATGAATCATGGCATAAACCACATCAGGAGCTTTCACATTATTCTCAAATTTATGGGCCTCAGCATAGGCCATTACGGCCTGATAAGTACTTTCCACACCTGCAGACTTACCTTGTTTCCATGTATTAATTAAACTGTAATAAGACTCAGGAGTTTCAACTTTCAATATATTATTAGTTCTGTACTTTTTAACCGGCCACCAAGACCAACCAATCCCGTGAGATTCATACAAAGCAAGAGCTTCAGAAAACCATTGATTTGAATTCTCACCACCTTCACTCATCCAAAGTGGAAGATTGTATTTCTCTCGCATCTTAAGATACTTGCTAATACTTTCCTCATTATTAAAGTCCCAATATTTATGAAAGGTCAAAGACATTTGCTCATCATAAGTCGCTAATCCTGAAGATTCAAAACTCTCATAATTTCCTCCCCAACAATTTCCAGCAATAAAAATTAAATGCTTAGAATCCACCTTTCTTACTTCATCAATAATTCGTTTATATAAATCCCATATCGGAGAATTATCCTCACAACCACAACCATTAGCCGAACCCTTGTCGTCAAAAGCCCAATTAGGTTCGTTAATTAGATCATAACCTCCAACCCAAGGATTAGCTTTATAACGCTCGGCCAGATTTCCCCATAATTCCACCAACTTATTTTGATTCTCTTCAGACTCCCACAAGCTTGGCTTTGAAGAGTCATAATCCGAGATATTAGCATCTTTCCCTTGACCTCCTGGAGCACCATGCATGTCTAAGATTACATACATTTGATGTTTCTCACCCCAAGCAACCAATTGATCTAAATAACGATATCCTGTCTTCAAATAAGTTTGAGTAAGACTTCCATCCACCTTTCGTTTTTCATCCTCTATAGGCTTAGTAAACCACTTATAATGCAAGGCAGGTCTTATGGAGTTAAAGCCCTGCTGTTTCATATAAATAAGGTCTTGCTCCGTGATAAGCTTATCTAGCCAAGCGCTATAAAATTCATCGGTTTTATCAACGCCTATTTCCTCAATAAGCTTATCCCTAAACTGATATTGAGTATTAATTCCAGCAGGTGTAGACTGAAGCATATAGCCTTCTTGAATCATCCAATTTCCTGTCCCAATTCCCTTTAAGAGCACGGCCCCTTCATCATTTACAATCTCTTGCCCCGAACGTTGCAAAAAACCTTGTCCACTCATTTGTCCAATCACAAGAAAAAGGACTAGAAAACATAATCTCATTTGTTGATATTTTCCGGCAATTTAGGAATTTTACCTAGGTGGTTCCAATTATTTTTGAGACTTTTCCTTCATGCGTTTCACGATTGAAGGCAATTCTTCTTTATACTTCTCAACATCCCAAATTAAACTCCAGCGATTCAAGTTCTCCTGCATGGAATTAAGTCCTATTTCCGACCTCAAATAATCTACCTGATCCACATCTTGAATGGGAAGGACATAAGGATCCTTACTTTTATCATCTATAGCTAGTTGTGTCCCATAAACTTGATAGCCACCCTCACGTAAAGTCAATCGATCCATAAACATAGCATACTGATACCCTTGTAAATCACCTCGTTCAAAAGCTTCAATAACTAAGTTTTTATACTTAGACTGAGTATTTGCATCAGCATGTTGAAGTACTAGAAAGATAGTTGACACTCCTCGTCTGCCAATCTTATCTTTAGAAGGCCACCCTTCACGATCTAAAATAGAAGATACCTTTATCAAATTTAAAGAGTCCTTCTTCAAGAGTTGAGCCCAGTAGGCATCCATTTCCTCAGAGCCCCTCCCATATTTCTTTTCATATTCCATAAGACCCTGTCTCATTTTCTGGTCCTCTTGGTAGATTTCATTTAACACCTTCATTAAGGCCGGATCAAGAGAAGCTTCCTCTTGAATCCTATTATTCACAATCAAAGCCACAAGCTCAGACCATCTTGTATCCTGGTGGAGGGAACTCAAATCGGAATCATTTTCTAAATGATCTACATCGGACCAATGCATTACTTTCCCTATATAAAACAATTGCTCAAAAGCTTTCTGAGAATCAGCAGTCAAGGCATACATACAAGCAACATTATAACGATCCGCTAATGGTACATGTTCTTCTTTGAGTACAAAAGCTTTTTCAAAAACTCCGATAGCTTCTTCGCGTTCACCATCATTCCATAGACTCCAAGCCTTAGCAGTTGTTTTTTGGTATTGTTCTGTAGCGCCAGGAGGGGGTGGAATAGATGCTTGCCCCCATGATTCAATCACCATGCTGATTATTAAAACGGATAAAATTACGGTATATTTCATGATCAATTAATTTAAATTAGACTCCTAACTTAAGCTCAATTCAAATACAGAAATCAAAAAGTCGACCTATCTGAGCAGACCAACGACCAACTCCTCAAATTCAAGGACGAAACCCTCTCTAAAAAATAGCTCAAAAGGAATTCCTACATTTACACAGAACAAATGACCATAACTTGAAATCAAAAAAAACACTCACTCAAATTCTCTTTTGGAGCCTCCTTCTGATCTACTATCTAAGTACTTCATGGATCTTTGAAGAGAATAAGTCCTTTTTATTCCAGAGAGTCCTTGGAAAAACCCTCTTGCAGGCCAGTTATGCTTATGTGGTTATTTACTTGTTGAATCCCCGGTTTTTAAAACCAAAAAAATGGTTGCTTTACGGACTCACAAATCTGATACTCATTTATGGATTCTATGTGGTTTTTGCCGCCTTTAGGTGCTTTTACCTTTTAGAACAGTTCCCTGAGGTCTACCGCATGCGTCCCCCTTTAATTTTCCAGCAAAGAATAGCAGATACAACAGCGTTTATTGCTAATATTCCTGGTTTCGTATTCCCCGTAATCATTTTGATGCTCATGGATTATTTCAAAAAACAACAGGAATTCTCCCTACTCAAAGAAAAGCAGAAATCCACAGAATTAGATGCCTTAAAAAACCAACTCAACCCTCACTTTTTATTCAATACCTTGAATAATATATACGCCTTAGCGCTCAAAAAATCAGACCAAACTCCAGAGGCCATTGCCACGCTTTCAGAGATCCTTGATCAACTCTTATACCGCTCTCAGACCAACACCATTTCAGTGGAAAATGAAATACAATTGATTGAAAATTATATTCATTTAGAAAAAATAAGATATGATGGAAGAGTTGACATAAGTCTGGAAAAGAACCTGAATTCACCCTTCCAAGTTCCCCCTTTAAGTTTATTGACCTTTGTTGAGAATGCTTTCAAACATGGGGTGAGTCAAGAATTAAATAGAGCAGATATTCAAATCCTGATCAATACGGAGGAAAACCACTTAAATTTTCAAATAGAAAACAGTTTTCCACAAGGAACTGCACCCAGCATAAAAGATCAAGGTATCGGGATAAAAAACATCACAAAACAGCTTGACATTCTCTTTGAAGACCAGTACACACTTGAGCTTCAAAAGAAGAAAAATCGTTTTAAGGTCCAACTAAAAATCAAATCTAATGAGATATAAATGCATCATCATAGACGATGAAAAATTGGCCAGAGAACTCCTTGAAAGTCATGTCTCAAAACTTCCTGAACTCGAATTACTAGGAAGTTTCAATTCCGCTATAGAAGCTCAAAAAATACTGAGAGAACGCAGCATAGATCTCCTATTACTAGACATAGAGATGCCTATTCTAAAGGGAACTGAACTTTATAAAAACCTCAAAGTTAAACCTCAGGTCATATTCACCACAGCCTACAGAGATTACGCTGTGGAAGGTTTTGAACTCAATGCCACAGACTATATCCTCAAACCCATTACCTTCACGCGATTCAATACCGCCATTCAAAAGTTTCTAGAGAGTTCCACTCCAGTGATTAGTCAGGAATCAATGCCTGCCAACCACCTTTTTGTCCGACATGAAAAAAAACAATTAAAACTGAACTTTGAAGACATCTATTTCATCAAAAGCATCAAGGACTATGTTCAAATTCACAAAAAAGACGGCAAAATCCTAGTCAAAGAATCTCTGAGCGCTTTTCATAAGAAACTCGACAAGAGATTTCTCAGAACGCATAGATCCTATATTGTCAATCAAGATCACCTCACGGCCTATACTAAAAAAGACGTAGAAATTCTCAGACAAGAAATTCCCATAGGAGACAACTACAGAGAAGACCTACTCAACAAACTCAAGCATTAGATTTTCCTCCCAACAATAATTATACTAAATTAGCATGCTATGAAAAATCTCTACCTCCTTTTACTCTTAATCACCGCGAATTCCTTTGGCCAGCAAGAAACTTATGAGCCTATCACTTACAAGTATTTTGAAAAACAAACCGATGAAAATGCCATTAAATCCGTACTCCACTCAGAAAAGTTCAGTCGATTTAGACTGAAAAAGTTAGGAGCCTCTTTTCAATTGAACAAACCAATGGAATGGAATGAGAGAACTGATTTCGTACTCTACGGTATAGTTGGGAAGGATTTAAAGGATGAGCCATTAAAAAGCATTCTAATTGTCAACGTTAAATCCGGATCTTATGATGGTTATGAATTTTATCAAGACTTCTCGGATAGTTTATTGATGAATGCTGACGAACTAAGAAATCTTATCAACCAATATATTTCCCTTAGAGCTTTTTATGACTTTGTAGAGCCTAAAGAATTAAAAACATATACTAGTTCAAAAAAGAACATCGACCTAAACAAAAGTATGTTAACTAAAAACGGAGTTCTTACTAAGAGCCCAGAAAAGGCAAAATACTTTGAAACAGAAGGTAGAGTTGATCTTTTAAATTGTCAATTTAACTCCAGTAATAAATTAAAAACAACAGATGGGACCAACAGAATAGTATACGTTTTCCCTGAATCTGACCCTTATTCGCCATCATCAAGTAAGGAGGAATATCATCAACGAAAAATAGATGACAACTTAAGTGTTATTTCCGCCGAAAAAGGAATGTTCCTATACTTTAAGGAATCAGATGTTTTTATTTCTTTAAAAAATGACCAAATCAATAGATTAATGTCTTGGTTTAAATAAGTATTTCCAATTCAATATCATCACACCATAGGAGCTTCGCGCTGTCTCACTTTCTAAAATCCCGAAAAGTAACGATATTGTTATATAACAGATTCGTTACTTTTCGGGATTTTTACTTTTAAGCGATCTCTAGATCTGATAATCACCCACTCGCGTCTCATCAAGAGCTGGTAGGGGCTGATCAATCATTTCTAACAAATATACTTTAATTTCATATCTTGAAAACCAAGCCTATTGAATTATGAGTAAACCAAGAGATTATAGTCGTGTTTTTAAAATGACCTTCGGAAGTATTTATCCCCATTATCTTACTAAAGCTGAAAAAAAAGGACATACTAAAGAAGAAGTCGACCACATCCTTGAATGGCTGACTGGCTTCAGTCCAGAGGGAATTCAAGATCAAATTGATAGAAAAACCAGCCTCCAAGAATTTTTTGAACAAGCACCTGCTATGAATCCTAATGTAGATTTAATAAAGGGACTTATTTGTGGCTATCGCGTCGAGGACATCGAAGACCCTTTGATGCAAAAAATCCGATACATGGATAAACTCATTGACGAACTTGCAAGAGGAAAAAAGATGAAGAGCATTTTAAGAACTAAGTAAGTACTACCTTTGTCTGCACAAACCAATGGCAGAACATTCAAAACATACCGTCCCAACAAAGGTTCCTTCGCAACGTATTCAAGAATACGCAGTGGGTCTATTCGAGCCTATCTCAACGAAATCTGCCTTAAAGAAAGCCCTCAAAAAAAAACAACTCACCGTGGATGGCCTTCCCGCAAGGACGGCAACCTTAATAAGAGGAGGAGAAGTCATTTGCTTCTATCCCAAGACCTCCATTGCAAAAAAACACAAGGAAATTGACCTGAAACTAAAAGTACTTTTTGAAGACGACTACCTGGCTGCTGTTGAGAAACCAGCAGGGATTTTAGTGAGTGGAAACTCTTTCAAAACCGTTGCAAATGCCTTAAAAAACAATCTAGAAAATGGGCAGAACGCACAACCCGTGCATCGATTAGACTATCCAACCACTGGAGTTTTACTGATTGGTAAAACGGCTTCGAGCATCAGAGCACTCAACAAATTATTTGCCGATAAAAAGGTCAGCAAAACCTATTATGCCGTGACCATCGGCAGCGCTTTAAATACTCAGGGACATTTACTAAGTCCTGTAGATGGGAAAGAAGCTCAAAGTGATTACCAGGTGGAAACAAGTGTTAAATCAGAGCGATTCAAACAACTCAATCTCGTAAAACTAAGCCCTCAAACAGGGCGAAAACACCAACTCAGAGTCCAATTATCTCAAGCAGGAAGCTCCATCTTAGGAGATCCTCAATACAGTCCTGATCAGTTAACACTCAAAGGAAAAGGCATGTATCTACATGCCCATTCTATTGAATTCATTCATCCTTTTACCGGGGAAAAGCTAAATCTAAAAGCTCCACTCCCTCAAAGGTTCACAAAATTATTTCCTGCTTACTCTTGATAAGCTCCCGCTGAGTATTGCAACTCATAAGAGTGAGAATAAATCTCAAACACAGTTCCGAAAGGATCCTCTACATAACACATACGATAGGGTTTCTCTCCAGGGTAATACTCTCGAATAGGCATACGTTGTTTCCCACCTGCATCCACTATTTTTTTAACCAGACCCTCTACATCAGGATCTTGAACACAGAAGTGAAACAATCCAGAACGATGTGGATCAAAATTCGGCTTCAAATCCTTACTATCTTTAAATTCGAATAGCTCAAAACCAATTTTATCACCTGTAGATAAATGGGCTATCCTAAAAGATCCCCATCCAGTTCCGAAGACATCAATACACATTTGACCAATCGCTGTCTCTTGCTCCTCTACTACTTCAGTAGGCCCCATAATCACGTAAAACCCCATTACTTCTGTATAAAATTCTACGGCCTTTTCTAAATTAGGAACGGTAATTCCTATATGCGAAAAAGTTTTGGGGTATGTTTTTCCATATTCACTCATATCTCAAATTGTTTTACCTAAAAATACGAC
>JBMYWH010000025.1:0-32894 GCA_049607205.1 Flavobacteriaceae bacterium | reverse complement strand
ATGGTTATAGTGTGGGACTAGGTGTTAAGGTTGGAGTGTTTAATATGAAGTAAATATGAAAATCCCGAAAACTAACGATATTGTTATATAACGAATTCGTTATTTTTCGGGATTTTAGTTTTTGAGAGACAGCCGAACCTAAAGGTCGGTGTCTTCTTTCAGAGCCTTGTAAAAGCTATAACACATCACCACAATGACCAGCGCAAAAGGTAGTCCTGTAAGTATGGAGGCTGTTTGTAAGGCGGTAAGGCCACCACCAATTAGGAGCGCGGCAGCGATTAGACCTTCCATGGAAGCCCAGAATATTTTTTGGCCCTTAGGGGCGTCATGCCTACCACCAGAAGTCAGGGTGTCTACCACATAAGAACCGGAATCCGATGAGGTGATGAAGAAACTAGTCACCAGAATCACCGTCAAGAAAGAGCTCACTGAGGCCATAGGATACTGTTCCAATAAATAATATAGTGCCGTGGCAATATTTTCATTCACCGCTTCGTTTATAGCCGTATTTCCAATCAGCTCCTGATAAATTGCAGAACCTCCGAAAGCGGTTAACCATAAAAAAGTGATTGTTGTAGGTACTAATAGCACGCTAAGAATGAATTCTCTTAGGGTACGTCCTTTTGAAATTCGAGCGATAAAAAGCCCGACAAAAGGCGACCAAGCAATCCACCAGGCCCAATAAAAGATGGTCCATGAGGCTTGCCAATCACTGTTTTCGTGATAGGCGTTGGTACTTAAGCTCAATTCAAAAAAGCGATTTAAATAATCTCCAATATTCGAAAAGAAAGACTTGAAGATGAATATTGTTGGTCCGATGACAATTACAAAAAGTAATAAGAGCATCGCGAGTCTCATATTCCATTCACTCAAGACGCGGATTCCTTTATCGAGTCCGAGTAAGAGAGATAGTGTGGCAAAGAAGGTGATGACAATGATCAGGATAACCTGAACGGTGACTGAATTCTCTACACCAAATAAATATTCTAATTCTGCATTGACTTGTTGAACACCTAATCCAAGTGAGGTGGCCAGTCCGAAGATCGTAGCAACTACCGCAAGAATGTCAATGGCATCTCCAAGAGGCCCGTATATTTTATTCCCGAATAAGGGATGAAAGATTGAACGTATGGTTAAGGGTAATTTTCTGTTGAAGGTGAAGTAGGCAAGAGCCGCTCCGACTACAGCATACAATCCCCATGCGTGAAATCCCCAATGTAGGAAGGTGACCGACATGGCGGTTCGCGCCTCTTCTAAAGGATCCGTGGCGTCTATTAGAAATGGGTTTTCGCTGAAGTGAAATACTGGTTCCGCTACCGACCAGAACAGTAGTCCGATTCCCATTCCTGCACTGAAGAGCATAGAAAACCAGCCTCCATAAGTAAATTCAGGCTTGGCTGTGACGCCTCCGATTCGGATTTTTCCAAATTTACCGAAGCCCAGAAATAGGGCAAAAAACAAAGTAAGGTTGACCACTGCAATAAAGACCCAGCCAACACTGTCTGCCACCCAGGATTGTGTGGAGGTAAACCACTCTTTAGCGGGTTCTCCAATAACGATTGTTGTGATTACTGCAATAGATACAATGGAAAGAGACCCTATGAATACAGTAGGGTTTGCTTTGATTCCAAGGAAGGACTTTTGGTCACTTCTTTTTCTTGATGCCATAAAAAATATATTAATAAATTAAGATTCTGTGAAACGCTCTTAATTTATTTGCAAGGTGGTATGAACTTATCAGATTGATTCCTAAAGACTAGAAATGCAAAGCTGAATATTCTTTTGTTTTTTTTATCCTTTAGTTTTTTCGGCATATGTAAAGATACGGATAATTAGTCAGCTTGTCCATGTCTGATTTTCTCGATCTGCTCAGGACCAATTCTACAACATCCTCCAATGATGTCGGCACCGAGATTGGACCATTCTCGGGTCATTGTTGCGAAGTCTTCGGGATTAGAAATTCCGATCCAGGTCTTACTTGTCGCATTATAGGCCTCGCCAGAATTAGGATAGACGATGATTTGTTTGTCTTGTATGAAGGGCTTCATGCGGCTGATTAAGCCTGAAATATATTCGGGTTTAGTACAATTGATGCCCAGGGCAAAAACCTTCTCATGCCCCCCAAACAACTTAGCGAGTTCTTCTATAGGCGTTCCATCGTTTAAATGTTCGCCGTCTTTGCAAGAAAAGGAGATCCAAGAAGGTGTTTTGGCTTCCTTTAAAATTTCTGAAAGTACCAGCGCCTCTTGATAACTTGGAACCGTTTCTAGGGCCAGTAAATCGGCAGGACTAGCATCGAGTATCTGGATTTTTTCTAAGTGAAAGTCTCTTAACTCCTGGTCGGAAACCCCATAATTCCCTCGGTATTCAGAACCATCGGCAAGGTAGGCTCCATAAGGTCCTATGCTCGCGGCGATTTTGATTTCTTGGGGTGGTTTAGCCTCTTGCACCGCTTTAGTAACTAAGTCAATGGATTTAAGGATGAGATCCCTCGCCTTTTCTTTAGAAAGTCCGAGCTCTATAAGACCTGGCAGCGTGGCTTGATAACTTGCCGAGCTGATGATTTCTGCTCCAGCATTTATATAATCTTTATGTGCTTGAACCAAAGCTTCAGGATGTTCTTCGATCAATCGAGCTGTCCATAATTTATGGTTGAGGTCCCAGCCTCTAGCTTCCAGAACATTGGAGAGCCCTCCATCAAGTACAAGTGGTGTTTTAAGGGTCATTTATCAGATATTTAAGTGAGAAATATAAGATTTTTTAAATCATTTCTGAACCTGTGCTATTTTGTGATTACTATATGTTAAATTAGGTAAATTTGTGAATTTTGGAATGAAATTTGATTTTGGTTAAGAAAAAACCAAACATTATGAAAAAAAATCCAAGAGCAAATTTAGAGAATTATCGCAAAATCTTTTTCCAATTAGGGCTGGTCCTGACCTTAGCTTTGGTATACATTGGAATTAACCACAAGAGCTATTCAAGTGTAAAAGAATTGGGAGATGCAGTGGTCAACGTGGAAGCCATGGAAGATGAGCCCATTTTTGAGATAGAGAAAATTGAACCGGTTAAACCTAAAGCCCAACCCAAGGTGGTTGATATCATCGAAAAGGTGAAAGATGATGCTGAGGTGATTGAAACCGTGGTCGATGACACTGAAGTAGAGGAGGGAGATATTATTGATTTAGATGAAATTATAGTTGACGAGACCGGAGAAGATGATGTGGTGGAAGATGTATCTTTTATGATCATTGAGAACGCACCTCTTTATCCTGGATGCCGAGGCAAAAACCAAGATCAACTCAAGGCTTGTTTTTCGACAAAAATCCAGAAACATATAGGACGTAAATTCAACGCTGACTTGGCAAGTGATTTAGGCTTAGCTCCTGGAAAGAAGAAAATTTACGTGATGTTTACCATAGACCAGAAAGGGGATATAATAAATATCCGTGCCAACGCACCACATAAGAGATTGCAAATGGAAGCAGTCCGTGTCATTGAACTTTTACCACAAATGACGCCAGGATCTCAGAGAGGAGTACCCGTAAAAGTAAAGTATTCCTTACCTATTGTTTTTAATGTACAATAGTTGTTTTCAGTGTTTTAGAACAAGTGACGTAAGAGTGACATAGTAATGTTAGGGCCCAAATTTTGAAATTTGGGCTCTTCTGTTGTAGCTTAGCTTCAAATCATAAACCAAACTTATGGACTTTGCCCAGGCGGTCATTAAACAGCGTAATTTAAAGGGACTTACCCAAGAAGGACTAGCCGAGCTCAGCGGGGTGAGCTTGAGGACGATTCAAAGAATAGAGTCCGGAACTGTTTCCCCTAGATTAAGTACTAAAAAGCTCATTGAAGAGGCTCTCGAACTACCTATAGAAACCAAGAAGAAGCCATGGAAATTATGGGGAATCGCCCTACTTATATTAGTAGGTATTGCAGTGGCTGTTACTACGCTCTTTAAATCTCAAAAAGAACCTTTAGTACTTCAAGGAGTAACGGGATTTAGTGTCAAAGGTAGTCTCAAAGAGATTAGAGAATTCGATTGGGAGGAAGCCAGAGATCTTTTTGAAGCAAATGACCCAGATTTGGAGATTTTTATTGGCTTTGAAGTCGATGAACCGGTGTATTTAAATGGCATACCTTTTAATAACTTTAAGTTTGACGTAAAGGGGAAAACAGAGGATTATGACGACTTAGTCGCACAGTATAAAACCACAGTCAACAAACTAAAAACTAAAGATGAAAACACTAATTCTAAGCTTGATTCTAGTTTTGAGCCTGAGTAATCTCAAGGCACAAGAAATTGATTATTACACTTCAAATGGAGAAAATAGATATACTAAGGCTGACCTTGATGTGGTTTTGAGCCAGCTCAAGAAGCGTATGGAAACCTCTATGAAAAAGATCATGTACGTCAGCGCTGAAGACATTAAACAAGAGCAATTGGGGGATACGACTTTGCACTATATTAAGTTAAAAGTAAGTGATAAGGACCCTGCTAAAGACCCTTTTTCTGCCTTGATCGGTAAGTCTTTAGAAGGAGCTCCATATGCTTTGAATGACAAGCCAACTTTAGTTAATTTTTGGTTTACTAAATGTGCTCCTTGTATTGATGAAATGCCCGTACTGAACAACCTAAAACAGCAGTATCAAGATAAATTTAATTTTGTATCGGTTACATACGAAACTAAAGAGGATGTGGAGACTTTTCTCAAAGAGCATGAGTTTAGTTTTGAGCATTTTACGGATGCTGAGAAATTCATCAACAGCATTGGCATACAGGCCTATCCTAAGAATATAATTCTTGATCCTCAAGGGAAAGTCAGAAAAGTCATGAGTGGCATTGCCTATGCTCCAGGAAAAGACGGTGAACTTGTAATTGGAACAGGAGAAGAACTTGTAAATGCCTTAGGGATTTATCTCAAGGACTAAATTATTTTGATTTATAGCGTTTCCCTGGCTTCAAAATTTGGTTGGGGTAACCTTTGAAATATATAGGAATTGCAATATCGTTATCTCTGCGTACGACGAAATGTAAATGAGGACCTGAGGTTTTTCCAGTTAATCCTGAGAATCCTATAGGTTCTCCTTTTGAAACCCATTGTCCTTCTTGGACAGAAGCCCCTTGATAGTCAAGGTGAACATAAGAGGCCATGCTTCCATCGGAATGAAGAATGATTATCTTGTTTGCAGCATTGACATAAGCTTCTCCACCGTGTTTAGTAAACCAATCTATAACCTTAATGACTTGGCCTTCTCGTGCTGCGTGAACGGGTGTTCCTACGGGCATAACAAAGTCTACGGCATATTTCCCTGTTATAGATCTGTGTGAACTTTTACCATTAAAGGACTGGCTGACTTCATATCTTTTACCTTTTTTAAAGGGTAGTTGATACTTGTAATTTAGATCTGGGTCAATCTCCTGGGGGTCTCCCCAATAGTAGGAGACTTTTGTTTGTTTAATGAAATTGTTTTGATTTTTTTTGTCTTTAAAAGAGACTAAACTCAGGGAGTCCTTTGAAGGGATGATAAAGGTGCTAATAATAGAGTCATTTGCTCTTTTACGGAAGTAAACTTGGATTGGGCAATATAATTTATTGCGAATTTGCATTGAGGCCCCCTGTTTGTTATTCACCCATGAAATGATCAGGTCATCTGAGGTAGTTAAGGGACGGTCCTTTATGTTTTGGGCCTTAGTGACCGAGGAAACAAGGGAGAGTATTAAGAATAAAAAGAGAATTCGCATAGGTTTGACTTGATTAGAACTAAAGATAAAAAAAAGCCCAGACATCATTTATCTGGGCTCTTCATATTTAGTTGACTTTCTCTATGCTTGGGAATTCTAAGCCTTGAACCGGTTCGTAAACTCGGAAGACTCCATAGAAGGCTTTGCCTGCGGTAGGTAAGGCATTTTCTCCTTTACCTTCTGGATTGATTCTCAAGGTGACCGTTCCATCGGCGTTCTTTTTTGCTTTATAAGAGCTGATCACATAGCGATTCTCTTCGTTAGGAATTAGGTAGCGATCCTCCATATTGTAAATGGTAAGTGACCAGTATCCTTTTTCGTTTTTGCTCAAGGCTTTAGCGGGTACAGTAATTTCATAAGAATCCGTTCCATTTAAGGCTTGACCACTTTGATCTTTCACGTATTGTGCATATTCTACCACATAAGCTTGAGTTCCCAATTGACCTAAGAAGACTCCAGCGGCACGGTCTAAATCACCAACTCCTTCATTGGTAGATCCGAATAATTTACGGGCATTAGAAATTTTCATACCATAATCTTGAATGATTGCATTTCCAGCAGCGATTTCTTCTTCGCTAAAGTCAGGAACGATAAATGGACGATCTCCACCTCCACCATTGATGGTGATTTCTTTTGCAAGTTTCAAAACCTCTGCTTCGTTATTCACAATAGTTTGACGTGTGAATACAAGTCCTTGGTTGGTTTCTAAAACGATCTCATAGGCGTCTTCCACAGGGCTCTTTTGATTGGCAAGTCTCACGACAATTGGTTTTTCTGGTCCTACTACAACTTCCATAAAGTGGTTCATGTCAAAGATACTTGCGGAATAATAGTATTCATAGTCAGGCATAGTGATTATCACTAGTTTTTCTGAAATATTGAACCAAGTATATCCATAATTCACATCGGCTTGTGGAGTAATAACCGTGCGGTCATCAGCACTTACCTTTCCTGTGAATTGCCATTGACCTTGCTCAAAATCTTCGAGCCAATCATCACGCATTTCAGCTTGTTTGATTGCTGGATACCATTGTATGTATTCAGAGATTCTCTGAGGAGAAACCTCTGGCGTTTCTTGTGCATTTACTAGAGGTGTTAAACTCAAAAGTAGTACGAGGGTTGCGATTAATTTCTTCATGATTTATTGATTTAATAATTATACTACAAATGTATGGGCGTTTAAGAAGGTAGAATTGTAAAAAACATTTTACCTTTAGGATAAAACAGTAAATAACGATGAGAAAGATTGAACTGAATTCTATTGATACTATTGAAGGGATTTTAGCAGATTTCAAAAGCTATTTCCCCAGTGCAGAGCTTGATGATAAGGGTTTGAGGGTAGCAACTGCTGAAGATCAGTTTATCTATAGTGTACAGAATTTTGCAGATTTATTTCACTTGGTACTGTTTGAAGGAGTTCTAGGACAGGAGACTGAAGTGCTCGTCAAGCCCAATGAAAATAAGTCCATCGTGATGCGTTTTTTGATGGAATCAAGCTTAACGTATCGTGAGCATGAAATGAGTATAGGTCAAGGGATGGATAATGGAGGAAGTATTTTTAACTCCTATACTCCTCAGGAATTTGTCTTACCCGCGGCGACAAGAATTAAGTACTTAACAATCCATATTCCACTGGATAATTGGAGAAGTTTTACGGAAGGCAAGTGGACTGCTCTCAACGAAATTGTGGAGAACCAAGCACCTTGGATTTTATTTGAGGGAATGACTCCTCAATATTCCAAATTACTCAAAGATATATGTGCTTATAATCAATTAGATCAGGGGAGAAAGGCCCTTTGCATGGCGAGAAGCCTAGAACTGGCTACTCATTTTTTAATCCAACTTCAAAAAAGGGGACAGGATAAAGAAAACCTTGGTATTCCGGATGTTGAATTGTCTAAGATTCTAGCTATTCGAGAAACCTTATCCCGGAATTTAGAAAATCCTCCGACTATGGAAATTCTTTCTCGAGAATTCGGAATGTCTGAGAGTAAATTACGCAATAATTTCAAGAAGGTTTATGGTATGCCCCCTTATCAATTTGTCTTGAGAGAACGTCTTCAAGAAGCTTATAGATTACTGCTTTCTGGCAGTCGACCTTTAATGGATATTGCGCTTTCCTTGGGCTTTAATGATCAAAGTCACTTCAATAGAGCCTTTAAATCTGCCTTTGATTGCACCCCGAGTAGTTTGAGATAGCCTAGTGGTGTCAAGGGCTTAGCTCACCTCTCTTTTAAAATTAAGAAATAATTAACATTCTTTATGTAGAATTAGTCTAAATAAAAATAATCTTTGTGGTCCCAAACCTCAAAGAACTCATGCCTAGACTAATTTTGATCCTGGTTTTAAGTATTTATTGCTTGCCCTTGTGGAGTCAAAACACGCAAGATACTGCACTCGAATTTCAAATTCGCGATGCCGCAACTGCTAATCCTTTACCCTATGTTTCCATTTATTTTGAAGACCTTAAACAAGGAGGTCACAGTGATGAAAATGGTTTTTTATCCATGCAGGTTCGCAGCTCAAAGGATTCTTTACAAGTGAGCATCAGTTCAGTGGGTTATCAGAGTCAGAAATTAAAAATTGCGGCCCAAACCAGTTCTCGTTTTAGCATAAGTCTTAAAGAAGAGGCGACGGCCTTAGAGACTGTTCAAATTCAAGGAAGGACTGGGGAGGCCGCTACCGAATTAGCGGGTTTTGCCAGTGAATCTGTTCAGTTAGAGGAGCAATCCCGTCAGAGTGTGCAGTTGAATCAAGTGGTGGACCGTGTTGCGGGAATCACGGTAAGACAGGAAGGTGGACTCGGGAGTGATGTTTCTTATAGTATCAATGGACTTACCGGGAATGCCGTGAAAATTTTTATAGATGGAGTTCCTATGGATTATTATGGGGAGTCTTATTCTCTTGCTTCGATTCCGACCAATTCTATCGAGCGTGTTGAGGTGCATAAAGGAGTTGTACCTGCCGAATTAGGTGGGGATATTCTTGGAGGAGCAATTAATATTGTGACTAAGAAAAGCAGTGATTCTAGCTTGAATTTATCCTATAGTGGTGGGTCATTCAATACCCATCAAGTGTCTACTCAAGGTAGTATGCGCTTGGAAAATGGCTTCACCTTCCAGGGCCAAATCTTCTATAATTACTCGGATAATAATTATGAGGTTTGGGGAGATGATGTCTTTATTGTGGATGGAATTACTCCTGTGCCAGTCAGGGCAGAACGCTTTCATGATGCTTATGAAAATATAGGGACCAAATTTGATATTGGAGTGACCGATCGCAACTGGGCGGATGAATTTTTGATCAGTATGCTATATACCGATACTTATAAAGAGGTGCAGCATGGAGCGACCATGATCAAGCCTTTTGGGGAGCGTTTCTATACCCAAAAGAACTTGAGTCCTTCCTTGCAATACAAGAAATCGGATTTGGGAATTGAGGGCTTGAACTTACAGTCTTATGTGGCCTATTCAGATGCCGATCGCCATTTGGTGGATACCACTAGAAATCGCTACGATTGGAATGGGGATTTGATTCCTCATCCCGGCGCTGATCAAGGATTAGAATATCCTCGTGGAGAGGCCGGATCGGCCCAAAACATCTTTACCAACGAAAAAACATGGATACTCAGGGAGAATTTAGCCTATGACATAGATGAGCAAAGTGATTTGAGTTTGAATGTGGTCTTTTCTGATTACACGAGATCGGGCTATAATACAGAAGCAGTCCTTGGAGGGGATACCGAGGATAATGAATCTAATATGCTCAAGAACATTACAGGACTTGCTTATTCTCGAAGTTTCTATGAGGGTAAATTGGACATGACCCTGTTTAGCAAACATTATTATTATGCCACTTCTTCAGTGGAATATCAGATACAAAACGGTGTGTATTATCCCATTTATCACGATATGAAGGATTCCAATTGGGGCTATGGACTAGGTTTGAATTACTATTTGAAAGAGGATCTATTGATGCAGTTTTCGGCCGAAAAAGCCGTGAGATTGCCTGTGGCTGATGAACTTTTTGGGAACGCTTCCCAGAACGTAAATCCCGCTTATGGCTTGCAGCCTGAGATCAGTTATAACTATAATCTAGGGCTGAGGTTACTTAATAAAAAAGTGGGTAGAAGTACTTATGGATTGAGCAGTAACTTGTTTTATAGGAATGTCTCTAATCTGATTCAGCGCAGCACTCAGGTCGTTAGTGGGATAGACACCTTCACCTATGAGAATTTTGGAAAAGTTGGGTCCAAAGGAATAGACCTTGGTTTGGATTATTCTTATGGGGAGCACTTGAGTGCGAACTTTTCCACCTCTTATAATGATACCCGCTATTTGTCTAAAACAGATATCAACGGACGCGAAAACATCTATTACAAATCCCGAATGAAAAATGAACCTTTTTTCCAGTTCAATACTTCGGCTCAATATGATTTTGCCCACTTATTGAATTTGAAAGGGAATTTGAATCTGGTATGGTCTGCAAGATATGTGCACTGGTATTACCGTCATTTTGAAAATATAGGAAAGGATAATAAAGATATTCTCCCGACTCAATTTGTGAATAATATGGGCTTGGTCTATGTCTTTCCCAATGCGACTTCTTTGAGTTTTGATGTGCAGAACCTTGCGGATAAGCAGGTCTATGACAACTTCGGAATTCAACTTCCTGGAAGAGCTTTTTATGTAAAACTTAATATAAACATTCTATAAACAAACACTTATGAATTATTTAAAACTAGGGGTATTGCCCGCCGCCATTTTAAGCTTGAGCTTAGCCTCATGTACCGATACTACAGACAGTCCTGTGGTAGAACCAGAAACAGGAACTCCTTTTCACATTGCTGCCGATGTAACAGATCCTGACGAGAGTGTTGCAGTTTTCATGCAACCTTTAAGCGATTTAACTTCAGGTAATATCACCTTTGAAAACACCGGATATGAGATGGACGGAGTTCGTTCTGCTCGAGTTCTTACTGCTGGTGACCGCATTTACAATTTGAATTATGGAGGAGGAACGATCTCAGAATTGGAATTTGATGGTGTGGACAGCTATGATCAAACTGCTTATGTTTCCATAGATCAATATGTAGGCTTATACCCTAGATTTGGAGCTATTGGAGATGATTACTTACTTGCTCATAATGTAGTAAATGAATACAATGAGGAAACTGCAGTGACTACGATTACGCTTCAAATTGTGAAACTTGGTTTACCGGGTTTAACCTTAGAGGACTATGACAATATTGTACTTGGTGAATATCAGGTAGGGGATGATTATATCTTCAGAGTTGATGCTCCAGTGGTACTGGGTGATAAATTATTTTATGGAACGGGGTACCGCAAACTTGGAGAATCTGGAAGTAGTGATGCTCAGCGTCCTGCGGCTATGGCGACTCTTGTATTGGACTGGCCAAGTTTAGAAAACCCTACAACGGTATTATCTGAGGCTTCACAAGGAGATACCTATGGATATAGAGGTCGTTCTATGCATGTGTATAATGATAAGGTCTATCAAATCAATATGACTACTGGAGGATCAGATGCTGTGATTACCAGGTTGAATGCCGAGGGTACTTATGATGATTATGTGCTTAATATCACTTCCAAACTTGGGGGGAGTCGCAGTTCTGTGAACTGGCATGATGGTGGAAATGGAAAATTCTATGCAGCTATTCAAGACAATGCTATAGAATCTGATAATTCTTATGCGATGTATTCGATCAATTTGGATGCTTCAAGTGTGGACTTGATTCCTAATATTCCCTTATCTGATATGTGGTATTACCAATCGGGAGCTCAAGATGGAAATGATTATCATATTGCTGTGAGTCCTGTTGGAGAAAATGCTTATATCTGGGCCTTGAATGGAACTACTGCAGTTCAAGGAGCGCAATTGGATGGAGGAAATATCTTCGTTCAAGGGATTTATAGATAAACCCTCAAAAACATTAAAACTACACTCCCTAGAAGGTTAAAGTTCTAGGGAGCTTTTTTGTGTTTTATTGAAAACTTGAAATTCACTGAGTCCTGCATCATGTAAAATTGCATATATAAACATTTGATATTCAGAATTTTCAATTACATTTATCCTACTAACCAATACCTCATTAAAAAATGAAAACGAATACCAGCATTGGAGGAGTGAAGATTCATGTGAACTTTTCTACTCAAGTAAATGCAGACCCTATTTCAGACCACTTCGCGAGTAATGAGCCCGTGGTAAACATCGTCAAGGGTAGTTCTTCAGATTCTTATTTAGTCAATATCATGGCCTTTGTCCCTAAGGAATTAGATGCTCTTCAAGAAGATGGATTGGCCTCTGGTTTGTTCCTCAATGAGGAGCAAAGCTTATTTCTAAGCTATAATGGCGCTCGAAATTATAAGACCAGTATCCAAGAGATGGATACCTTAGTAAGAGATTTTGGTCTTGAATACAGAAACACCCAAGCAGATCCAACGGAATTTAACCTGATACATGTGCAATTTCAATACAGTTTTGAGTTTCCAAACATGGAATCCTGTTCCGCAGCTTTAGTAAGAGTGGTTAATGAAGATCCTGAGGGTGATCGTGGGACAGTTACTACGATTAACAAAGGTACAAAAGGCTAGTCGTGTATTTTTTGCTCATCTTGTTTTCTTTTTTTGGAATGAGTTTCCAAACTCAAGAATATAAAATAAAAGATTCTCAATTAGCAAAAGCTTATAAGTATTTTGACGGCCGAGAGATGGATTCTCTTGCTAATTATATAAATACTTTTAGTTCTGAAGATCCATTATATCATTTGATGAAGGGTCGGGCATATTCCTTTAAGGATTTGGATAAGGAAGCTCTAGATGTTCTTTCTCGAATTCCACAATCTTTTGAACTATATGACTTGGTTTTGTTTAATCAAGGGAATATTTTATATAGTCAGAAGAAGTATTCTAAGGCCATTGAAAAATATACTTTAGTTGAGGATTCTCCTTTAATACAAGGGAGAACTCGATTAGAGTTTTATCAGAATATAGGAGGGGCTTATATACACTTGAAGGATTATGATAAAGCCGAGTATTATTTAAAGCTTGCTCTGCAAAATGCAGATACGGATATAATTAAGACCTACGCTTATCTCGATTTAGCTAATGTTTATTACTATCAGTACCAAGATAGCGTTGCTATTGATTATTTCAAGAAGGGCTATGAGCTTTCTAAGACTACAGATGATTTCTTAGCGAAGAAAAATGCTGCTTTTAATATGGCGATTGTGGAGAGGAATCGGGAGGATTATAAGGCGGGTTTTGAATATTTATTAGAACATAATAAATGGAAGGATAGCATCTGGAATCGGGATAAGATTTATGACCTTCTGGATCAAGAAAAGGAGTTTGAAGTTGCTAAGAGAAATGAAATCATCGCCTTGGAACGCAAGTTTAAGGTGCTATATGGGATTATAGCTTTGTTTAGCTTGGCTTTGTTGCTGGGTTTTGTGTTTCAGTATTTCAAAGTGAGGCGTTTGAATCAGAATTTACATATGATTTATTCTATTCTGTCTCATGATTTAAGAACCCAAGCGGCTAGTTTGTTGTTGCCGGAGAATCAATTGAAAAAGGCGCAGGTTTTGAATCAGTCCTTGAATAATTTATTGTATTGGACCATGGATCAAAGCAAGCAGATTGCTTTTAGGCCTGGCAGGCATGAAATCGAAATTGTGGTCAATCAGGTGGCTTATAATTTTAAGGACCGATTTGCGGATCGCGGTTTGGATTATAAAAAGGAGGTGCTTAGCCAAGGGAAAGCCTATTTTGATCTGGACAGTACTCGAGTTATTTTGAGAAACTTGTTTGACAATGCACTTAAGTATACAAGTGAAAACGGAGAAATTTGTGTGGAGATTGATGGTAGTGTTTTGAGTTTCTATAATACAGGCTTGCACTTAAGTGAGGATCAAATTAAATTTCTGACCCGTAAAGGTGGGAGTAATTTGGTGCAAAGAGATCGAGGTATAGGACTGGGTTTAACCATTTGTAAGCGCTTAGCGGCCCAGAATGGAATCAAACTTGAGGTGATTGATTACGGGGAGGATCAGAAAATTGTGATGAATTTTAAGAAAGAAAAATGATGAAAGAGCAAAAGGTACAGATTCTTGTTTTTGAGGATGAGAAGGAGCAACGCGTTCTGTTAGAAGAGCAATTGGTAAAGGGGGGCTATGGGTTTTTTGGCGCTGGGAGCGCTGAAGAATTTTTTGATATCTTGAATAAAGAAGCTGTGGATGTGATTATACTTGATATCATGGCTCAAGGTGAATTTGTGGGTCTGGAGATTGCTTCGGAACTTCATAGAAGCCATCGCGAAATCCCTTTTCTTTTCTTGACCAGTATCACTAGTAAGATAATTTTTGACAAGGCGAGGAGCTTTAAACCTTATCAGTATCTGATTAAACCTTTTAATCCTTTAGAACTGGCCTATTCCATACAACTGGCCCTGGAGAGTTTTTATCAGCAGGATGAAAGTCTGAGCGAGGATCAAGCCCTAATCAAAAAGGATTATTTCTTTGTGCAGAAAAAACAGGCCCTAGTCAAAGTGAAATTTGAAGAGATTCTCTATTTCGAGAGTCAGAATAAATATGTAGATATTGTTACTCAAGACCATAAATTCTTGGCAAAAGCCAGTTTAAAGAAGGTCCGAAATCTCCTGGAAGGACATCCTTTTAAGCAGAGTCATCGAAATTTCATAGTCAATATGGACCATATTAAAGAGGTCTACCTTCAAGACAGTTTGATTCTGATGGACAACGCAGATCGCGTGCCTTTGAGCAGTCGCAAGAAAAGCGAATTCCTAGGGGATCAAACAGTTTTTAACTAAATCCATAACGCTTAGTTCTAGATTTGGAGCGCTTAAAGCCTTTTTTACCAATGGTATAGGATGAATCACGACCTTTAAGGTCTAAACTCACCACTATGTTCGCCACTCTCACAAGCCCTAAATCTTTCCAAGATTATAATTTCAGCTCTGATCAATCCAATCAAAACGATGGTCTAAATCAGAAAACCGGTCCTGACACAATTACCTTAAACTTTTCGAACTTAATTCCAGGAATCAATGCTAAAGCCTATAACGAAAGTGGTTACTGCCTTTTCGGAAGTTCACTTCATTGCAGCGCTAGAGGTTTAGCCTCCCCAACAAAAGGGGTGTATTCAGGGGTTTCCAGTAAAAACCTAACACTTAAACGGTTGGATGGAGCATGCTTTGACCTTCTTTTTTTAGAGCTCAGTAATTTAAACGGACAGATCGATACACAAAACTGCATACTTAAAGGAAGGTTTCCTAATGGAGGTAAAGTATACTTCAGTATCAAGACCATGCCCATGACCTTTGGCTATCAAAGCTATGCCCTACCCTCGAGCTTCAAGGGCCTTAGTAGTGTGGAACTCGGAAGCGGACTGGTAATTACCACTAGAGTTGTGTTGCGTTAATGTTTAGAAATCCTGCGCTTAGAGACAAATTCATGTCACTTAGAACATGGACAAGCTCATGGACTAGGTCTATAGCTATATTTGAAATGTGGAAGATGGTACTATTTGAATTATAAAATAATCCGAAAGGGTAAGTAGAAGTGAAACACTTCGAGTTAGTTAAGGGGAGCCGTGAAGACGGTTTCCTTTTTTTTTTCAGTAGGCAGTTTTCTGTTAATAGTTTCTTAATTAAGAATTAAGATATATATTTGTTATACTACCCTTTGAGTTTTACAGTTTATAACCAAACCAAAATTAATCAACCATGAAAACCAAACTAACCAGGGTAGGTACGCTGTTTCTAGCTATTCTAACCATGTCAAGTTGCGACCTAACGTACTTTGACGGCGAAATTCAAGAAGTGTCTTGGGATGGAGCCTTAGCCATACCAGTGGGCTACGTAGAATATTCAGTTTCCGAACTTTTAGAAGATGTGAGTTCCGATGATCTAGATATTAGTTCTAATGATCAAGGAGTGATTACTTTTCTGTACAATCAAGAAGTTGCGAGTCAAGGTTTCGGAGACGCTATTGAGATCGGTAATCAGTCTTTCGTGATTGATTTAGAAATTCCTGAAGAAGATTTTGCTTTACCGATTGCCATTACTGAAACTCAAGAATTTTATAAGGAACTTTATATTGCTCCTTTTAGTGAAAATAATGAAGAATTAACTAAAGCCTTTTTTGATGGTGGAACCATACAAATTACGGCCAAAACCAATATCACTAGTCAAAGCAATATAGATGTTGAAATACCAACATTTATAAGTACTCTTGATGATAGTCCTTTATCTTTTTCGGCTTCTTTTGACGGGTCTTCCAACACTGAGGTTGTAAGAGTTTTTGATTTGTCGGATTTTTATGGTGATTTCACGAAGACTGTTTCCGGAGAGGCTTCTTACAATACCATTTTGATGGATATCTCTATTGAGCTTATTCGTCAAATCGGAGATCAATTCGGACCTGGAAGTTATTTTGAATTTTCTGTACTATTAAATGGAGTTCAAACGACCTTGATTTATGGAGACTTCAAGACTCAAACTATCTCTGTGGATGCTACGAGTTTAGAGTTTGACGCTTTTGATGCCTTCGGAGATGGGGAGTTGCTTTTTGCAGATCCTGTGATCAGTATGACTTTTGAAAATTCTTTTGGTATTCCCATGGGAATTGATCTAAGCGGTATTTCAGCTGTAGGAGCTGATGGAACTATTCGTTTAGATGGACCTATAACGGATAATTTACAAGATATCAACGCGCCTGCTGTGGGAGCTGAAGGTACTTCGGTGTCCTCATTGATAGAGATAAACAATACCAATTCTAATATTGCGGATTTGATCAGCTCTAAACCAAGTGAGTTCTTAGTTGATTTGGCAGTTTATACCAATCCAGATGATATGGACCCTAATGAGAATTTTCTTGATAACAGCAGCACCATACAAGGAGCTGTTCAAGTAGAAATTCCAATGGCGGTGACTTTTGAAAATATTCCTATGGATCAGGTGATTGATTTTGATTTAGGAAGTGATCTAGATAATTTAGGTGATTTAAGAATCAATATTCATTCTACCAACACCATGCCTATGGGAGGATCGGTGGTCCTAGAGTTTTTAGATGGCAGCGATACGGTTTTATTTGCAACTGAGAGTATTGATATGTTTTCTCCAGCTCCTGTGGATGCAGAAGGTAAGAGTAGTGGTGCAGCGGAAGATAGTTCTGTAGTGGAATTTGACCAAGGGGATGTTAACTTAATGAGTTTAACTAAATCAATTCGTGTAACAGCTTATTTAAACACTACTGATGCGGCTTCGGACCAGGTGGTTATGTTGCTAGATTCAGACAGCTTAAGAATTGACCTTTCTGCTTTAATCAAAATTAATCTTTAATATAATGACTATGAAAAAAATACTTTTAACATTAGTGTTTACTTCCATGGTCGCAACGATCTATGGACAAGGATATTTATCTTTTTATCAATTAAAGGATATAGTTCCTCAGACTCAGGGCTTAAACCCTGCTTATGCACCTAAAAATGGATTTACTTTTTCTTTACCGGTTTTAAATTCATCTTTTCAAACTTCACTAGAATTCCCAGTATCTGATTTGTTGGTTCAACAGGATAATGGTAGTCTAAAGGTAGACCTAAACAATCTACTTGCGGTTAGTGATGATGTTAATGCTTTCGGGGTTGATTTCACTTCAAATTTATTTCACTTTCAATTGAGAGCAGGAAAAGGTTCTTTTAGTTTGTTTTCTAATTCTCGAGGATCTTTGAATCTGAGTTATGATGATGATTTAATTAACTTACTAGCCAATGGAAACGGTAATTCTATAGGACAAACCATCAGTATGAATGAGGAATTGAATCTGATGAGTTATAATGAATATGGAGTTGGTTATACCAGACAATTCTTAGATGATAAATTAACTATTGGAGCTCGTTTTAAGTATTTAAATGGACAATTTTACGCTGGGACTCAGCAAGGAGGTACTCTAGAGCTTTATACAGCGCCAGATTCTTATGACATCACCTTGACTTCAGATGGACTTGGAGTGCAAACTGCAGGAGTAGATTTGTTTTTGAATTCGGATGATTATGATGATAATGCTTTGACAAATTACGTGACTTGGACGGATAATACTGGTTTTGCCATGGATTTCGGAGCAACTTATAAAATTACCAAGCAATTAACCGTTGAAGCTTCTGTAACCGATATAGGATCAATTAATTGGAAAGACTTAGTGGTCAATTACGATTTAAGTAATTCTAGTACAACCATATCAGGAAGTGATTTATTAGCTGATGGTGACCAGGAAGGTGGTTTTGATGAGATTCAAACCGAGTTAGAAGATTTCTTCGAGGCTAATGAGAACTATGATAGTTTCACTACGAAACTAAATATGAAAACTTATATAGGAGCTACCTATATGTTTTACGATGTGCACAGAGTGGGACTTACCATGTATAACAATTCGGTGTTCAACACTTTTGACCCAAGTTATGCGGCATCGTATAACTGGCTTCCAGGTAGAAAAACGACCATAGGGGTTCTTGCCAGTTTTGGAGGAATGATCAATGAACCTATGTTTGGTGCAAACTTAGCAACCAACCTAGGTCCTATACAGTTCTATGCAGCGACTAATAACTTCATAGGACTTACCAAGCCTGAGGATATTCAGACTGTAGACGTTCGATTTGGACTTAATATTATGTTAGGTTATAAGAAGCGTTCGGTATCTAAATCATCAACTAATTAAAAAGAAGAAATTATGTATAAGTTATTAATATATGTGTTTGGATTCTTCTGCCTAATAGGTGGTGTAATAGAGTGCTCTGAAAGTGCAGAAATAACCACAAAAGTTGCTCAAGGAAAAGGTACAATAAGTCCTGACTATTCAGAAACGGAAACGTTTACTTGGAGTAACAAAAATACTAGTTATAAAGCTCTAAGTTTTGTTTTCACTCCAGACCCCGGTTATGAAGTTGAAAAGTTTACTTTTGATGGTTCGGAGTATACCGGAGAGTCTTTTAATCCGAGATTATACGATCGTGAAAGACGTTTCCTGACTGTTTATTTCAAGCCCATTTCTTCAAATCTAGAATTATCTATTGAAGGAGAAGGGACTATAGAAGAAACACTTCTAGAGTCAAAATCCTATGATACCGGTTCTAAAATTGAATTAGAAGCAAGACCTGCTGAAGGTTGGTCTTTTGATCGTTGGAAAGGTGTAGATCTAGAGGATAATACAGCTCGGATTGTTAGCCTAAACTTAGATCAAGATTTGGATGTAACGGCTGTATTTAAGCAGAATACAGTAAGCATAGAGATGATTAAAAATGAGAATGGAGGTTATTGGAAAATCTTAGATGCCGATGATCAATATCTTAGATCCTCAGATGATGTAAATAATATTATACGCGATATCCCAGAGGGAAGTGTTATTAAACTTGTTGGAACGAACTCTACGAGTTATACTCATACCGGATGGGACGTTGATACAGATGTGAGTTCTTTATCTTCTGGGACTTATGGGGTAGGTCATACTAAAGAGTATACTATACCTTATGGTGCTGGGAAAGTTGAGGTTGAGGCCAAGTTCCAAACCACAGAGGTTATTGTGCCTGGAGGAGGGAAGTTTGATGTCAATAATTTCTCTAAATTCATAGGAGATTTATTCCCTGTATTCAAAGGAGGTTATGATTTATTCAAATCACGCCACAACTGGGATGGATTGACTTTAGAGAGCACGGTTCTTGATGCCTATTATATAGGAGAAGGAGGGAATGATGTCTTCACGATGAATCACCATTATGCTGCAGAAGGATATATTGACTATTCAACCTTTGGCGATTATAAGTGGACCTACACCTATAATAATCTTGGAGAAATAAGTGCTATTGGCTTCAATGATGGTAAGAAGACTCAGGAGCTTAATATCACATACGGCGATTTTGGTTCCTTAAAGATGACTTTTGTTGCCTTTTTAGGAGATGTCCTATTCGGTTTTATCTATGATGAAAGTACTAATAGTTACGCCAGTACCATTACGCCTCCGAATGCAGATAATGCTATTTCAAAAACATATGAATTAGATAATCAAGGACGTGTGAATTCCATGACTATTACTGGAGCTCCTGACAACGGGGCTTATGAACTTGGAGCTGAATTCGAATATGACGCAGAAGGAAAAAGGTCTAAGGCAACTTATTCCGATGGAGCTGTGGCGAACTATTCTTATGAAAACCCAGAAGTGAGTGTATCACGTTTGATCACAGAAAGAGCTGAAGGAGAACCAGTTCTTAGCCAGGGGATTTTTATTGGGGCTGAGACCTATCAAACTAAGACGTTTTATTCTACAGAAGCAGGAATGTTTATAGAAGAGAGAAATGAGAGTAATCAAATTATCTCTAGAGGGTTCGGGAACTCTTTTACCTATGTTTCGATGAGTCTTACTGTTCAGAAATTAGATGTTTATGGGCGCGTCATCAAAGGAAATTTAGAGGCTAGTTATAACACTAATGATCCTGACAAAAAGGTTACCTATTATGGCTACTTCGAAGTCGTTGATGGTAAAGCCACCTGGAAAGATGCTGATGGGAAAACATTATCTTCAAGTGAGGTTCCGGATTGGATGAGGCAACTTACTCAGGTACTTGATGATGATAAACCACATAATGATTTCTTCTTCGCTTATGATGAGCTTTATTACAGATAATTAAAAGAAATGAAAAACACCCTTCGGGGTGTTTTTTTTATGGGTTAAATGTGAACTATATCTCATCTTCAAGTTTCGTGAAATTGACATTAACCCAGACTTCAAAAACTCCTTGATAAAGTCGTTTTACTTCAAGTCTGATTTCATCCATTTGATCTACCGTAATAGTATTTTGTTGGGTCTGTAAATTGACTTCTACCAATAGGGTGCGACCAATTTTTACCCTGCGTATTTTTGATTGAGCTTTATAGGTTTTGGCAATATTTTCAACATAGTTATTCACGGGGGAATTAAGTGGGTTGTCATACGAAATAAGTAAAAGCTCCTTTGTCGCTTCTTTGATGGAACGATACGGGAAACTTAAAAATAGAACTCCCGATATGATAACCATTCCAGCATCTATATAACCTTTATAAGCATCCGAAATGAACCACATTAAAACAAACCCTAATAAGACTCCGGCGCTTAAATAGGTATCTCCTCTCCACTGGTTAACTTCAGTTTTCATAATGTCACTTTCAATATTTCTCCTAGAAAGATTTCGGTAGACTATAAGGCAGCCAATAAAAGAAAGAACAGCATAGGTCAGACCCATTTCTGTATCGGGACTTTCGCTAGGGTGAACGAATTCACTGATTCCATCGATTATTGAAACCGTACAAATTCCGACCAAAACAAGGTTTTTTACTAGTACAAATAGAGGTTCAAAATGTGCTTTCCCTAAAGGGAATTGATCATTTAATGGTGCATTTACTTCCTTGTAAATCCAGGAGGCTCCTAAAGATAAGCCTAGACTCATCAAGGAGTAAACACCGTCAAAGAGTACTATCTTAGATTTAGAAATAAACCCTATAATCAAACCAAGTATTGCAAAGATTGTCGCTGCGAATATTGAATATTTTAGTGCGCTATATTCCTTGGTCATCACTTATTTAACTCGGGCAATTTCGGCGTTCACTGGAATATTTGAAGAATCTAAACCGGGCGTTTGTCCATGCATGTTAAACTCTAGCTCGACCTCTGGTCTAAAGATCAATAAATGAGTAGAGCCTCCGAAATGGAACATCCCTGTCTGCTGACCTTTTTTGATGTGTTGACCTTCGAAGACCGTTACATCACAGGTGGATACTTCTGCCATTCCAATGGCAACGAAGCACATAAGTCCTATTTTAGGATTGTCTGCTTGAATATAGATTACAGCCCTTGCCGCAAGCTCTGCTATATATCCTTGAGATTCGTTTGGTCCTGATGGATCATATCCTTCAACTAAAGTTTCAGAATAATAGGTTCCGTCAATGAGCTCTGTTTTCACAACGGTTCCGTCCACTGGACTATGCCATCTGTGGTAGCTGAATGCACTTAAAAAGGCTTGATATATGGTTCCACCAACAAATTGATGGTACATAGGGTCTGTGTTAAGAATATGAGAAAGTGAGTAAGTTTGAGCTTTAATCCAGAAAGGTTGTAAAGCTTGAACATTCTTTGCGATTTTATAAGGAGCAGATTCACATGCATTTGCAATGATATCCGAATTTTCCGGACTGGCAATAGGGCGTTTTCCAGGTTTGAAAACTCTTGTGAAAAAATTATCCCATGAAGTAAATCCATAATGATCTAACTGAGGATCACATTGGAAATCTTCTACAAAGGTCGGCATAGCTTTTTGAGCATCTTCTCCAAACCAACCGTTTCTTGGGTTTTCTGAAAGGACTTCACAAGATTCAGTAGAACTCAAAAATACAGCCCACTGATTAAGGATTCGCTTTAAATGTAGGTTGACCTTCTCGTTTAAAAACCCTGCAAAACCTCCTGTGGTTGCCATGGACCAATCTAAAATTGCATTAATAGGAAAGCCGACTAAACCTGTTTCATTGAACTCTGGAGCTTTGGTCATTATAGCATTGAGTAGGGCTAGCATATGCTTGTAGTCTCTTACTTGAGGTTTGCCTGTTGGACTGTCTTCGAAACGTTTTGTATGAGGAACTTGAGTGAACATTTGGTTGAATAGCATATAAACAGTTGCATCTGACTCGATAAAGTCCCTGAATTCACTGATTACTGGATGAAGCTCCACAGGCTTAGTATCTACTTCGATAATTAATTTTCTTTTCCAGTCCTCTAGTACTTTTTGGTCCGAAGGAACCCATTTTCCCACTTTAAATTTATCCATAATTGAGTTTTTAGAATGTTATTTTGCCACTTATAATAAAATAGATTGACACTAAGGCCAGTCCAATCAATATGTACTTTATGAATTGTTCTCTTGAGGTATACGGAGAGGCTTCTCCTTTGTGAGCCATATTGTAAAAAGGAATACCTATGGCATAGAATATAGTTGCTAATAATAAATAACTCAGATCTGCAGCGAACATGAGCCAGATACAATATATGGAGGCAAACAAGCCTACAAACATCGCGTTTTTTCTGCTTTTGGAATTTGCTAAAAGAGTTTTTGAGTTTGTTCCTTTAAATAAATACATCATACTTAAAAGATAACTTGGAAGGATCATTACTCCAGAAATGTCAATCATTGCTAAATACACGTCCGTGGCAATAACGACCATAAAAACGCTCAATTGCATAACCAAACTTGAGATGTATAATGAGGAGATCGGAGCACCGTTTTTATTCTCTTTCAAAAAGAATTTAGGCAATACTCCTTGTTGTGCAGCGTCATGAGGTACTTCTGCAACTAAAATAGTCCATGCGACCCAGGCACCAAAAACGGATACGATTACACATATATTGACGAATGCAGCACCCCATTGTCCCACTACTTTGTCTAAAACTCCGCCCGCAGAAGGGTCCGTTAAGCCTGCCAATTCAGGTTGAGTACCGATCCCAAAAGACAAGACAGACGTCAACACATATAATAATAGAGCTGCAAGAAATCCAAGTACCGTGGCTTTACCTACATCTGTAGATTTTTTTGCTCTATTAGAGATGACAACCGCTCCTTCTACACCTATAAAACACCAAAGTGTTACGAGCATCGTACTTTTTATTTGGCTACCAAGCCCTTCTAAATTATAGGCTTCTCCCCAAAAATCTGCATTGAAGACGTCCACTTTAAAACCAATAAACATGATGGTAATTACAATTACAATTCCAATAAATTTTGCAAAAGTTGAAATCGTGTTGATAAAACTAGAGTCCTTCATGCCTAAAGCTGAAATGAAATTCATCAACCAAATCAAAATAGAACAAAATATAATAGTGGCCCATGAATGCTCCAGCAAAACAGGAAAAAACAATCCCACTGAGTCATTTAACATCACCGCAAAAGCAACATTTCCTAAGGCCGCACTGATCCAATAACCCCAAGCGGAATTAAACCCAACATAGCGACCAAAACCTTCTCGAGCATAGGCATAAATTCCAGAATTTAAATCGGGTCTAGAATCCGATAATGTTTTGAAACTGTAGACAATAAACCACATCCCAATTCCAGTGATGAGCCATGAAATTAAAACTGCTCCTAAACTAGCCTCAGCAGCCATGTTTTGCGGAATGTTAAACAATCCTCCACCAATCATTGAGCCGAATACGATAGCAACCAATCCAACGAGTCCTAATTTTTGATTTGAACCACCCATAATATCTTTAATACTTTTTTAAGAGACTATTCTAGCTTTGAGTTCCATCTATGCACTTGCACAGAACACGTTAAAGCTTAATCTTAAAGATACTCAAATTTGTTTAGTTAATCAATTAAACAACATAACATTAGGTTTTAATAAGTTCTAGGAACCCCCTCCAAATAGGAATAGAAATGCTGCTATCACCTGTAAAGCTTAGCTCTAGAGGTTCTCCAGCGTCCTTGATGTTTTCGGTGTTTACATCCTTGCCTGTTCCGTAGTTGATCTGGGAATTTTTGTTTTTGTTGACATTGAGCACCACCACTAAGCGACTTCCTTTAGAGAGTTTTTTAGAGATCAGTTTAGTGTTTTCAAAAGGAATTTGGGTCGCCTTTCCTGGACTCAATAGATTTCTGTGTTCCCTATCTTGAGCATAGCTTGCTCGACCTATGAAATAACTCAGGTGAAAGTACTTACCTTCAGGACTTAGTTCGTAGAGGATCACCGAATAATCCACATCCTTTTTGTTGATGATCATTTCAAGATTTCCTAGAAAAGAACCGTTTATAAGTAGGTCCTCTTTCAAGGGGTCAGATCTTAGCACAAGGCCATCCTCAAGGTCAATCACATCTCTTTGCAAAGGCCAAGGATAGTATTGGGTGTTGTTCATATTCGAACGATCCTTGAAATCCACTTCCAGACTTAGGCTTGTAGAATTAGCGTTCTTCGCCAGCTTATAGAATTCACCTTCTCGGGAATCACTTAGATAAAACTTCAGGGTATCATTGCACATGGCTTGAAGACTAGGTTCATGTCTCCAAGAATCGGTATCCATGACCTGAAGGTTGACTCGGTCTTTGAGCATGGAAGGTTTTGGTCCCTCTTTCAAGATATAATCGAACCACTGATAAACCAAGTCATAGCGTATGTCAATCTGAGCCGAAGGGTCTAACTTGTAATTTCTTAAAGAACTACCTGCCTTGTTCTGGGCCGTCCAATGATCATAGGGTCCCAGCAATAAATAATGCTTCGCCGTATGGTTATACTTCAAATGCTGATTATAATAATACAAAGCCCCTCTTTGAGAATCGTCATAATAGCCACTGATGGTCAAAATAGGAATATCAATTTTTTGAAATTCTTCTTTATAAGGGATCATCCGCTCCCAAAACCCATCATAGCTCGGATGCTGCATATATTTATTCCATAGTCCATTGACCTGTCCATCTAAACTGTCCAGTTTATTAAAGGCCACACCTGACTGATACCAGCGGTCTTTGAGTGAATTCCAGCGCATATAATCTCCCGAAGCTTCCGCATCGAGTATCTTGTTATTGGTCACATAGAAGTTCCAGGAATAGGAATAATTATGCAAGACATTATTCTCCATAGGATAATCAATTCCCGGAGCGATGGCCACCATAGGAACAATGGTTTTTAAGGCCGGATGGACCTTGTGTTTCATGGAGGCCCATTGAGTGAAGCCATTATAAGAACCTCCTAACATGGCTACTTCCCCATTAGACCAGTCTTGTTTAGAGATCCAATCAATCACTTGGTAGACATCGGTGTTTTCATATTCAAAAGGGATCACTGGACCTTCAGCCCATTTTTTTCCTCTGGTCGTGGCAACCACCCCTACATAGCCCTTGGAGGCCGATAACATCGCTCCGGCTTCATTAGTCCCGGCATAGATCGATGCTGTTAAGATGGCGGGTTGTACTTTTCCTAAATCTTCTCTTTTTCTAATAAACATCACCGAAACCTCTGCCTGATCTTTCATCTTTAAAACAATGCTGTCCTCGATGATATACCTGCGCTGATGGTCTTGTTTAATTTGGGTGATAAAGAGCTTTCTGGAGGCTTGATAAACCGTTTTTAAAAAATATTTATGCACTAGATTTTGTGCGGTTTGCACAGAGATACGATCCCCTTCAATGCTTGAATAATACTGGTCAAAATCCGAGATGAAATAATCCGTTCCATCGGCCGAAATCAGGCGATCATCAATGCGAAGTACCTCAAGGTCATCCAGGCTTTTTAGGTGGTTTTGATACAGCTTATTGAAGCTTTCTTCAAAGTTTTCACCGCTTTGAGCCAGGATATAATTTCGATAGAGATTTAGGTAGATGTGCTGCTCTTTTGTGTCCTTTTTGAGCTCCTTATCCAGGGTTTCTAGGGCCTGTTGGTTTTTGCCTGCAATGAGCTGAAATTCCAAGATTTGTTGGACTGAGCTTGGGGCTGTGGGAGTGGATCCTAGGGCCAAGTTGCGCATTTGAAGGCTCAGGGCTGTGGAGTCCTGGAGGCTTTGCTTGTGGAAAGGGAGGTTTTGGGCCGAGCAGGCCAGTTGTATGGCTAAAAAAACGAAGAGGGATAGCGCTCTTTTCATTACTTGGTGTATTGGATTAATTCTTCTTCGTAATGAAAGTCCCCTTGGTCTTGAGTGAGTTTGATGAAGTTTTTGAGTTCTGGGGCATAGAGCCAAACTTCTTGAGTCGGGGCATTATAACCTCTGGAGTTGCTCATGGTCCCCGAGTATTTAATGGTAAAAGCCATGAACGTACCGGCCTGTACGGTTTCTTCTTGATAGGAGAGTACCTCGACATTTTGATGTTGCTTCCCAGTGGTTCCGTCTTGACTGGTCCAGTTCTGTTCATAAACCCAAGTCTTACCTACCTGTAAAGGCCATTTATACTTGGGCGTCTCGCTGCTGTCCACCTTTACAATGTCGGCAATCGCTACGGTATCCCCTTCGATGAGCATCCCTAGACCTTGTTTGAAATTGACGATGCGTCTAGTATCTTCTCCTTCAGAGCGGACTTCTCCTTTGGTGGTAACTCCTTTGTATTTCCAGACCCACTGTTCTCCTAAAACATAGTCGGAAGCGATGGGTTGGTCCACAGAAATAGTGGTGTTTCCTCCGCAAGAAAGCAGCTGTGAGACGATGATAGAAAGTAGGGTGGTTTGTAATAATTTGATGATAGTCATAGTGGTTTGTTTGTTAATGATAAGGCAAATTAAAGGTGCCTTATTCAGCTTACAAAGCAAAAGTACAGGAGCGCGGGAAAACGGAATTAAACGTGATAGAGTGTTATAATGAATTCCGGGCTTTGAATTTTGCCGACTGCCTGCTGGAGACTTCCACGACCTTTCCACTGTTTAAGGTGATGTTGATGCGCTGTTTAAAAGAAGGGTGAATTTCTTTGATGAACTGGGTGTTGAGGATTTGGCTCCGGTTGGCCCTAAAGAAAATACTAGGGTCTAGTTTTTCCTCTAAAAGGTTTAACGAGCGCTTAATCATGGCCTTGTGTTCACCGAAGTATAAGCGGGCATAATTATCCATGGATTCTATGAAATAAATATCTTTTAAGGGAATGAAATGGCATTGTTCTCCGTCTTTGATAAAGACTTTCTGCTCCATGTCGAAGACCTTATTTTCCACAGTTTCATTTTTTGAAAGCTTCAAAAGCACTTTCTCTATGGTTTGATCAAAACGTTCTTCTCTCAGGGGTTTGACTAGGTAGTCTAGGGCATTCATCTCAAAAGCCTTAACCGCATATTGATCGTAAGCGGTGGTAAAAACCACCTCGGGTACGGTCGAGAGTTCTTCTAGGAGGTCAAAACCAGATTTCTCGGGCATGTGTATGTCCAGAAAGATAAGGTCAGGACTGTGCTTTTCAATTAATTCCTTGGCCTGGTCGGCATGAGAGGCCTCGGCAATCACTTCAAAAGCAGTATGGTTCTTCAAAGATCGCTTGAGCTCTTCGCGAGCTAAACGTTCATCGTCCACAAGTATTGTTCTATAGCGTTTCATGGTCTTGAATTGGAAGGGTTAGAATGGCTTGTACGAGGTGCTCCTCAGGCATTTCTAAAACAAAGGAGGCGCTGGATTTATATTGTATCTTAATTCGTTCTTGTAAATTCTTAAGTCCCACTCCAGGATTATTAAGTTCAAGTGTACCGGGATTCCGCACCATAATTTGCAGAAAATCTCCTTGTCTTGTAATGCTCAAAACAACATTCCCTCCACGGATCAATTTATCTATTCCATGCTTGATGGCGTTTTCCACTAAAAGCTGAATACTCAAGGTCGGTACCTTGATCTGCTCTAATTCGGAATCTATATCTACCTCAAAATTCAATCGCTCTTCAAAACGAAGTTTTTCCAGTTCCACATAGTCCTTTACTAAACTCAGTTCCTGTTTGATGCTGCATAAATCCTGATCCTTTTCATATAAAGAAGATCTCAATAGATCAGATAAGAGGTCAATGGCTCTTCTGGCTTTTTTAGGGTCCTCTTCTACCAGAGATTTAATAGAGTTTAGGGAGTTAAACAAAAAGTGAGGATTCAACTGGGCCGAAAGATTGTCCATTTGACTGCGGGCAATCAGTAGAGATAAATGGGCATTTTCTCTGGCAGTAACGACTTCCTTTTGATAATAATGATACAAATGATAGGCTAAGAGCCAGATAGACATAAGTCTTAATCCGGTGATAAAAATAGGGTCCCAATAGGTAATCGCCGCATAGAAATCCACCTGAGGGTCTACGATTCCACCGTAGAAAAAATACCACTTGACATTGCTGATCAAGGTGTATAAAACTGCTAGAAGGATGATTACAGGAATGACGCGCAACACGAGTTTCTGTATAGGTAGTTCATTCCAGCCCATCTTCAAGGCAAAGGTTCTGTATAAGTGGGTGAGCAACACCCCAATGGAGATGTCACATAGATAGTTCAGAAAAGTATAGAACCCACCGTAATCATCTCTACTGTAAACCACATAGGCCCAGTAGGTCGATACGATTCCCCATCCTACTAATTGACAGGTCCAATACAGTGATTTATGGTTCTTGCCGGTCAAGCTGTTGTCTAAATGCTCCATGAAGCTACAAATTAACTCATAAGCAGCAGAACTAAAAAGAAAAAGTACAGGAACGTGGATTATGGGGGAGGGAAGTGAGGGAAGTTTATATAACTAACGCTCAGTTTTCAAACTTATTGTATATTCCGATCATATTAATTAACCAAAACCAAATTACTATGAACGAAAACAAAGCAATGTCCGTTGGAGATTGGATCATCACTATGATTTTAACTGCAATTCCTGTGGTCGGATTTATCATGCTTATTGTATGGGCCTTTTCTGAAGGGACGAATCCAAGTAAAAAGACCTGGGCGATTGCGTCCCTGATTTTTATGGTTGTGATTGCCGTATTGTATTTCTTGTTTTTTGCAAGTATTATAGCTGGGGTGATGGCAGGTGCTGCTTCTTATTAATAGCATAAAATAAGGAAAGCTTCAAGATCTCTCCTGAGGCTTTCCCGTTGCTATGAAAAAGATTGAAGACATACGTCTTCTTTATTAAAACGGTACATTTTCTGATATATTGTAAAATTTTAAAAAAAATTAAAAAAACTTTCAATTATTTTGAAAAACCCAGTGTTTATGGGGGTTAGAGGGTTTGTTTAAAGATTAAGGATCTTTGCTCGATCATAGTCTTGTAATTAATTTGAGTTTCTGTATTTAAAAACGAGCGGTCAATTAACTGATTTGCTTGAATAAGCCAAGGAGAGAGTCGCTTATAAACACTTGAAGTTTGTTTGGGATTCAAGCCGAGGCCTTTTGCGAATCTGTCAAAATAAGCTTTAGTAAAGTTGAGTTTTTTGCCCCCTAATAAAAGGGCAAAATCTTCTGGATCTGTTGGGAGAAGGAGTTTCACATTCAACAAATCATAGAAAGGAGATAAGACCCACCCAAGATCACTTTTAAACATTGAGAAGTTCTTAAGATGCATGTCATTATTTCCAATGACATAGTTGAATACCGCTGCTTCAAAAAACTTTAATTTATCGAGCATGGTGTGTTCGGAGAGTTCCCCGATTTTTGCGCCAAGACCCTCCATGGTTCCTTTATATTTATCCTCGGATTCTAGAATTTGATGGAAATCTATCATGTGATTTCTAGAGCCATCTGCATTGCGGTCAATACGTCTGGTGATAAAACATAACTCGCCAGAGGCTAAAGGAATAAGATTTACAGGAACAATATCTAAATGAAATAACTGGGCAAGCTTCATCGACAGATGTTCGTTTTCCGGCATCTGAGGATAAGTAGGATTTTGAGGCTTTAGGATATAATTCCCGTCTAAAGCGTCCATTAAGGTTAGTCGTGTGTTGGAGTTTTCATCCAACCAGCCTATGGATAGTTTAGGTTGTACTCCTGGAACCGTGATTGACTGTTTAAGCACCTCGGTAGCGAGATGTTCTAATTCCGAGAAATTATAAGGTAATTCTGGGGCACTTTCAGTGCCAAAAAACTCCAAGCTACATTTCTTATGGTACAGCCTCTCGCCCGTATTCAATTCCTTATAGCAGGATAAACACTTAGTCATGATGTTTAGTTTTTATGGGGTGAACACTTACCGCACCTATGGCATTTTGACAGCAAGCTAGAAGCAAGCCCATGCGATCGTTTTTGTTCAGTTTCCAGCTTTCTGAAGCAATATTTAGCAGCCAGCCTTCAGGAATCAAACCATTAAAAAACGGAAATAACTGTTTTGAGCGATAGGCAAGGTGGGTAACCGGCATGTTAAAGCTGATAAATTGCTCGGGATGGTTCTCGATATATTCTCGGTCGTATTGAAACAGGTAGTCCCCACTATCTTCCTCTGTAAGAAGACCGGCTATAGTTGTATTGTATTTAATAAGTGCCTGTCTCATTTATTCTCCGGTTTAATAGGACCTGTAGTATGTCCAAACATCATTAAAACTTGATTGACTTTAGCAAGACTCAAGTTTTCTTTGCCCTGTTCAATTTTACGCACAACGGTCAAGGCTACTCCCGAACGCTCTGCTAAATCTTCTTGAGTCATATGAAGTTGCTTACGTTTATCTTTTATAAAACGTGATAATTCATTCATTTTATATGTATTTGCATATAAATATACGGAAATATTTTGAATTATATGTATTTGCATATAAAAACGGTTAAAACAACAAAATTATATGTTTTTACATATAGAATAGTGCCGAATAGATCCTCAAAATCATAACTAAAATATCTCTGTAGTATCAACTACAAGTATTTAAGTAAGATGAAAAATGTCCAGTTTTTTAATTAAAAAACTGGACATTTTTTGCTGTATTTTAATAGTCCCTAAACTAATTCTAAGTCCTTTTTACTCAATTTCAATTTGGGATTGTTCAATTTTCTAATGGTACTTTTAATTTTTATCTGCTCTGTTTCTCCAATGAATGTAGGTACGAGATCCGTTAATTCAATTTTAAAAAGACGGTTGATTACAATTAAATCTTTTAATGAAAACGGACGTAGACCATTGATCAATTCAGAAATGTAGGATTTGTTTTGATGTCCAAGAATGGCACCGAAATCTTGCTGGCTTAGGTTTAGTTGTTTTAATTTTTTTCGAATGATCTCTTTTCTTCTTTGAACAAATAAACGTTCTTTTTCCGCAATGAATTCTGAGCGATCACTTTCATGAAGTTTGGCCTCGGGTATTTTAGAGGTTTCCGCCCAATTCTGATTCTCGTATACTTCAATTAGATCTCTTAAGCGTTTTCTTAGAGTCTTGTATTCTGGATTTTCTTTTGCAAGAACACGAAGTTTTCTTTCCGCAATTAAAGCAAGATCAAAGTCTAACTCACTTTTGATTATACCTGCTTTAATCATTTCTCTTATGTCAAATTCTACGTCCATAGTTTTTAAGATCATTTCATGTGGTAAAATTACAAAAAGTTCTGTAATAAACAGAACTTCTAGGTGTTGTTTTATAAAAGTATAACGTCACTCATGTGTTTTTTATTCGTTTTTCCGTGTACTCTCGGTACGCTTAGGACCATACAGCGTGCTGCGGTCGGTGGTAAAACCAGCTACTTTCGTCAAATATTATCCTCTTTTGAGTGTTGTGAGGTCATTTTAAGATAAAATATGACGAAAACCTTATCAAAAATAACTCAAGCGTCTCTATATCAAGGGGTTTGATCACATCCCTGTATTTAGTGGTTTTCATTCATAATTATGAAAAACCTATTTAACAACCTGTAAATCAACAATATATTTGTTTTTGATTATGGATTGAATTTATAGAGATTTATACCCTCAACTCATTTTCTGTTTCGGGAAGTTATACTATTAGTCCATATGTGGACTGTGAACAATAGTAAGTTGGAGTAATCCGGAAATTATCCTATTTCGAGTTAAAGCATCTTGATTTAGGGTAATTTTTTTTGAACCAAGGTCAGCTTCAAGCCCAAAACTAATCCTTAAAAGCATTAATAAAATTAGGATGAACCCCTAGTTTATTAGCAAACAACATCTCAAGAAATTCCAGAGCTTCTTCCTTGTTATTAAGTGTCAAAGAATATTCATTCTTACTGGATTTAGCCTTGGTGTTGTTTTTAGGAAAGGCAGCTCTGATCTCAGGAGTCACCAAATGTTGATGGTTGATTCTGAGGTAAAAATTCAAAGAATCTGAATTTACGATATAAGAAAAAGGCACCGAATTCATTGGGAAATATCGTTCATACTTCGTGTTAAGAGCCGTAATGGTTGCATGTTTTATTGCCCCCTTATATTCATGAACAATTTTAAAACTTGAAGATCTATCGAAGAAATCTTTCATTAAAATCATTAAATCCTGCTTCTCTGGATCAAACGCTTTTAGAAACTCATTGTACTTCATGTTTTTTTTATAAAGTTAACGAATTATCCCGCTCTAACCTAAAAGAAGGCTCCCCGAGCCCCGAACCCCTCTGTTTTCGTCAAATATTATCCTGTTTTCAGTGTTTTTGGCTGGAATTAGGATAATTTTTGCATAATTGGCACATCCGCAGC
>JBMYWH010000024.1:0-34959 GCA_049607205.1 Flavobacteriaceae bacterium | reverse complement strand
TCAGGCATGGCAAAAGGATCGGCATCTGGATCCATCATAAGGGCTACTTCCTTTTTCACCGACTCCAGGTTATCAAATGCCCCTTGAGGTTTAAGATCCCCGAAATAGGTGTTAGGAAAAGCTAATAAAATATGTAAATGCTTAGAATAGTATAAGTAATTCAAGAATACTAGGATCCCAACGATATGTGCCCACCAAGCTCCTTGTTCGATTAAATGAACCGAAGATTCACTCATTGAGCTGAACCATGGTGCTATAAACTGACTAATCGGATTCCCAACTCCCGCCTCTTGAAAGGGAAGGTCTGTGGCATTCATGATCAAAAACAAGGACATTAATACCATTTCAAAATAAAGAATAAAGTCGGCATCCTTCTTAGGCCACCCCTTCATCTCAGGATTCATAAAACGAGCAATTTTCAAAATATTTCTTCTCGCCCAGAACACAATTACCGCTACTAAAACAAGAAAGGCCAAAATTTCAAAAGTCCCAATTAAAAAACCGTAAACTCCTTCACCTATAAAAGGTAAGAATAAACGATGTGTCCCTAATAAGCCATCCAATACAATTTCGAGCAATTCAATATTGATCAGAATAAAACCAACATAAACTACGATATGCAAAATTCCAGAGACAGGTCTTCTTACCATCTTAGATTGCCCAAGTGCAATTCGAGCCATGTTAGCAAATCTGACTGATTTCTGATCATTTCGATCGATGGATTTACCCAATTTAATGTTTCGAATGAGCTTTCTTACGTTATTTGCAAAAAAGCCTATACCAAACACTAATATTAAGGCAAAAATAATATTAGGGATATAATTCATTATAATTTAGTTTAGTTTAGTCTAGTCTAGTCTATAGTGTCTAAGTCCGTATATGGATCTGATTTCTTTCCAAAGACAGAGAAATGTACAAATCTTTTTGGATTTTCTTTTACATCTCTAAGCAATTCTTCTAGTTCCTTAGTCGCATTACTCAAGTTATTGTACAATTCTGGATCATTAAGCAACTTTCCTGCTGTCCCCTGTCCTTGTTCTAATTGTACGAGAACCTTGTTAATCTGATCTAAATTTTGAGTCAAACTTGCATTCAAGGCTTGAAGGTCAAGTTCATTTAATGAGCTACTAAATTCTGTTAGTTCCCCCGAAAGAACCTCAACATTCTGAAGTGATTTATCTAAAGAACTCCCTTGAGCGGTCATTTGTTTTACTTGGACCAATGTTTGATTCAACTCAGCAACACTCCCTTTGATCTTATCTCTAGTCTGATCATCCATCACATCGTTGAGCTTGGTAAAGGTCTCATTCATCGAAGCTAAAGTTGTGCTCAAGCTCTCCTCTATCGGAGCAATTCTCTTAGTCAGTGCTGTGATTAAATCCTCCTCTTCATAACCTTGAAAAAGGTAATCTGCAGGAGCGGTATCCCCATCATAAACAGGAATAATCTTCAAGTCTTTTGATCCTAACATAGAAGATGAGTACATCAAAATCTCGTCATTTTTAGATAAATCAAAATCCTCACTAATGTCAAAGGTCACTTTAAGTCCACCGTGAGACTTTCCTTGGAAGGTAATATCTAAAACAGATCCCACCTTATGTCCATTTACGGTAACATCACTCGATTCATCAAGTCCTTCCACATTATCAAACATAACATAATAGACCTCAGAACCTTGAACCAATATATTCTGTCCCTTTAAAAAATTATACCCCCATATCAACATTGCTATTGCTACAATTGCTACAACACCTGTTTTTAACTCTCTAGTCAATTTTATCATAATCCCTTCTTAATAACACAATATTACTATTTATTTTTCACCTTCACTAAGGTTTCAAAGCCTCTTTCACACTAATTTTCTCACCATCTTTAAAGGCTGCAATGAAGGCAGAATTGTATCCAGCCTTTTTAGCCTTTTTCAAATAATCTTTTGCGTGATCATAAGAGTTTGTTTCCCCAAGATAATACTTATAATAGGGTTTTACATAAACTCGGTCCACTTCTTTTAAACCCTTAAAATTATAAGACTTGGTTTCTATCTTTTTCTTACTCGATGCAATCTGTACTTTGAACACAGCCTTAGAAACCTGCTCCTCACGAGCAATTACAGTACCTACAGGTTCAATTTCATTCTGTTTTAGATGTGATACATACTTCAAAACAGCTTTAGAAATAGCTTGAGACATTTCTTTCTGACCTTTTTTAGAATTTAAATAGGTTCCCTCAGGTTTGTTTGTTAGAAATCCCGTCTCCACTAGCACACTTGGCATAGCGGTATTTCGCAAGACTAAAAATCCAGCCTGTTTTACATTTCGATTTTTACGCTTCAAGTCTTGACTAAAATTGGTCTGAATATAAGAGGCTAGCTCTAAGGATTGATCCAGATACTCCTCTTGCATGTCTAAGATTCCGAAGACGGCGATAGGATTCTTAGGATCGTAATCTTGATAGCGCTCCTCATAATTATCCTCTAAAAGAATTACCTCATTCTCTCTTTTTGCTATTTCAAAATTTCGATTATTCTCATGTAATCCCAATGCAAAAGTAGAGGCACCTGAGGCATTAGAAGTATGGGCATCGCAATGTATGGAAATAAACAAATCTGCATTTGACTTGTTCGCAATGGCGGCTCTCTGGTCCAAAGGGACAAAAACATCTGTATCCCTGGTATAGATTACCTTAATATCTTTATGCTTTTTCAAATCCTTCCCCACTTGCAAAGCGATGTTCAATGCAATCTTTTTTTCATAAAATCCATTTCCCCGATTCCCCGGATCCTTACCTCCATGTCCAGCGTCTAAAACTATGGTATAGACCTTATTTTGAGCATGCAAGTCTTGAACTCCGAATGAGAGAAAGAGAAACACACATAGAAGCCCCAAGACTGTTGGGGATATAAAAGTTTTACTATGATTAGCCTTCATCAATAATTTTGATTAATTTTGATTCCTGAAGAGTCCTTATAACCCTTGGTATTCATACAAAAATACTATTTAAAGCTTTGCGAACAAACTTAAAAAATACACTTTTATTGCTTCTTCTTTTCGCTTGCTCCTTTCAAGGGTATACTCAGGCTAAAGATTCTATTAATCCCAAGGCTCCACTTCCCTTGCAAACTAACGATAGTATAGCACAGGACAGTACGGCCGTCAAGAAGGATATTTTAGATGGAATTATCAATCACACCGCAAAGGATTCCATTGTTGAAGATGTGACTAACAAGAAAATACGTCTTTATAACGAAGGGCATTTACAATATCAAGACATTGATCTTAAGGCTGGATTCATAGAAATCAACTACGAAACTAACGTCATTACGGCTAAAGGAATTCGAGACTCTGTAGGAGATTACACTCAAATTCCAATTTTTAAGCAAGGAAGAGAAGAAACTGTACAGGACTCCTTATTCTATAATTTTGATACGGAAAAAGCCATAATATTTCACGTTCAAACGACTCAAAGTGGAATTATCACCCTTGGAGAAGAGACTAAAAAAGTAAACGATTCAACAATTTACTTGCGCAATATTAGGTTTACCACCTCAGAGAAGAAAAACCCAGACTATTATCTTAAAACAAAAAAGGCAAAAATAGTCCCAAACAAGAAAATTGTAACCGGAGCTACCAATCTCGTTATTGCTGACGTTCCAACACCGATAGCCTTACCTTTTGCTTATTTCCCACTGACGCAAGACAAGGCTTCAGGATTCCTACTACCAACCTATAGTGAGACGAGAAATCAAGGGTTTTCGCTCCAGAATGGAGGGTATTATTTTGCCTTTAGTGATTATTTTGACCTTTCGGTAACAGGAGATATTTATTCTAATGGATCCTGGGGGCTACAGGCTCAATCTGCCTATAAAGTAAGATACAAGTTTAATGGTAGGTTTAGTTATAGCTATGAAAACAATATCTATGGTCAACAAGGTTTTGATGATTATAGTAAGTCCACCAATTACAATATTAGATGGAATCACAGTCAAGATGCCAAGGCAAGTCCGAACTCGAATTTCTCTGCATCGGTAAATATGGGGTCGAGTAAATACTATCAAGAGTCATTGAATGAAAACAATTCGGGAGATTACTTGAACAACACCTTAGCCTCTTCGATAAACTATTCAAAGATCTTTGTAGGAACGCCTTTTAATATGTCGGTTGGTTTCAGTCATTCTCAGAACACGCAGACCGAGCAAATCAACATGTCCCTGCCGACCTTTAAATTGAACATGGATCGTATTTATCCCTTCAGTCCTAAAAGCGGTACGGCAAAAAACCCTCTCCAGAAAATAGGTCTAACCTATGGGATGAAAGCGGACAACAGAGTACAAACTACAGACGATGAGTTTTTCACTTCTCAAATGTGGAATGATATGCAAAGTGGAATTCAACAAGATGTTTCTATGAGTACTAACATGACCTTATTGAATTACTTTACCTTATCTCCAAGTGCGAACTACAAGGAAGTATGGTATTTTGAATCCATAGACAAGAACTTCGACCCGGAAAAAGACGAAGTAGTTACCGATACTCTTCAAGGCTTCTCTGCCTATAGAGAATATAATGTGGGAGCCTCAATTTCGACCAACCTATATGGTATGTTCAATTTCAAAAAGGGTCCACTAGAAGCAATTCGTCACACGATGCGTCCATCGATCTCGTATTCTTACCGTCCAGATTTCGGATATTATTATGAAGAAGTTCCTGAGACCGCAGACAATACCAGTTATGAAACCTATTCAAAGTTTGACAATGGAATTTATGGGGCACCATCTCAAGGACTCTCAAATTCACTTGGTTTCTCAATCAACAACAGTTTAGAGGGAAAAGTAAGAGCAGATGAAGATGATCCCGAAGAGGAAACTAGAAAAATCACATTACTGAATAACCTTAATTTTTCTTCCAGTTATAATATGGCTGCAGATTCCCTCAAATGGAGTCCAGTGAACGTGACCGGAGGTACGGCGTTTTTCAAAGACAAACTTAGGGTAAATGCCGGAATGACACTGGATCCCTACGCTATAAACGCTAATGGAACCAAAATAAATACACCTAATATCAAAAATGGCGGAAGTCTCTTCAGAATGACCAGAGCCAATCTAACGGCAAACTACTCGTTTAGTTCTAAAGATTTTGAAGGCGAAAACAAGGAGGATAACAGCTCAGATAATTATTACGATCAAGGATCGGGAAGCGAAGGGCTTTTCGGAAGCAATATGTCGGCAAGTACTAACTCAGATATGGGAGGTACTGAAGAAGCTGAAGAAACAGAAGAACGAAAACCATACTTTAATAAAATACCTTGGTCTTTGAAATTTGCTTATTCCATGAACTATTCCAATTCAGTGGGACAAAGCGAAATCAGTTCGAATTCATTAATGTTTTCTGGAGACGTGGAATTTACACCTAAATGGTTACTTGGTTTCTCTTCTGGTTATGATTTCAAACAAGAAGGACTTACTTATACCCAATTGAGATTTTCACGAGATCTAGACAGTTGGAGGATTAATTTTAACTGGGTGCCTTTCGGTACAAGAGCATCCTATTACTTCTTTATAGGGGTTAAATCCTCTATGCTTTCTGACTTGAAGTTCGAAAAGAATTCTCAACCAGATCAACGCTTATTTTAAATTCATATTCTCATGAAAACAATTATAAACACTTCCTCCGCCCCAAGTCCAATAGGTCCATATAGCCAGGCAGTATTGCATGGAGGAACGCTATATGCCTCTGGTCAAATTGCTATAGAGGTAGAAACTGGAAGACTGAGAAATGAAGACATAAGCCAAGAAACCTTGCAGGTGATGAAGAACATTGGAGCAGTTCTTGAAGCAGCCGAAATGGACTACAATCACATCCTAAAGGCGAGTATATTCATTAAAGATATGGATCAGTTCACTGAGATTAATCAAGTGTATGCTCAGTTTTTTGATGAAAGTGAGGCTCCTGCTCGAGAGACTGTCGAAGTATCTCGACTTCCTAAAGATGTGAATGTAGAAATTTCAATTATTGCCTCTAAATTATAAGGCCTTAAGTAATAATTCTGCCGTAGCAGGGTTGGTTGCTAGAGGAACATCGTACACATCACACAACCTCATCAACATAAAAATATCTGGCTCATGTGGATGCTTTTCTAAAGGATCTCGAAAGAACAAAACCATTTGAGTTTTACCCTCAGCAACACGTGCTGCGATTTGAGCATCTCCCCCCATAGGTCCGGATAAGAATTTCTCAACTTCTAGCCCTGCGCTTTCTGCTTTAGTTCCCGTAGTACCTGTCGATATAAGTTGAATGTTTTTAGAGTTTAAAATCTCTCTGTGATCCATTAAAAACTGAACCATTTCTGCTTTTTTCCCATCATGGGATATTACTGCTATTTCCATAAGTTTGTTTTTTTATATAAAAATAAAAGCCCTGCTGAAAACAGCAGGGCTTTATACTTTATAATAAAGTTAAATTACTTTACTGAATCCATGTGTTGGATTAAGTCTAATACTTTACTTGAATATCCTGCTTCGTTATCATACCAAGAAACAACTTTTACAAAGTTATCAGTTAATGCGATACCAGCTTTTGCATCAAAGATAGAAGTTCTAACATCTCCTACGAAATCTTGAGAAACTACCATTTCTTCTGTATATCCTAATACACCAGCCATAGATCCTTTAGAAGCTGCTTCCATTGCTGCACAAATCTCAGCATAAGTTGCAGGTTTTTCTAATTTTACTGTTAAATCAACAACAGAAACGTCCATAGTTGGAACACGGAATGCCATACCAGTTAATTTACCGTTAAGTGCAGGAATTACTTTTCCAACAGCTTTAGCAGCTCCAGTAGAAGAAGGGATGATGTTGTGAATTGCAGCACGACCACCTCTCCAGTCTTTCATAGAAGGACCATCAACAGTTTTCTGAGTTGCAGTTGCAGCATGAACAGTTGTCATTAAACCTTCAGCGATTCCCCAGTTATCATTCAATACCTTAGCAATTGGTGATAAACAGTTTGTAGTACAAGAAGCATTAGATACGAAATCCATGTCATTTGTATACTCATCATTATTTACTCCCATTACGAACATTGGTGTTGCATCTTTAGAAGGTGCAGACATCACAACTTTCTTAGCTCCAGCTTCGATATGTCCTTTTGCAGATTCTTCTGTTAAGAATAATCCAGTAGACTCGATTACGTATTCAGCACCTACTTCACCCCACTTAAGATCAGCTGGGTTACGCTCAGCAGTTACACGAACCTCATTACCGTTCACGATAAGTTTACCGTCAACAACCTCTACAGTTCCATCAAATTTCCCGTGAACTGAATCATACTTAAGCATATATGCTAAATAATCAACATCTAAAAGATCGTTAATTCCTACTACTTGAACACCTTCTCTGCTTACTGCAGATCTAAAAGCTAAACGTCCAATTCTACCAAATCCGTTAATTCCTATTTTAATCATAATTCTAAATTTTCTTATTGATATAATTCTATGACTAGGTTGTCATAATTTTTGCTACTCTTAATAATTCTTTGTTGATGGCATTATGTCCTTTGATGGCTTTTTCAAGATCAGTCGTTACGACCTTATCATCCTGAACTCCAACCATAACCCCAGAAGTTCCCTCTTTGATTAACTCAACAGCTTTTACTCCAAGACGACTTGCTAATACTCTATCGAAACAAGATGGTGCTCCACCTCTTTGCATATGCCCTAGAACAGATACTCTAATATCATAGGTTGGGAAGTTCTCACCAACGTATTCCGCTAATTCAAATACATTCTTACCAGTCTTATCTCCTTCAGCAACGATAACGATACTAGAAGTTTTACCAGAATCCGTACCTTCTTTAAGCGTTTGCTTTAGTTCTTCTAAACCAATATTCTCCTCAGGAATCAAGATTTCCTCAGCACCAACACCTACACCACTGTTTACAGCGATAAACCCAGCATCACGCCCCATAACCTCGATAAAGAACAAACGATCATGAGAAGTTGCTGTATCACGAATTTTATCCACAGCATCAACCACTGTATTTAGTGCAGTATCATAACCTAAGGTATGACTCGTTCCATAAATATCATTGTCAATAGTTCCAGGAATCCCTATTACAGGAAAATCAAATTCTTGAGAAAAAATCATAGCTCCTGTAAAAGACCCATCACCTCCAATAACAACAAAGGCGTCTACCTCTTGTCTTTTAAGGTTCTCATAGGCTTTCTTACGGCCTTCTTTAGTTCTGAACTCTTGTGAACGTGCCGATTTCAACATAGTACCTCCTTTATTAATAATATTGGAAACACTTCTTGAAGGCATATCTATAAAGTCGCCATCAATCATCCCTTGATATCCGTGATAAACACCAACACATGGAATTTCATAATACGCGCAGGTTCTAACCACAGAACGGATGGCTGCATTCATTCCTGGAGAATCACCTCCAGAGGTCAAAACTGCTATTTTTCTTATATCTCTACTCATAATTCTTATATGGTATAAAATTACGAATAATTCAGATTTTTACCTCCTTCATTTACGATATAGTGCGAAATCGTTTTCGATTTTATTATATATTTAAAATATTGTGAATTTCACTTAGAATAATTGCACAATATTTAGAGTTTTTTACGAAAATTTCGTAAAAGCTTAGCGAAAAACAAATAGTTTCTTGAGACTCAAGTATAAAAAATCGCTAAAAATTAGGCAAGATATTGATAAACAAGATTTTGCACGGCATATTTATGAAGAATAAACTCTTGAAATAGCAACATTTGATTCCTGGCTCTTGTCAAATTGTGCTCGGGGTAGTTTATTTTATAGTAAACATCATTATTCAGGTAATCCGTCAAGAAACGAATACTCATAATTCCAATGATGTGAAAAATCCCAGCAAGATGAGCCCTTAACTCATTCAAAGATAATTTTAAGTTTCCTTCCAGGCCATATCCCTTCAAGAAAGCCTCTAATTTTACCATATCAAAACTGATGTTTTGAAAATCACGATCATCTTCCCTTTGATTGGCAGCAACACTTCGCACGGCATCTCCGAAATCAAAGGCTCTGCAGCCTGGCATAATAGTATCCAGATCAATTAGAGCGACATAGTCATCACTTGAAGAAAATAAAAAATTACCAATCTTTGGGTCGTTATGAGTCAATACTTGGGGAGTCTCTCTCTTATCAATCATTTGCTCTAAGGCGAACAATTCTTGCTCTGATTCTCTGACCCACCTTAAAAGCTCTGAAGCAGCTTCTAAGCGATCTTTACTCGCCTTGTTAACTGCCTTATTTAAATCCTGTACTCTGGATGACATTCTGTGAAAATCCTTTATGATTTCAGGGTAGTTCTGAACCTTTAAATCCTCAATCCCTTTTGAGAAGTACTGAAGCCCTTTCCCCATTTCAAAAGCAATCTTACTTCTTGGACAAGCCTCATAGGAATAAACTTCCTCTAAAAAATCACAACAAGTCCAATTTTCAAAAGCTAGATCTCCTTCAAGGGTTTTATAAAATTTTATTGGATAATCAATGCGGGCATTAAGATGGGTAACCACAGAAGATTTGCTCTTTAATAAGGTCTGAATCTCTCCAAAAATTGTATCGTTAATCTGTTGGAGCAGGTAGTGTTTGTCCCCAACACTCACCCTTATCGTAAGGTTAATATGACCCGCAGGGATCACAAAATAATCCTCAACTACTTCATCAGGGTGAAAATAGTTGAGGATTTGAGTTAAATATGAAGCGCTTAGCTCCATAAGTTTAAAGGATACTCTCCTTGTTCTTTAAGCTCGCTGATCGCTTTCTCAACTACAGGCTTATCTTCAGAATAGGTTACCCCTAACCATTTAGCATCAGAAGTAAGTACTTCTACCGCTCCTCTTTTTTCTTCAATAATCTTGTTAACCACAGATGGAATAAAGAATTCTGACTTAAGCTCCATACCTTGTTTGTCTAAAAAGACTTTGAATTCGGTCTCTAATTCTTCAAATAATCTCGGTGTGAAACCCCAAAAATTCATCGAAACAATAGTATCCTCAGCTATAGGTTCCAACACTCCTTGATCATTTTTAAAGACTAAACCATCTTGAGTTTTTTCAATTTGAGTTCTCTCAATTACATTGGTAAGTTCATTGTTCTGGTTTACATAACACTGTCCTCTTGACACATAACCATGATCAGATACGGTGTTCTTCAGTTGATATCCAACCATTGCCATATCAAAATGATCTTCTCTCATATTCTGTAACTTTCCAGCGATGGTTTTGAAAGCACCTCTAGAATAGAAATCATCTGCATTGATCACTACAAAATTCTCTTTTACGACATCCTTAGCCATCAAAATAGCATGAGCAGTTCCCCAAGGCTTTACGCGCTCCGGATTAGAAAACCCTTCAGGAGTTTTACTAATTTCCTGACAGACATATGCAACTTCAATTTTACCTTTTAATTTTTCGTCAAAAATAGCCTTGAACTCTTGTTCAAAACTTTCTCTTATAATAAAAACAACCTTATTAAATCCAGACTCTATGGCATCAAAAATTGAAAAGTCCATAATGGTATCTCCTTGAGGAGTCATCTTATCCATCTGTTTTAATCCTCCATAACGGCTTCCCATTCCCGCCGCTAGGATTACTAGTGTTTGCTTCTTCATTTATTTCTAAATTTTTTTCTGTTTTTTTTTCAAAAGTACATTTAATAACCATTAGGCACAACTAAAAGTAGTTCTTCAAATTGGCTCAAACTATCCAACTTAACATCTTCAGGTCTGGTTAGTCTTTTTGATTTCTTTTTGAACTTAGCCCATACTTCTTTCAAATTGTCAAAATCAATTTGATAGGACATTCCAACCCCTTGAGTATAGCCCTCCTCTTCATCTGAATATTGAATCTCATTCTGACGATTAAAAATGGTGGTTCTAAAAGTCCCTTCTTCATTCATTAAAAATTCTACCTTAACTTCTCCAATGACACTATTATCCTGATCAGTTCCGGTACCTGTACCTACGGGTACTCCCACTTTTCCATTAATCAAAATTCTATCATTAATCTGAGTAGCAAGAGAAATATCAAGTTGATCATCCATATTAATATTGTTGACATCGCTTTTATCAGCTACTGAATATCCTACATCGACTTGTAGTTTACTGTCAGGACTATTCAATATATCGGATAAAACACCTGAAATCAAATCCGTGGTAGTTCCTGTAACTGCAGCGGACCCAGCATTGGATAGATTATTCTCATTGTAAAAATTCTTGGTAATCAAGAGGGAGAAGAACTGCCTCATCCTTTCATTGGTATCATTGTTATTTAGTACAAAATCCAACTCACTTGTCACCACAGAACTCGAGTTCGGAATAACAATATCAAATTCTTGATTGGTAGAATAGAGCTCTCCAGTAATCTTGGTAACTAAGTCAACTGGAATTCTTCTATTGGTGTTGATATTTTCCAAAAGGGACTTAGGGTTTGCATAGACGGTATGTACTGCTTCAATATTTAGATCCGCTAAATATGGACTTCCAGACCATGAAATAACTCCACCCTTCTTTGCCGTGAAGGGTTTATTAATAATTCCTCCATAAGAGAAATTATAGATTCCATTATCTATGGTAAAATCTCCAAACATATTAAACTTTCCCTTAGTATCGATCTCTAATATCAAATTACCCGTACCTGAACCTTTTAAAGAAGAACCTGAACTTTTATCAATCACAATTTCTGCCACGGCATCTTTAGTCACTTCTAAATTAAAATTAAGATCTAAACCTTTAACCTGCTCCAATTGGAATATTTCCTCAAAGCTTGCTTCTGTGTTTTCTTTTTTACGATCAATAAAATAAATCAAATTCGAACTTTCTACCGTTTTCACATCACTCAACGGAATGATAAATCGGGTACCGGTTAAGGTTTTTGCATTGACATCAATGGTCAAATTACTAGTAGCACCATGTATATTTGCAGACCCATCGATAAAAGCGGTTCCATAGAAAAGTGCTAATTCGGATTCAGGAGTATCCAGTGCGAGCAATCGATCCGAATCAATAATGAGGTCAAGACTCCAATCCTTGAATTTATAATGTGAAATACTTCCTCTCAAGGTAGATTTAGTATCGTGCTTGGTATCTATCAAACTAAGGTCATTAAATACAAAGGATTGTTGAAATAAATCTACTTCAGGATCTCCAACAAAATCAAAGTCAACATTCAAATAAGGGAACCTAAGTCCAGCGTCCTTTAATTTTAAAGCCCCAATCATATCCGGGTTATTCATATTTCCACTCAGGTTGAAATTTCCCGAAGCTGTTCCACGAATATTAGACAGAACATCTTTTCCCAAGGGAGAAAATAAATCTAATTTGAACTCCTCTAAACTCGCCTCCAAATCAATTTGAGGGATGTCTTGGGTAAAATCTAAATAGCCCTTTGCTTTTAAGCCTTTGAAAAGGTTACGTTTTAAGTCTAAATCAACATAATATTTACTGATCGAACCATCCACAGACTCCATAACGGCATGAAGCTTTCCTTGCTTAGAACCATTCACAGATAGGCTATCAATATCTAAAATTCCAGTAGGAGTGTAGTAATCATCCTCTTCTAAAAAATTAACCTGACCATTAACTATTCCGTTTAACTTCAAGGAATCAATTTTAGGAGTAATAGCATTTAGTCTAACTTCGGAAAAGGAAAACAACAAGTTCTTATAGGAACTGTCTTTAACTTCACCCTTTAGACCAATCATCTCATTCTTGTTACTAATGGCAATGTCGTTCAACTTGAAATGACTTTCCGCAAAATTCATCTTAACGTGATTGGTACTCAAATCATTATCGGGATTTATCACCCAGGAATTCCCTTTGAATTGAATCACAGAATTTAAAATCCCAAAATTTATTTCATCCCTGTTCTCATAGGAAATATAGAAATTAAGATCATAATTCTCACTGAGCTCCTTACCGCCTTTGAAGTCGCTCTTAAAACGCACCGTGTCATTCAGGATAGTACTTTGAAGTTGGATCTTAGACAAGCTGTATACATTATTCCTAAAACGTTCAGTCTTGAATCCAACCAGACTATCTTGCTTTTCTGAGTCGATGGAAAGCTTAATGTCTTTAAAATAATTCTCACCAATTAAAAGTTCTGGAGCCTGATAATTAAGTTGTAAAAGTTCTCTTTCCGAATTTAATTTTCCGGAAATCAATGTTCCCTTTGAAAGTTTAAATTCAGGAAAAAACAATTCAACGATCTTATTATAAATCTCAAAATCAAATTCCAAAAATTGTCCTGGAGAAGTCTCCCACGCTTCATAATTAGAAAATTGACTTCCTACTACATTACGAAGCACCTTGGGGATTTGTGAGAAAATGAAATTCCCTTTTAAGTATCCCGATATAATATCTTCAGAAACTACTGAAAATGACTTTAAGCCATTCTTAGAATAGGAATCCAGTTTAAAATCCTCAAAATAATATTGATCAACTGAATTCTCATAGGTCCAATCTGTAAAACGAGTGGCACCAATCAAATTCTCAATTGAATTCCCAACAAGATCAACATCTAGCTTACCCTTGATCACGGAAAGTGTATCTGAAGGAGTGAAGTTCAGCTTATAGAGATCCGCGTATAGAATATTTGCGTTGAAATCAAAATTATACAGTTCAGAGGAGAGGTCTGCAATCCCGAAGAAATCAACATTGAAATTCGGGTCTTTTATGTTTAATTTACCTTCAAATCTCTTGTTTAAGAATTGCCCATCGGCATGAATATCATTGTAACTATAGTTTAGAAAATCTAAATTCTTGATTTCTCCGTCAAAATAGGTTTTCATAATATCGATTCCTACCCCCTCACCTTGGAGTTCTCCTTCCATACTTACTTGTCCAAATTTATTCTGGTCTAAGAATAGCCCTAAATTAAAATCCTTAAGTTCCAATCCTCCTTGATAATTCAAGTCCTTAATGGTTCCCATGCGATTTAAATCCAGATTTGTATGAACAAATCCTATATCGGTATAAACGTTTACTTCTGTCTTGAGGTTTTTGCCCCGGAGGTTCAATTCACCATCAACAGAAATTCTTCCAAGCCTCTTAATCTCTTTAGGTAAATGCTTTCCTACAAGATTCGGAAAGGTCTGCTTTAAGATCGTATCGTTAAAAGTTGCGTTCTGCATCCACGCATCAAATTCAAACTGCTTCTCGGGGTTCAATGCATTTTTAAAATGCATATCCGTCACAATAATCATCCCCGCATCCGAAATTAATTCTAAATCACTAACCTCGAAGTCATTCAGGTTCCCATTGAAATCACCAAGAAAACGAATATCCTGTTTACTTTTTATCTCCTTATAAAATTTATTCAAATCAAGGGCAGAAATATGAGAATCTCCAAAGCTTACACTCATATTAACCTTGTTTTCAAAATCGCTCAAACCTCCTTCAGGATAGGTGAAATCAACTTCAGTACTAATCTTTGAAACATCCGTTTCAATCAAAGTATTGTCAAATCTCATTTCGGTTTTAGAGTAGAAAAAATCAGTAGAAAGCTCTTTGTAATTCAATCCAAAATTATCAGTCATCCTAACCTTACTCACGCCTATTTCAAGACTTTCTGGATAAACATATAAATAATCTACCCTTCCTTTGATCTCTTGATAATAAACAACCTTTTCTCGTTCTCTATTTTCATTGATCAAAAAGAAATCCATATCAAAGAGTTCTAAGTTCTCACTTTTAAAAATAAAACCAGCATTAGGTTTAGGATTCTCAGGTTTAAATTGTGCAATAAATTGATTAAAGGCAGATTGCTTCTCTCCTTTATAAGTTTTCAAATTAAAAACCCCATTGCTAAGAACAATATTCCTAAGTTCTAAATTATTATTTAGGATGCGGTGTATGTTAACTAAACTAGATTCAAGGCGATCTACATAGATAATAGTGTCTCCATGATGATCACTAATCAAGGTACTCTTAAGGTGTATTGAACCTAAATAAGAAAGATCGATTTGATCTACATAAACGTTAACTTGGAATTTTGAATATAAAAAATCACTAACCTTCTCACCAGCAAAGCGCTGAACTGAGGGGATTGCTAAAAAAAGACTCAAAGATGCTAAAAAAGCTAGCAAGCCTCCTAAAATCCGAAGCAGTATTTTTCTATTCTGTTTGATAAGCGTAATTTTGCACTAAAATACTATTAATATGTCAAATAATGATGTTTATGTTTTAGGGATTGAGTCATCTTGTGATGACACAAGTGCTGCAGTAATTCACAATGGAGAAATCATCTCAAATGTAATTGCAAATCAGGAGATTCATGCACAGTATGGCGGAGTAGTACCTGAGCTTGCTTCCCGTGCCCATCAACAAAATATCGTTCCAGTGGTTGCTCAAGCTTTAGCAAAGGCCGGAGTGACAAAAGAAGACTTAAATGCGATTTGCTTTACTTCAGGTCCAGGGCTTATGGGCTCGCTTTTAGTAGGAACTTCTTTTGCTAAATCTCTCTCATTAGGACTTGACATTCCACTTATTGAGGTGAATCATATGCAAGGACATGTTCTAGCGCATTTTATTAAAAGTACGGATCAGAAAATTCCGCCATTTCCATTTTTATGTTTGACCATTAGCGGGGGACATACACAGATTGTAAAAATCACTAATTACTTTGAAATGCAGGTCTTAGGAGAAACCATAGATGATGCTGTTGGTGAGGCTTATGATAAATCTGCGAAACTACTGGGTCTTCCCTATCCAGGTGGTCCTTTAATTGATAAATATGCACAGAGTGGTAATCCGCTGGCTTATAAGTTCACTAAACCTAAAGTAGGGCCGATGGATTTTTCTTTTAGTGGACTCAAAACTGCGATCCGCTACTTTCTAGACAAGCAAATTGCTGCAGATTCTGATTTTGTAGAAAAAAACTTAGCAGATATCTGTGCTTCTATTCAACACACCATTGTAGGAATCTTGATGGACAAACTAAACAATGCAGTTAAGGAAACGGGCATTACTCATGTTGCCATAGCTGGAGGTGTTTCTGCCAATTCAGAGATTCGAAAGCAACTCAAACTTATGGAACAGAAGAAAAAATGGACGGTCTACATTCCGAAGTTCGAATACACTACTGATAATGCAGGAATGATTGCTATTGCCGGATATTTGAAATATTTAAATCAGGATTTCAGTGACATTTCTGTGCACGCTAAGGCACGATTGAAAGTAAGCGATTCTTAGTATTCTTAAGTCGAATTTCACTTATCATTGACCCTATACTTTTGGAAGATAATTTCTCAAGCTGGGTAATTTCAAGAATCTGGATATTTACCTTTTGATTCAATTGCTCAAGTTGAGTACTTGTATATTGATTATAGGCCGTGCTGCTCATCAATAAGATCTCATCGTTTTTTGAGGGAAGAAAAACTACCTCTCCACAATATGCTTTGACTTGCTGTTGACTGATCACTATGGGCTCACGACCAGTAGATTTAAGCTGGTTTAACAGAGACTTTCTTTGCTTTTTATCCTGAATCAATTCGAGACAGACGATTGCAAAATGTTTTCCAATGGACAGAATAGAGTTTATAAAGTCCTCTTGAGTATCAAGCAACACAGGAAAAAAATATTGATCCTCACAAAACTCAATAAACAATTCTTCTGTACTATGTCCTCCTATACTTGCAAAGGCTATCTCGTTGTCTCGATCCAAGACCATAGAACACTCTCCTTCTAAATATTCTTCATAGTCCTCTGCCCCGCTATAATCCGTAACGTGATCAAGCTCAAAGCCCTCCCCTTCTAAAAAAGAGATAAGTTCTTCTTGTCTTTCATCCCTTCTACTTTCTTCCTTGAGCGGATATATAATTATTCCCCCATCAGACTTAGTAGAAATCCAACTTCTACAGCAAAATGCCATTTCACTATGAGTATCTTTACTCTGATTATAACAATACACCTCAATTCCTGCATCCTTAATTTGACTTAGGGCTTGGTCGAATTCCTCCCTTAATTTACGGGGCCGAATCATCAAGATTTGAGGTGATTTTATCATATTAATGGACTCACTGTTTTTAAAACATCAAAGGCTGTTTCTGCCATTTTATTTCCTTTCTCATCCAATAATGGATTAACTTCTACAAATTCTAAACATGAAACTTTCTCGGTCTCAATGAATTTAGAAATAATCTCAATAACTTCATCAGGGGTGAATCCTTGAGAAACAGGAGTTCCTGTTCCATGAGAAATCAGATCACAATCCATTGCATCAACATCAAAAGATATATAGATATGATCACAATCCTTTAAGGTATTAATGGCTTCATTAAGACAAACATCATAGCCTCTATAACGCATTTCATCTACTTTATAGTTGCGAATTCCTTGAGACTGAATCGTAAAATCTTCGGGCTCCTCTGTATCTCTTACTCCAAAAAACACAAGGTGTTCGGGTTTAAGTTTTGGGCCTGGGTGGCCTATGTTTTTTAAATCATTCCAATGAGACATTGCATTGCTATCCCATTTATTAACTTGTCGCTCTTCATTGTCATTCCCCAGCGCTGCTGCAAGAGGCATTCCATGAACATTGCCAGAAGGAGAAGAAAGTGGAGAGTGCAGATCGGCGTGGGCATCAATCCATATCACACCTAGAGTTTTTTCGGGATAAGCAGCCTTAATACCACTGATAGTTCCAAGAGCCGAGGAATGATCTCCAGATAAGACTAAGGGAAATTCATGATTGGTTAAAGTATCAGACACGGCCTTCGCTAAACGCGTACATTGCCCTACTACAAATTCAATTCTCTTACCTTTCTCGAACTTTACTTTATCATAGACAGATTCATTTTCTGTGGGTACATCTACGAAGTCATAGCGATTAAAGTAATCATTATGCTGGTTGATAGCCGCAATTTCAATTGCATCAATTCCCATATCCGCGCCTCGAGTACCAGCCCCGATATCGGATCTGTTTTTGATTAGTTTGATTGTTGACATATTGATTGTAATTAAAAAAAGCAACTCAATGAAGAGCTGCTTTAGTGTTTTGTTTATCTTTCTTCTTGTGCTACAAAAGGACGAGAAGGTTCTCCAACATAGAGTTGTCTAGGACGCCCAATTGGCTCTCCATTCAAACGCATTTCTCTCCATTGTGCAATCCATCCTGGTAAACGTCCTACAGCAAACATTACTGTAAACATCTCCACAGGGATACCAAGTGCACGGTAGATAATTCCAGAATAGAAATCTACATTAGGATAAAGGTTTCTTGACTTAAAGTATTCATCACTCAAGGCTACTTCAGCTAATCCCTTAGCAATATCCAATACAGGATCTTCAACTCCAAGCTCTGCCAAAACTTCTTCGGCCGCTTGCTTGATAATCTTAGCACGAGGATCAAAATTCTTATATACGCGATGTCCGAATCCCATTAATCTAAATGGATCTTCTTTATCTTTAGCTTTTTCAATATACTTCTGATAATCACCACCATCTTCTTTAATTTCTTCAAGCATTTCAATTACGGCTTGGTTGGCTCCTCCATGTAGAGGTCCCCAAAGCGCAGATATTCCAGAAGAAATAGAAGCAAATAAACCTGCATGTGAACTTCCGACAATTCTCACTGTAGAAGTAGAACAGTTTTGTTCATGATCAGCATGAAGGATTAACAACTTGTTTAATGCTTTAATAATGATTGGATTTTCTTTGTATGGCTCATTAGGGCTCTCGAACATCATCTTCACTAGATTCTGAACATATCCTAAAGTATTATCAGAATATACTAAAGGCATACCTTTTCTCTTTCTCAAAGTCCAAGCTACAAGCACAGGGAATTTAGCAATGATCTTAACGATAGCTAAATACATATCTTTTTCACTCTGAACATTTACCGCTTTAGGGTTAAAAGCAGTCAAAGCAGAAGTCAATGCAGAAAGTACTCCCATTGGATGAGCTGATTCAGGAAATCCATCCAAGATCTTTTTCATCTCCTCATCTACAAGAGATTTAGATTTAATATCAGTATGAAATTGATGTAATTCCGCACGAGTAGGTAATTCACCAAAGATTAATAAGTAAGATACTTCAAGAAATGATGCTTTTTCAGCTAATGATTCAATATCGTATCCACGATAGCGTAATATTCCTTTCTCCCCGTCTAAAAATGTAATTCCACTTTTACAAGATCCCGTGTTCTTAAATCCAGCATCGATAGTAATCAAGCCGTTAGACACTGATCTTAACGTCTTTATATCAATTGCTAATTCTCCTTCACTTCCTTCATAAACGGGAAATTCATAAGACTCTCCATTAAATTCAATTGTTGCAGTTTGCGACATACTTTACGTATAATTTGTTACTTAGTTAATTATCGCTCGAATTTACAAAAAAAGTCGAGTACTAAAAGGATTTCGTAAAGGATTTATGCAAAAAAAAACCGAGGCGAGGCCTCGGTTTTTATAATTATCTTAAAATTAGAAATTATCCAATCTTAAAAGCTTTTTTTGCTGGGAAATAAGCCATCTCATCTAATTCCTCTTCAATTCTCAATAATTGATTGTATTTAGCCATACGATCAGAACGAGAAGCAGAACCAGTTTTGATTTGACCACAGTTTAATCCAACTGCTAAATCAGCAATTGTGTTATCTTCTGTTTCACCAGATCTGTGTGACATTACTGAAGTATATCCAGCATTATGTGCCATATTTACAGCAGCAATAGTCTCCGTCAAAGTACCAATTTGATTTACTTTAATCAAGATTGAATTGGCAATGTTATTTTCAATTCCTTTAGAAAGACGCTCTACGTTAGTTACGTATAAATCATCACCTACTAATTGAATTTTCTCTCCTGCGATTTCAGTTAGATATTTCCAACCATCCCAGTCATTTTCATCCATACCATCTTCAATAGAAACGATAGGGTATTTATCAGCTAATTCTGCTAAGTAGTCAGCTTGCTCTTTAGAATCTCTAACAGCACCACCTTCACCTTCGAATTTAGCGTAGTTGTATTTTCCATTTTCGTAGAATTCAGCTGCAGCACAATCTAAGGCTAACATCACTTCTTCTCCAACTTTATATCCAGCTTTTTCAACAGCTTTCAATACCGTTTCAATTGCATCTTCAGTTCCGTCGAACTTAGGAGCAAATCCACCTTCATCACCAACTGCAGTACTCAATCCACGAGCAGCAATTAACTTCTTAAGGTTATGGAAAATTTCAGTTCCCATTTGAAGTGCATGACTGAAGCTATCAGCTCCAACAGGCATAATCATAAACTCTTGGAATGCGATAGGAGCATCAGAGTGAGAACCACCGTTAATAATGTTCATCATTGGTACTGGAAGTGTATTACCACTTACTCCACCAACATATCTATATAAAGGCATACCTGCTTCCTGTGCAGCTGCTTTTGCTACTGCAAGAGAAACTCCCAAAATAGCATTTGCTCCTAATTTTGATTTGTTTGGAGTTCCATCCAATTCAATCATCATTTGGTCAATTGCATTCTGTTCGTAAACATCAGCTCCAATTAGCTCTTCAGCAATAATTGTGTTAACATTTTCTACAGCTTTTAAAACCCCTTTACCCATGAAGGCATCTCCTCCATCACGTAATTCAACGGCTTCGTGCTCTCCAGTTGAAGCTCCTGATGGAACTGCAGCTCTACCTAAAATACCTGTTTCAGTGATTACATCTACTTCTACTGTTGGATTCCCTCTGGAATCAAAAATCTGACGTGCGTGTACGCTTAATATTAAACTCATAATAATTTACTTTTATCTTCTGTAAATTTACGAAAACTTACAGCTTATTTGCTAAAAAGTTTCGCTTAATTGCGAAAACCTTTTCATAGTGCATAAAAAAACCTGCAATTTCTTACAGGTTGATTATTAATGTTTTATGATTTCATTAATTCAATGAACTCATCAAATAAATAAGATGAATCATGCGGTCCAGGATTCGCTTCAGGGTGATATTGAACCGAAAATACTGGTTTGTTTTTCATACGAATACCAGCCACAGTATTATCATTCAAATGTTCATGTGTCATTTCAAACTCATCATTGGCTAAAACGTCATCCTTCTTTACTACAAATCCATGGTTCTGTGAAGTAATCTCACCTTTACCCGTAAGAAGATTGAGCACAGGATGGTTAATACCTCTGTGTCCATTATGCATTTTGTAGGTAGACATCCCATTTGCATTAGCAATAATCTGATGACCTAAACAAATACCAAACAAAGGATGATCATTAGCGATAACCTGTTGAGCTACTTGTTGAGCAACTTTAAGAGGTTCTGGATCTCCAGGTCCATTAGAAAGAAAATATCCATTTGGTTCAAACGATTTCATTTCTTCATAAGATGCATCGAAAGGGAAAACTTTTACAAAGCAATCACGTTTAACCAGATTCCTAAGAATATTCTTCTTAATTCCAAGATCTAAAGCCGCAACCTTAAAAGTTGCAGTTTCATCACCTATAGTATAAGCTTCTTTTGTACTCACAGAAGAGGCCAACTCTAAACCTACCATATCCGGTACGCTTTTTAATTGCTCTTTAAGAGTATCAACATCAGTATCCGTCGAGATTACAGCATTCATTGCACCTTTATCTCTAATATAGGATACAACAGCTCTCGTATCAACATCAGAGATGGCAACTATATTTTGATCTTCAAAATAATTGAATAAGCTCCCATCTGCATCTACTCTAGAATAGTCAAAACTAAAATTACGACAAATAAGTCCAGAAATCTTAACCCCATCAGATTCAACTTCATTTTTATTCACCCCGTAGTTTCCGATATGGGCGTTTGTTGTTACCATCAACTGACCAAAATAAGAAGGATCTGTAAACACTTCTTGATATCCAGTCATTCCAGTATTAAAACAAATTTCACCGAAAGCAGTTCCTTCAATACCGATAGATCTACCTTCAAAAACAGTACCATCAGCTAAGAGTAGGATGGCTTTCTTACGTTGCTCAAATTTTTTCATTATATAAAGTTTCAAAAAAAAAGGATAAGTTAAAAATAACCTATCCCTTTTATATTTGGTAATACTAATACATCTAATTATTCAGAAGCTTCTTCGTTAGTAGTAGTATCAGAAGCTGGTGCCTCAGCAGCAGTAGCTTTCTTTCTTCCTCTACGAGTAGTTTTCTTCTTCTTAGCACCGTTAGGGTTGTATACTTCGTTGTAATCAACTAACTCAATCATTGCCATAGGAGCATTATCCCCTTGACGATTTCCTAATTTGATAATACGTGTATATCCTCCTGGACGATCACCAACTTTTACTGAAACTTCCTTAAATAATTCCGTTACAGCAAATTTGTTACGCAAATAACTAAATACTACACGACGATTGTGTGTAGAGTCAGTTTTTGACTTTGTAACTAATGGCTCGATAAACTGACGTAAAGCTTTTGCTTTAGCTTCAGTAGTATTGATGCGCTTGTGCTCGATCAAAGAACAAGCCATATTAGACAACATAGCTTTTCTATGCGCTGTCTTTCTTCCTAAATGGTTAAATTTCTTTCCGTGTCTCATCTCTTAAACCTTTTAAACCGTAGTTTTTTGGTTATTCTTTATCTAATTTGTACTTACTTAAATCCATTCCAAAACTCAATCCTTTAGAATGCACTAACTCATCTAATTCAGTTAATGACTTCTTTCCGAAGTTTCTGAATTTCATCAAGTCATTTTTGTTATATGACACTAAGTCTCCCAATGATTCAACTTCAGCTGCTTTTAAACAGTTAAGCGCACGAACAGATAAGTCCATATCGATTAACTTAGTTTTAAGCAATTGACGCATATGCAACGACTCTTCATCATAAGTTTCCGTCTGAGCTCTTTCATCAGCCTCAAGGGTAATGCGCTCATCAGAGAACAACATAAAGTGGTGAATCAAAATCTTAGCAGCTTCTGTTAAAGCAGCCTTAGGATTGATAGATCCATCAGTTTTAATATCAAAAACTAATTTTTCGTAATCCGTTTTTTGTTCCACACGGTAATTTTCAACAGCATATTTTACATTCTTTATAGGAGTGTAAATTGAATCCGTGAAAATAGTACCTAACGGTGCATTTGCTTTTTTGTTTTCCTCAGCTGGAACGAACCCTCTACCCTTTTCGATAGATAATTCCATGTCAATCTTAACAGACTCTTCCATGTTACAGATCACCTGATCTGTGTTTAATACTTGGAATCCTGAGATGAACTTTTGTAAGTCACCTGCAGTTAATTGTTCTTGACCAGAAATCGAAATGCTTACAGATTCTCTATCTGTATCTTCGATTTGCTTCTTAAAACGAACTTGTTTAAGATTCAAGATAATTTCAGTAACGTCTTCCACAACTCCAGGAATCGTAGAGAACTCATGCTCTACGCCTTCAATCTTAAGAGAAGTGATAGCGAAACCTTCTAGAGAAGACAAAAGTACACGACGAAGAGCATTCCCCACGGTCAAACCAAATCCTGGTTCTAACGGACGAAACTCAAATCTACCTTCAAAATCAGTAGATTCAATCATGATTACTTTGTCTGGTTTCTGAAAATTTAAAATTGCCATAGTTTAACTGGTGTCAAAATTATTTAGAGTATAACTCTACAATTAATTGTTCTTTGATATTTTCTGGAATCTGTAAACGTTCTGGAACACTTACAAAAGTACCCTGCTTAGTTTCTGAATTCCAAGTCAACCACTCATACACTGCACTGTTTCCAGCTAATGCATTTTCGATAGCTTCTAAAGACTTAGACTTTTCTCTTACTCCTACAACATCACCAGCTTTTAAAGAATAAGATGGAATATTCACGATTTCACCATTTACAGTGATATGTCTATGTGATACTAATTGTCTTGCTGCTCTTCTTGAAGTAGCAACTCCTAAACGGTAAACAACGTTGTCTAAACGAGACTCACAAAGTTGAAGTAAAACTTCACCTGTAATACCTTTCTTTCTAGATGCATCAGAAAACAAGTTACTAAATTGCTTTTCAAGAATACCGTAGATATACTTAGCTTTTTGTTTTTCTTGTAACTGAATTGCATATTCAGATTTCTTTCCTCTTCTCTTAGACACTCCGTGTTGTCCTGGAGGGTAGTTACGTTTCTCGAACGCCTTGTCATCTCCAAAAATCGCTTCTCCGAATTTACGGGCGATTTTACTCTTAGGTCCTGTATATCTTGCCATTTTCTGTTATTTTAAATAGGTACTATGAATTCAGGCTAATAATCCTTCGATAGTATGATTCCCATTTCAGTTAATAAATTTAATAAAAAAAAATTATACTCTACGTCTTTTTGGTGGACGACATCCATTGTGTGGCATTGGAGTCACATCAATGATCTCAGTAACTTCAATTCCTGAGTTATGCAAAGTTCTAATTGCATTCTCACGACCGTTACCTGGTCCTTTTACGTATACTTTTACTTTTCTTAATCCAGCTTCTCTTGCTACTGCTGCACAATCTTCTGCAGCTGTCTGAGCAGCATAAGGAGTGTTTTTCTTAGATCCTCTAAATCCCATTTTACCAGCTGATGACCATGCGATCACTTCACCTTTCTTGTTTGTCAATGAGATAATTATGTTGTTAAAAGATGCGGTGATGTGTGCTTCACCAATAGCTTCAACAATAACCTTACGTTTTTTTGAACTTGCTTTCGCCATAATTTCCTAGTTATTATTTAGTTGCTTTCTTTTTGTTAGCTACAGTTTTTCTCTTACCTTTTCTAGTTCTAGAGTTGTTCTTAGTTCTCTGACCTCTTAACGGAAGCCCAGCTCTATGACGAATTCCTCTGTAACATCCGATGTCCATTAAACGCTTAATGTTTAATTGAACTTCTGAACGTAATTCACCTTCAATTGTGAAAGTTCCAATTTGCTCACGGATTTTTCCGATTTCCTCATCCGTCCAATCTTGAACTTTAGTACTCTCATCTACTCCAGCGATTGCTAAAACCTCTTTAGCTCTACTTCTACCGATTCCAAAGATGTAAGTTAAGGAAATAACTCCTCTCTTGTTCTTAGGAATATCAATACCTGCTATTCTTGCCATAATTATCCTTGTCTTTGTTTAAATCTAGGATTCTTTTTATTGATTACATATAATCTGCCTTTTCTTCGCACAATCTTGCACTCGGCACTTCTTTTCTTTACTGATGCTCTAACTTTCATCGTTTAATTTCTATTAGTATCTTAGTATCTATACGTTATTCTAGCCTTAGTTAAATCGTAAGGACTCATTTCTAGCTTAACTTTATCTCCTGGTAACAACTTAATGTAGTGCATGCGCATTTTACCCGAGATATGAGCTGTAACTATATGACCATTCTCTAGTTCTACTCTAAACATAGCATTAGATAAGGCCTCTGTAATTCTCCCGTCTAACTGTATTGCTGATTGTTTTGCCATAATATATTAGATTGAAGCTTTTCTTCTTGATCCAGTTTTCATTAAGCCATCGTAATGACGGTTCAATAAATAAGCATTAATCTGTTGAATAGTATCAATAGCTACACCAACCATAATGATCAATGAAGTACCTCCATAAAACAGGGCCCAGTTTTGCTGAACTCCAAACTGTGCAACCACTGCTGGTAACACCGCGATTAACGCCAAGAATATAGAACCAGGTAAAGTAATTCTCGATAAGATACCGTCTAACTTCTCAGCTGTATCCGCTCCAGGCTTAATACCAGGAATAAATCCTCCACTACGTTTTAAATCTTCTGCCATTTTATTTGTTGGAATTGTGATAGCCGTATAGAAATAACTAAACACAATAATTAAAACAGCAAATAGAATATTATAACCCAATCCATTAAAATCTCCAAAGCTCGCTAAGAAAGAGGCAGTACCTCCTTCAGCATTTCTAGCTAAAGCTCCAGGGATAAACATAATAGCCTGAGCAAAAATAATTGGCATTACACCAGCAGAGTTTAATTTCAAAGGAATGTACTGACGTGCTCCTGCAACATCCTGAATATTCCCAACAGCAGTACGTCTAGCATACTGAACCGGAATTCTTCTTACTGCAGTAACAAGATATACCGTTGCAAGGATGATCAACAACCAGACAACAATTTCCAATAAAATCATAATAGCTCCACCATTTGATTGTGCAATTCGAGAAGTTGCTTCTTGAGCAAACGCACCAGGGAAACGGGCGATAATTCCGATCATTATCAATAATGAAATACCGTTACCAATTCCTTTGTCCGTAATTTTCTCTCCTAACCACATAGCAAATATCGTACCAGCCGTTAATAATACCATAGAAGATAAAATAAATTCAGCATTCCCAATAAGGAAAGACGAATCCGGCAAGATATTATGCATGTTAGCGATATACGCTGGTCCTTGAACCATAGTAATACCAATGGTTAACCATCTTGTAATTTGGTTAATTCTCTTTCTTCCACTTTCTCCATCCTTTTGAAGTTTTTGCAAATAAGGAATCGCTAGACCCATTAATTGCACAACAATAGAAGCAGAAATATATGGCATTATTCCTAATGCCATAATAGAAGCTTGTGCGAATGCACCACCTGTAAATGCGTTCAGTAATCCAAGAATTCCACCGTCTGATTGAGCTGCAAGAGCATCTAATTGTAGGGGATCGATACCTGGCAAAGGAATTTGCGCAGTAAAGCGGTAAACCGCCATCAATCCTAAAGTAAGAAGAATCTTATTACGCAATTCTTCAATCTTCCAAATGTCTTTAATGGTACTTATAAATTTTTTCATTTACTAGGGGTTATTTTATAAAGTCTCCGCAGATCCACCAGCAGCCTCAATAGCCTGCTTTGCAGTTGCAGTGTATTTGTGTACTGTTATATTTAACTTCGCTTTTAATTCTCCACGACCTAAAATTTTAACTAAGTCGTTTTTACGAGCTAAACGATTTTCAACTAATACAGCCATATCAACTGTATCGGTGATTCTTCCGTTTTCTACTAGCTCTTGTAATTTATCTAAGTTCACACCCACATATTCCTTACGGTTAATGTTCGTGAATCCAAACTTAGGTACTCTACGTTGTAAAGGCATTTGTCCACCCTCGAATCCAATCTTTCTTGAATATCCAGAACGAGACTTAGCTCCTTTATGTCCTCTTGTAGCAGTTCCACCTTTTCCAGAACCTTGTCCTCTAGCTACTCTTTTACCTTTCTTAACAGATCCTCCTGCCGGTTGTAAGTTACTTAAACTCATGTCTAGAATTTATTATTTAATTTCTTCAACAGAAATTAAGTGTTTAACTTTATTTACCATACCAAGAATAGTTGCAGTATTTTCGTGCTCCACTACTTGGTTCATTTTTCTTAAGCCTAGAGCCTCAAGAGTTCTCTTTTGACCCTGAGAACGTCTAATTTGACTTCTTACTTGTTGTATTCTAATTTTTGCCATAGTAGTTCAGATTATCCTTTAAACAATTTTTCTAAAGAAATACCTCTTTGAGCAGCAACTTGTTCAGCGCTTCTCAATTGGTGTAACGCATCAAATGTTGCCTTAACCACATTGTGAGGGTTAGATGACCCTTGTGATTTAGACAATACATCGTGAACTCCAACTGAATCTAATACCGCACGCACAGCTCCACCGGCGATAACCCCGGTACCGTGAGATGCAGGCTTTAAGAATACTTTAGCTCCTCCAAATTTACCTTTTACTTCGTGCGGCAATGTAGCACTAATAATTGGAATACGCACTAGGTTTTTCTTAGCATCTTCAATACCTTTAGCAATCGCTGAAGCTACGTCTAATGACTTACCTAATCCATGTCCTACTACACCATCACCATTCCCTACAACAACGATTGCAGAAAATCCGAAAGTTCTACCTCCTTTAGTTACTTTAGTAACACGTTGAACACCTACTAAGTGATCTACAAGTTCCAAACCGCTTGGCTTAACTCTTTCTATGTTTTTGTATTTTGTACTCATAGTAATTTATTAAAATTTTAAACCAGCTTCTCTAGCTCCATCAGCTAAAGCTTTGATTCTTCCGTGATACAAATAACCATTTCTATCGAAAGTTGCATCTGTGATTCCCGCAGATACAGCTTTTTCAGCAACAGATTTTCCTACTAATGTAGCAACCTCTATTTTAGATCCCTTTGCGTCGATATCTTTGTCTCTTGAAGAACAAGATACTAACGTTTTTCCATTTAAATCGTCAACAAGCTGAACGTAAATATCTTTGTTTGAACGGAAAACAGATAGACGAGGTCTTTCTGCTGTACCGTTAACAATTTTACGAATTCTTTGCTTAATTCTTTGACGTCTTTCAAGCTTTGATAATGCCATAATACTATAAATTATGCAGATTTACCTGCTTTTCTTCTAATTTCTTCACCGACAAACTTAATTCCTTTTCCTTTGTATGGCTCTGGCTTGCGGAAAGATCTTATTTTTGCCGCTACCTGTCCAACTAATTGCTTATCAAAAGAACTTAGCTTAATAATTGGATTTTTACCCTTCTCTGATATCGTTTCAATCTTCACTTCTGGAGCGATGCTTAAAATGATGTTGTGAGAGAAACCTAAAGCTAAGTCTAAAACTTGACCTTGGTTAGAAGCTCTATATCCAACTCCGATTAATTCTAATTCTTTTGTAAAACCTTTCGATACTCCTTCAATCATGTTATTGATTAAAGAACGGTATAAACCGTGCTTCGCTCTGTGATCCTTTGAATCAGATGGTCTTTCTAGAACAACTTGATTCTCTTCCACATTAACCGTGATATCGGTATCTACTTCCTGAGATAACTCGCCGAGCTTACCTTTAACAGAAACAGTAGCTCCGTTAAGAGTTACAGTAACGTCTGCTGGTATAGCTATTGGGCTTTTTCCTATTCTTGACATTTTACTCTACTTTATTAATAAACGTAACATAATACTTCACCACCTACATTCTCTTCACGTGCTTGCTTGTTAGTCATCACACCTTTTGAAGTCGAAACGATAGCTACTCCTAATCCGTTCAATACACGTGGCATCTCTGCAGCACTTGTATATTTACGAAGACCAGGCGTACTGATACGCTCAATTTTTCTAATTACAGATTCTTTTGTTTGCTTGTCATATTTCAAAGCAATTTTGATTGTTCCTTGAACATCATTTTCTTCGAATTTATAACTTAAAATATATCCTTGGTCAAACAAAATTTTAGTCATTTCCTTCTTAATATTAGAAGAAGGAACTTCTACCACTCTGTGTCCTGCTAAAATTGCATTTCTTAATCTTGTTAAGAAATCTGCGATTGGATCTGTGTACATCTTTTACTTAAATTTATTGTTTACCAACTTGCTTTTTTCACTCCTGGGATCAATCCCTGATTCGCCATCTCACGGAAAGTTACACGTGAAAGTCCAAATTGACGCATATATCCTTTTGGTCTTCCTGTTAACTTACAACGGTTGTGCATACGAATAGGTGATGCGTTCTTTGGTAGTTTCTGAAGTCCTTCATAGTCTCCAGCTTCTTTTAAAGCCTTTCTCTTTTCAGCATACTTCTCCACCATCTTAGCTCTTTTCACCTCACGGGCTTTCATTGATTCTTTAGCCATGTCTAATTCTTTTTAAATGGTAAACCTAATTCGCCTAATAATGATTTAGCTTCCTTATCTGTGTCTGCTGATGTTACAAAAGTAATATCCATCCCACCGATTTTGTTAACCTTATCGATATTGATCTCTGGATAAATGATTTGTTCAGTAATTCCTAAGTTGTAATTACCTCTACCATCAAATCCATTTGCTTTGATTCCTTGGAAATCTCTTACACGTGGTAAAGAAATTGTAACCAATCTATCCAAGAATTCGTACATTTTAGTTCCACGAAGAGTAACTTTCGCTCCAATTGGCATACCCTTACGCAATTTAAAAGCAGCTACATCCTTCTTAGAAATAGTCGCTACAGCTTTCTGACCTGTAATTGTCGTCAACTCTTCAAGAGCATAGTCAATTAACTTTTTGTCAGCAATCGCAGCTCCCACACCTTTACTTACTACAATCTTCTGTAGTTTAGGCACCTGCATTACGTTCTTGTAACCAAACTCCTCGGTTAGAGCACTTACTACTCTTCCCTTATATTCCTCTTTAAGTCTTGGTGTATAACTCATCTTAAATCGCTTTTTCTGATTTTTTAGAAAATCTAACCTTCTTTCCATCTTCCATACGGTATCCTACACGAGTAGTTTCACCGTTCTCAACTAACATTAAGTTAGAAATATGGATAGAAGCTTCTTTCTTTACAATTCCTCCTTGAGGGTTCTGTGCACTAGGTTTAGTATGTTTTGAAATCATATTCACACCTTCTACGAAAGCACGATTTTTTTCAATAACAACTTTAGTAACCTTACCTTCTTGCCCTTTGTTTTCTCCAGCAATTACTTTTACTGTATCTCCTGATTTAATTTTCAGCTTTGTCATTGTAGTAAATTTTAAAGCACTTCAGGTGCTAATGATACAATTTTCATGAACTGCTTATCACGAAGCTCTCTAGCAACAGGACCGAATACACGAGTTCCCATCATTTCTTCAGATGCATTTAATAATACACAAGCATTATCATCAAATCTGATATATGATCCGTCTTTACGTCTCACTTCTTTCTTAGTACGAACAACAACTGCTCTGGCTACTTGACCTTTTTTTGCATTTCCGTTAGGAGAAGTACTCTTAACTGAAACAACGATCTTGTCTCCTACAGACGCGTAACGCTTTTTTGTTCCTCCTAAAACACGAATAACTAAAACCTCTTTAGCTCCAGTGTTATCAGCTACTGTTAATCTTGATTCTGTCTGTAACATATTATTTAGCTCTTTCTAGGATTTCTACTAATCTCCAACGCTTAGATTTACTTAAAGGTCTTGTTTCCATGATCTTTACAGTATCTCCAACGTTACAATCATTCGCCTCATCGTGCGCAACGTACTTCTTCGTTTTCAAAACGAATTTTCCATACATTGGGTGCTTTACTTTCTTTACCTCAGAAACAACAATGGATTTTTCCATTTTGTTACTAGATACAACACCTATTCTTTCTTTTCTAAGATTTCTATTTTCCATCTCTTAATTAACTACAATTATTGTAATTCTCTTTTAGTTAATTCCGTCGCAATTCTTGCAACAGTTTTTCTAAGGGCTCTAACCTCCATAGGATTCTCTAATGGAGTTAATGCATGAGCCATTTTAAGATCTGTGTAGTTCTTTTTCAACGCTCCAAGCTTCTCTTGTAAATCTGCCGTTGATAATTCTTTAATTTCTGACTGTTTCATACTATTATCAATTAAGCGTGATCAAAATCTCTCGCGATTACAAACTTAGTCTTCACTGGTAATTTCTGAGCAGCTAAACGCAAAGCTTCTTTTGCGATATCCATAGGAACACCTCCTACTTCAAACAAAACTCTACCTGGCTTGATAACTGCAACGAAATACTCAGGAGCACCCTTACCTTTACCCATACGGACTTCTAAAGGCTTTTTAGTAATTGGCTTGTCTGGGAAAATCTTGATCCATAACTGACCCTCTCTCTTCATATAACGAGTTGCTGCGATACGTGCTGCCTCAATTTGACGAGAATTTAGTAAGCATTGTTCCAAGGATTTGATACCAAACATACCATTTGAAAGTTGATGACCTCTATTCGAGTTCCCTTTCATATTACCTTTTCCTTTCTGTACCTTACGGAATTTTACTCTCTTTGGCTGTAACATTTTTAAACCTAAATTTTAAAAATTATTTTCTTTTACGAGATTGTGGTTTGCGTGATCCACCTTTAGCACCAGATTGTTTCTTAGACAATCCAACTAATGGAGATAATTCACGTTTTCCATAAACCTCACCTTTCATGATCCACACTTTTACACCTAAACGGCCATAAGTAGTGTGAGCCTCAACTAATGCATAATCAATATCAGCACGGAAGGTAGAGAGAGGAATTCTTCCTTCTTTGTAATGCTCGGTACGAGCCATTTCAGCTCCATTTAAACGACCAGCAATTTGGATTTTGATACCTTCTGCGTTCATACGCATAGCAGCAGCAATAGCCATCTTGATTGCACGACGATAAGAGATACGATTCTCAATCTGACGAGCGATAGATGCAGCAACTAAAGTAGCATCTAACTCAGGACGTTTAATCTCGAAAATATTAATTTGCACATCTTTTCCAGAGATCTTTTTAAGCTCTTCTTTCAACTTGTCTACCTCTTGTCCACCTTTCCCGATAATGATACCAGGTCTAGCAGTAGTGATAGTAACGGTTACAAGTTTAAGCGTACGCTCAATAATAACTCTAGAAACACTAGCTTTAAATAATCTAGCACGAACGTACTTTCTTATTTTGTCATCTTCAGCAATTTTATCACCATAGTCATTTCCACCATACCAGTTAGATTCCCATCCTCTGATAATTCCTAAACGATTCCCTATTGGATTTGTTTTTTGTCCCATACTATTTATGAATTGCTTTCAATATTTTTATTTCCCAACACTAAAGTCACGTGATTAGAACGTTTTCTAATTCTGTGAGCACGTCCCTGTGGTGCCGGTCTTAATCTTTTTAACATACCTGCGCTATCCACACAGATTTCTTTCACATATAATCCTGCGTCCTCAATACTTGAATCCTCGTTTTTAGCTTGCCAGTTGGCGATAGCTGATAACAAAAGTTTTTCAAGATTAATTGAAGCTTCTTTAGGGCTAAACTTTAAGATCTGAAGAGCTTTCTCAACTTCAACACCTCTTACTTGATCAGCTACTAAACGCATCTTTCTTGGTGATGTTGGGCAGTTAGTTAGCTTCGCCATAGCCTGAGACTTGCGAGCTTCCTTTAACTGAGCTGCCATATTTTTTTTACGAACTCCCATTTCTTATTATTTTTTACCTTTATTTTTCTTATCCGCTCCGTGACCTCTGAAGGTACGAGTTGGCGAGAATTCACCTAATTTGTGACCTACCATGTTTTCTGTAACATAAACAGGAACAAATTGGCGACCATTGTGAACAGCGATTGTTTGTCCTACGAAGTCTGGAGTAATCATAGATGCTCTTGACCAAGTTTTGATCACATCTTTCTTATCAGACTCTACATTTTTTAAAACCTTTTTCTCAAGCTTGTAAGCTACGTAAGGTCCTTTTTTTAATGAACGTGCCATATCCTATTATTTTTTTCTGCGTTCGATAATATACTTATTACTCGCCTTAGTCTTAGATCTAGTTCTAAAGCCTTTAGCTGGAATACCATTCTTAGATCTAGGGTGTCCTCCTGCAGACTTACCTTCACCACCTCCCATTGGGTGATCAACCGGGTTTTTAACCATAGCTCTAGTTCTTGGTCTTCTACCTAACCATCTTGATCTACCTGCTTTACCAGATACTAATAACTGGTGATCAGAGTTAGAAACAACTCCAATGGTAGCCATACAAGTAACAAGAATCAATCTTGTTTCTCCTGATGGTAATTTAATAGTAGCATATTTTCCATCTCTCGCCATTAACTGAGCAAAAGCACCAGCTGAACGAGCCATAACAGCTCCTTGACCTGGACGTAACTCAATACAAGAAATTGCAGTTCCTAAAGGAATCTCACTTAAAGGCATAGCGTTACCCACTTCTGGTGCAACACCTGTCCCTGAAACAATTGTTTGACCAACCTCTAAACCACCTTGAGCGATTACATAACGCTTCTCACCATCTACATAGTTTAAAAGCGCGATAAAAGCTGTACGGTTTGGATCGTACTCAATTGTTTTTACGGTAGCAGGAATTCCCGACTTATCTCTTTTGAAATCGATAATACGGTACTTCTTCTTGTGACCACCACCTAAATATTGCATGGTCATTCTACCTTGACTGTTTCGACCTCCAGATCTTTTTTTCGGAGCTAATAAACTCTTCTCCGGCTTGTCAGTAGTAATGGCGTCGAACCCATTTACTACTCTAAAACGCTGACCTGGTGTTATTGGTTTTAATTTTCTAACTGACATTCTCTCTTCTTAGATATTGTTATAAAAATCGATAGTTTCTCCGTCTGCTAATGAAACGATAGCTTTCTTATATCCTCCAGTCATTCCATTCACCATACCTTTCTTAGTATACTTAGTAGAACGCTCGATAGGATAATTCATCGTACGAACAGCCGTTACAGCAACACCATAAGTATGCTCAACAGCTTTTCTGATTTCAACTTTGTTCGCTTTATTAGCAACAACAAATGTATAACGGTTGTTTAACTCGCTATCATTTGTCGCTTTTTCCGTGATAATAGGTTTTATTAAAATACTCATATCGTGACCTATTTAGCTAAATTTGATTCAATTTCTCCTAAAGCATTCTCTAAAAGAACAACTTTATTCGCATTCATAATTCCGTAAGTGCTTAATTCTGAAGCGTTTACAGTTTTTACACGCTCTAAATTTCGTGATGACAAATATACGTTATTATTTGATTCACCCAACACAAACAGCGCTTTTTTATTGTCTAACTCTAAAGCTTTCAACACGTTCACAAAATTCTTAGTCTTAGGAGCCTCGAAATTGAAGTTCTCAACAACCATGATATTTTGATCTTTTGCTTGTAAAGAAAGTGCAGATCTACGTGCAATTCTCTTTAAAGTTTTATTCAATTTGAAAGAATAGTTTCTTGGTCTTGGACCAAAAACACGTCCTCCTCCTCTGAACACAGGAGATTTGATACTACCAGCACGTGCTGTACCAGTACCTTTTTGCTTCTTGATCTTTCTAGTTGACCCAGTGATCTCAGCTCTTTCTTTAGCCTTGTGTGTTCCTTGTCTTTTATTTGCCAAATGTTGCTTTACATCTAGATATACAGCATGATTATTTGGCTCAATAGCGAATACTGAATCAGCAAGTTCTACTTGACGTCCAGTATCTTTTCCCGTAATGTCTAATACAGATACTTTCATTACTTCTCGATAGTTACGTAAGCGTTTTT
>JBMYWH010000023.1:0-36197 GCA_049607205.1 Flavobacteriaceae bacterium | reverse complement strand
TTGACTGACGGTACCAAAAACCGGAGTGCTACCATTACACCATGGGTCAATTGCTGATTGCGGGTGCAAATTTAAAACATTCTTGGGTTCAAACAAGCTTTTTTTTATTTTTTTTTCATTTTAACATTTCTTTGACGCGGTCTTAATTACAGCCCTTAGACTTTAAGTACTCATTTTCACAATTTAATTATTAAATTCGCCCCATATATATAATCACATGAATCAAAATAAATTTAAGTTTTGGGACCAAATTATGGGTTGGTCCGTTTTTGTAATCGCTTTAATTACCTATACCCTTACCCTAGAACCAACTGTTAGTTACTGGGATTGTGGAGAGTATATATCAACCGCGGTTAAACTGGAAGTAGGACACCCACCTGGAGCTCCTTTATTTCAAATGATGGGAGCATTTTTTGCCATGTTTTCTACAGACATTAGTCAGATAGCTTATATGGTGAAGTTCATGTCAGGCCTCGCAAGTGCTTTCACTATTTTATTCATGTTTTGGTCCATGACTCTTTTATTAAAAAAAGCCATTGGAGATCAATTAGATTACTCAAAAGCACAAGTAATTGCAATTTTAGGTTCTGCTGCAGTAGGGTCATTAACCTATACTTTCACAGACAGTTTTTGGTTTAGCGCCGTGGAAGGAGAAGTATATGCTATGTCTTCATTTTTGATGGCCGTATTATTCTGGTTGGGGCTTAAGTGGGAGCAACATATGGACGCCCCTTATGGCAACAAATGGCTACTTCTGATCGCTTTAGTTGTCGGCCTCTCTTTTGGAGTGCACATTCTAGTCTTACTTGTGATTCCTTCGATTGTATTCTTATACTTATACAAATATTACGACCTAAGCACGCCAAGAAATTTCATTCTCGCAAATATTGTTGCAGTAATTGTGTTGGCGCTTATCTTTAAAATACTATTCCCTTTCACTTTGAAATTTTTCTCAGCGAGTGAACTTTTCTTTGTGAACAGCATAGGCTTACCATTTAATTCAGGTTCGATCATAGCACTACTTCTAATCATAGCAGGGTTCTATTTTGGTTTAAAAAAGACTCGAGAAAAGCAACTGGTCAAAGCTAATACAGCCATACTTGCTATTCTGTTTATCATGATCGGTTTCAGTACCTGGATGATGCTACCAATCCGTGCAAATGCCGACACGACTATCAACGAGAACAATCCTTCGTCAGCTAGAGAACTACTTGCCTATTACAACCGTGAACAATATGGAGATGCCAACGTGTTTTATGACACCTACTACTCTATTACTTATGATAGAAAGGTAAATCCCTTAGATCCAACACGTGATGAAAAACCTAAATACGAAAAGGACGAAGAAGCAGGGAAATACGTCATTGTAAATGATTATAAGGATGCACTTCCTAATTATGCAGACACCCATAAAGGATTTATCCCTCGAATGGTAAACCCTGCAAACGCTCAAAACTATAAATCTATTGTTGGAATTCCTGAGAATTCTACACGCCGCCCAACCATGGGCGAAAACCTTTATTTCATGCTCGACTATCAGTTCGGATACATGTACTTCAGGTATTTCATGTGGAATTTCGTTGGAAAGCAAAATGACATTCAAGGAAATCTCGATTTATTTAATGGAAACTGGATCAGTGGAATTGACTTCATCGATGAGATGCATTTAGGCCCTCAGCACAACCTCCCTCAAGAATTCAAGGAGAACAAAGGAAGAAACACTTATTATTTCTTGCCCTTAATCCTTGGTTTAATAGGGCTGTTTTGGCACATTAAAAAAGACCCTAAAAATTTCTGGGTCCTATTCTTATTCTTTATTTTCACTGGACTGGCCATTGTATTCTATACCAATCCGCGTCCATTTGAACCAAGAGAAAGAGATTATGCAGTTGTGGGATCTTTCTATATTTTTGCAATGTGGGTTGGATTTGGAGTTTATGCCTTGTTTGAAAAATTCAAGTCTAAATTCTCTCCTAAACCACTTGCTATAGGATTAACTGTTCTGTGTTTATTAGCCGTTCCTGTACTCATGGCGGCACAAAACTGGGATGATCATGACAGATCAGATCGCTATACCGCTAGACTCAATGCTCAAGCTTACCTAGACAGCTGTCTTCCTAATTCCATCATGTTTACCATTGGAGACAATGATACCTTCCCACTTTGGTATATGCAAGAAGTGGAGGATTATAGAACAGACATCAAATTGATCAATTCAAGTCTATTCAATACAGACTGGTATATTGATCAAATGAAACGCAAGACTTATGATGCTGAGCCTATTCCATCTCAATTGACCCATGATCAGTACAAGTATGGAACTTTAGATGCTGCTTATTTGATGCCGCTACCTCAATTGAAAGATTCTGTTATTGACATTGAATTCTTCATGCGTTGGATTTCTAGTAATCGTGATCTGACCTATGTAGAGGCTGATGATCAGGGAACAATGGTTAAAATATACCCAACCAATAGAATTAGGATTCCTGTTAACAAAGAAAACGTCTTGAAAAGCGGAATTGTTAAACCTGAGGATGCTGACTTAATCCTTCCTTATATTGATATAGAAATCGACCCACAAGCCATCGGTAAAAACAGCATCATGATGCTGGATATCATAGCGAATAACAACTGGGAAAGACCTATATATTTCACTGGAGGTGCAAATGCTGATCTAGAGTATATCTGGATGAAAGATTATTTGCAGCTAGATGGACTTTCTTATAGACTTGTGCCCATCAAAACTCCTGTCACTACGAATTTATTTGATTTAGGTCGTATTGATTCTGATCACATGTATGAGATCATGATGAACTGGGATTGGGAACGCATGGATTACACAAAAATCTATATCGATCCTGAAACAAAGAAGAACAGCATTTCTATGCGTAATAATTTCATGCGACTTGCCGAACAATTCCTAAGAGAAGGAGATAGTATCAAAGCAAATCAGGTATTAGACTTCTCTTTAGAAAAACTTCCTATAACTCCATTTGGTCATTATGGAATTGCCTTAGGATATCCTCAGTATTATTACTTAGCAGGAAACCAAGAAAAAGCCAGAGAAACAGCTCAAGAACTCATCGGACTATTCCAGGACCGATTAAAGTATTACAGCATTTTTGACAGCTCATATATCCCTATTATCTTCAGTGATATAGAGAATAACTTAAATATGTACAGAAGCATTGTAGGAGATGTAGTGAAATTTGATGATGAAGCCTACGGGGAAGAAGTTCAGAACGAATTCATCAATCACATTCAACTCTTTGAACAGCTCTTAGCAGAATAATTATGAGACCCTATTTGGTTTACCCACCTAAAGCAATCCGTCGGATTTATCCTGAATTGCTTTGGGCTGGGCCCAAAAAAACTCCTAAAACAGTCTATCTAACTTTTGACGATGGCCCCACAGAGGAAGTGACCTATTGGGTACTTGATATTTTGAAAAAATATCAGGTCAGAGCAACCTTTTTTTTGATCGGTAAAAATATCGAGGAACATCCTGAAATCTATGCTCGTATTCTTAAGGAAGGACATCGTGTGGGAAATCATACCCACAATCATTTAAAGGGATGGAAACACTCCAAAGAAGACTATCTAGAAAACATCGCGCAGACTGAGGCCTTACTTCCTCAAAATGTAGAAAAATTATTCAGACCCCCTTATGGTCGCATTAAGAAAAGTCAAATTAGAGCCTTATTAGACCTAAACTACAAAATTATCATGTGGTCGGCGCTCAGTGCAGATTGGGATTCGGTCAACAGTCCAGAACAATGTGTAGAAAACTGTTTAAATCATGCTGAAAACGGAAGAATCATCGTATTTCATGACAGCAAAAAAGCGCAAAAGAATTTAATGGGCAGCTTAGAAACTGTCCTAAAAAAACTTCTGGAACAAGGGTATGAGTTTGGTCTGCTTTAGACGTATTGCTCTACCGTAGAAATTAGATCATTAGCTTGAACATCTCCAGTTTTTCTCCAAATAAGCTCTCCTGATTTATAAATCATAAATGTAGGATTAGCCTTTACCTTCAATGCCGCAGCAAGATCTTGATTCTTTTGAATATCAATTTTAACCACCTTAGCTCGATCTCCAAGCGCAGCAGCAACATCTCTCAATACAGAGGCGTCATTTTCTTCTTCTTGTAATTCAAAATAAAAGTCGATTAAAACGGGTGTTGGCTCCCCTACAATCTCTCCGAATTTTGCCATTTTACTTATTTTTATCACCGCAATATACTGTAATTATGCGATTTACAAAAAAACCATCCCTCACAAGGCTAAATTTTAGCATTCTTTTAATAGTCTTTTGCTTTTATGTACATTTACATCCAATCCAATTTTAAGTTTCTATGGCACGTCAAAAAGTCTTTTTACTCGATGCATTCGCTTTAATCTTTAGAGGTTATTATGCCTTTATCAAGAACCCTCGTATCAATTCCAAAGGGATGGATACTTCGGCTATCTTAGGCTTTACCAACTCTTTATTTGAAGTGATACGAAAGGAAAAGCCAGATCTATTAGCAGTGGCCTTTGACAAAGGAGGTTCTTCTGCAAGATCAGAAGCCTTTCCTGAATATAAAGCCAATCGCCAAGAAACACCCGAAGCCATTAAAATTGCCGTACCTTATATTAAGGAGCTTTTAGAGGCTATGAACATCCCTGTAGTGGAAGTTGCAGGAATAGAGGCTGATGATTTGATTGGAACGCTGGCCAAGCAAGCCGAAAAAGAAGATTTTGATGTTTATATGGTTACGCCCGATAAGGATTATGCCCAATTGGTTTCAGAACATATATTTATGTACCGCCCGGCTAGAATGGGTAATGGTATAGAAATTTGGGGAGTCGAACAGGTTAAAGATAAATTTGAAGTAGACAATCCTTTGCAGGTGATTGACTATTTAGGAATGATGGGAGATGCTGTGGATAATATCCCAGGACTTCCTGGTGTCGGGGATAAAACCGCCAAGAAATTCATCAAAGCCTACGGTTCTATGGAAGGACTCTTAGCCCACACCCATGAGCTCAAAGGAAAGATGAAAGAGAAGGTAGAGGCAAACAAAGAACTTGGACTGCTTTCTAAAGAACTTGCAACCATCTTATTAGATTGTCCTGTAACCTTTCACGCCGAAGACTATAAACTGACCGCTCCTGATCTTCAAAAGACAGAAGCCCTATTTCAAGAACTAGAATTCAGAAGACTTTCTGATACCTTAAAAAAGATGTTTGCCAGTTCGGAATCTTCTAACATTGAAGCATCCCCTGAAACCAAAACTCAAATTAGCTCTAACGATCCTCAACTAGATTTATTTACAGCAGGATCAGGTGCTGGAGCAACAGCACAAGAAAGCAAGCAAGAGGCTAATGCCTTTCAATATATAGATAGCCCTTTTGGACTTAAGTTATTGGTAAAAAAGCTAACACAACAATCAGAATTCTGTATAGACCTCTCTTTTAGTGAAGAAAACATCATGAACGCAGAGCTGCTTGGAATTTCTATAAGTTATGCAGCAGGAAGCTCCTATTTTATCCCTTTGCAAGAGCATAAGGAATCTTTCTTAGAATTACTTAAACCAATATTAGAAAATCCTCTCACATCTAAAATTGGTCATGACCTTAAAGAGCAGTATAAACTACTGATGCGTTATGGTATCAATTTGAAAGGTACCCTATTTGACACGATGATCGCCCATTATCTGATCAATCCAGATTTAAGACATAATCTTGACCTTCTCGCCGACAATTATTTAAATCTTCGAATGACCGATTTAAACGACTTATTAGGCAAAGGCAAAAAACGCAAATCGATGTTAGATCTCGATCTTAAATCCAGATCCGATTATCAAGGACAGCGTGCTACCGTAATTTATCAGCTGAAACAACATTTTGAATCAGAGATGAACAAGGATCAACTCGCGAAACTCTTTAGAGAAATCGAGATGCCTTTAGTTCGCGTACTCGGACAAATGGAATTAGAAGGAATCAATTTAGATACGGCCTATTTAAAAGAACTCTCTGTTGTACTCAGTGAGGATATCACAAAACTTGAGCAACGCATTTATGAGTTGGCAGGAGAATCTTTCAATATCGCTTCCCCTAAACAACTTGGAGTAGTTCTTTTTGAAAATATGCAGTTGGTAGAGAAACCTAAAAAGACTAAAACAGGACAGTACGCTACTTCTGAAGACATTTTAAGTAAACTCGCCGCAGAGCATGAGATTGTGAGATGCATACAGGAATATAGAGGACTTGTGAAACTCAACAACACTTATGTAACCGCACTTCCTAATGAAGTAAACACTCAAACAGGTCATGTACATACTACCTATAGTCAAGCTGTAGCAGCAACGGGAAGATTAAGTTCTAACAATCCTAACCTTCAGAACATCCCAATTAGAACCGAAAGAGGTAAATTAGTTCGTAAATCTTTTATTGCCCGCAATGAGGATTACTTATTAATGGCAGCGGATTATTCTCAAATAGAACTTCGTTTAATCGCACATATGAGTGGAGATCCTGCGCTAGTCGATGCCTTCAATCAAGGAGAAGACATTCACAGAGCCACCGCCGCTAAAGTATTTGATGTTGCGCTCGAGGAAGTTACTAAAGAACAAAGATCTCAGGCAAAAACCGTAAACTTCGGAATCATTTATGGAGTATCCGCCCATGGACTTTCTCAGCAAACCAACTTAAGCCGCAAAGAGGCCAAAGAATTAATTGACACTTACTATGCCACCTATCCAAGCTTAAAGGGATATATGGATGCTCAAGTTAATACCGCTAGAGAACAGGGCTATGTAGAAACTATTCTAGGAAGACGACGTTATTTAAAAAACATCAATTCTAGAAATGCCATTGTAAGAGGAGCGGATGAGAGAAATGCCATCAATGCCCCTATACAAGGATCTGCCGCAGACATCATCAAAATTGCCATGATTAAAATCCAGGCCTACTTGAATGAAAACAAGACCCAAACTCGTATGTTGTTGCAAGTTCATGATGAATTGGTTTTTGACCTGGCCAAGTCAGAGCAAGAACAACTGGAACCCATCATTCAAAACTTCATGCAAGAAGCCATCGAACTCAGCATACCCCTTTCGGTAGACATGGACAGAGGAACAAATTGGTTAGATGCTCATTAATAAAAACTTAGGCTGCAAAAAAAAGCCAAAACCACTATTGGTCAACTGAATAATTAATTCTATCTTTGCAAACTCTTAGAAACTAAGAGACTAATTAATTGTTTAATTTACAAAAGCTAATAGTGTATGAACACATTAAGTTACAAAACAGTATCGGCAAACAAGAACACTGTAAACAAGCAGTGGGTTGTTGTGGATGCGGACGGGCAAACATTGGGTCGTCTTGCTTCTAAAGTAGCAAAACTACTTAGAGGAAAGTACAAACCTGACTTCACACCTCACGTGGATTGTGGAGATAACGTAGTTGTTATCAACGCAGAAAAAATTAACCTAACTGGTAAAAAGTGGACTGACAAGTCTTACATCCGTCACACAGGATACCCAGGAGGACAAAGATCATTAACTGCAACGGAAGTTTTCGAAAAGGATCCAACTCGCTTGATTTCAAAATCAGTGAAAGGAATGCTACCTAAGAACAAATTAGGAGCTGCTATTTTCAGAAACCTTTATGTTTATGAAGGAGCTGAGCACCAACAGGAAGCTCAAAAACCGAATGCTATTAACCTAAACGATCTTAAATAATCATGGAGACAGTACACAAAATCGGTAGAAGAAAGAAGGCTGTTGCACGTGTATTCTTATCTGAAGGGAAAGGAAACATCGTAGTAAACAAAAGAGAGTTGAATGACTATTTCTCTACAGCTACTTTACAATCAAAAGTTAAATCTCCTTTAGCTTTAACTGAAAACTTAGAATCTTTTGACATTACTATAAATGTTAACGGAGGTGGAGTTACAGGACAAGCAGAAGCAGTTCGTTTAGCTATTTCTAGAGCTTTATGTGAAATTGATGCTGAAAACAGATCAATTCTTAAGCCAGAAGGATATCTTACTCGTGACCCTAGAATGGTTGAACGTAAGAAATTCGGTCAGAAGAAAGCTCGTAAAAAATTCCAATTCTCGAAACGTTAATCCGTTTACGATTATTAGAGGTTTTTTACAAACACATTTATTTAACAAAATTAAAATTAAGTTGTCACTATATCCGTATTTCGGTAGGGATATGTTTAGCATCTAAATGCTTAAGACCGCAATACGCGCTACTTAAACATTGCTAAAGAGAGAACGTAAACAAAATTAAAATGGCAAAATTAGAAATTCAAGAGTTATTGGATGCAGGTGTACATTTCGGACACTTGACAAGAAAATGGAACCCAAACATGGCTCCGTATATTTATACAGAGCGTAACGGTGTTCACATTATCGACCTTTACAAAACTGCGGCTAAAATGGAAGAAGCTGCTGAAGCAATGGCAAAAATCGCTGCTTCAGGTAGAAAAATCCTTTTTGTTGCTACAAAAAAACAAGCTAAGGACATCGTAGCTGAAAGAGCTGGATCAGTAAATATGCCTTATATTACTGAAAGATGGCCAGGTGGTATGTTAACAAACTTCGTAACGATTCGTAAAGCTGTTAAGAAAATGGCTCAAATCGATCGTATGAAGCAAGATGGTTCATTTGCTGCACTTTCTAAAAGAGAGCAATTACAAATCAACCGTCAAAGAGAAAAATTAGAAAAGAATTTAGGTTCTATCTCTGATATGACTCGTTTACCAGGAGCTTTATTTGTAGTAGATGTTAAAAAAGAGCACATTGCAGTAGCAGAAGCTCAAAAATTAAACATCCCTGTATTTGCAATGGTAGATACAAACTCTGATCCTCGTGGAATTGATTTCGTTGTACCAGCAAATGATGATGCATCTAAATCTATTGACAAGGTAATGACTTTCTTAACTGATGCTGTAGCAGAAGGTTTGGCTGATCGCAAAGCGAGTAAAGACAAAGCGACTACTGAAGCACCAGCAGAAAAAAAATAATTAAAGTATAATCACCCTGTTTAAGTTTTCTTAGACAGGGTCTTTTAAAATTAAACAACATGGCAAAAATTACCGCCGCTGACGTAAAAAAATTACGTGAAGTAACTGGAGCTGGTATGATGGACTGTAAAAAAGCCCTTGTGGAAGCAGAAGGAAATTTTGACACAGCTATCGAAGTTCTTAGAAAAAAAGGACAAAAAGTTGCTGCTAAGAGAGCTGACAGAGAATCAACTGAAGGAGCTGCTATCGCAGTTGTGAACGGAGACAATACTGTAGGTGTATCTATCGTTTTAGGATGTGAAACTGATTTCGTAGGGAAAAACGATAACTTCGTTGCTCTTGCTAAAAGCTTAGCAAACGAAGCAGTAAACCATGCAACTAAAGAAGATTTCTTAGCTGCTCAATTCGAAGGAATGAGTGTTGCTGAAAAATTAATCGAGCAAACAGGTGTAATTGGTGAGAAATTAGAAATCGGTGCTTTCTCAAGAGTTGAAGCTCCATTTGTAGGATCTTACATCCATGCAGGTAACAAAATTGCTACATTAGTAGGTCTTTCAGCTGCGGTTGAAGGTGCTGATGTTGTAGCTAAAGATGTTGCAATGCAAGCAGCAGCTATGAACCCAATCGCGTTAAACGAGGAAGGTGTTGATGCTGCTACAATTGAAAAAGAAATCGAAATTGCAAAAGAGCAATTACGTGCAGAAGGTAAGCCAGAGGCTATGTTAGACAACATCGCTAAAGGTAAGATCAAGCGTTTCATGAAGGATAATACTTTAGTAAACCAAATGTTCATCAAAGACAACAAACAAACTGTTGCTCAATACGTGAAAACATTAGGTGATGTTGAAGTTGTTGCTTTCTCAAGAGTAGCTTTAGGTTAATTCCTTTTCACTTTATATAGAAAAGCCTTCCCAATGGGAAGGCTTTTTTGTTTTATGACTTAAGCATCTTACACCTTAATAATGATATTTTTCCTGTATAATAAATAGGCAACGGCCCAGAAAAGCACGGCTTGACTAAGAGCAAATAATAAACTACCATTCATTGGACCCGCCCATGAAGCAAACCAATCTGTATACATATAATTATAAAAACTCACCTCTACTCCTTCCCCGTTTCTTACCTGAATAAGGCTTGATATGCTGGAAATATAAATACCAGATAGTAAATAAATAAACAAAGGGTTCCTACCATAATGAACAAAAGGCTTAGCCCATGTTTTCCAGTTCAAAATATCAATAATATACATCAATACTCCCAATACGATAGCGCCCCAACCAGTAGTAATTAGAACATAAGAACTAGACCAAATAGGTTTATTGATCGGGAACCACGTATTCCAAATCATTCCTAAAATAAGTAAAATTCCTCCTAATATTAATAGCTTTGAAACTTTTTGCTTGGTCCCAACTTGACTAAGCACAGATTTAGCCACGAAATATCCCAACAAAATACTAGCGATACTTGGTAGCGTTGAAACCAGACCTTCAGGATCAAAAGGAATTCCATATCCTCCATAAATATGTGCTTCTCCAAGAAGTTTAAGATCCACAAACCTAACGAGATTCCCTTCTAAAGTTAAAGGTCCATCCCAAGGGCTTAAAAACAATAAGCCCCAATAGCCAAAGAGCAATAACAGAACTGACCATTGAAGCCACCTCTTGTTGAACCAAACAACCATGAGCCCCGCAAACAAATAAGCCAAACCAATTCTTTGAAGTACTCCATAAATTCTTAAGTTTTCAAAATCGAAATATGGAAATGCATTCAAAAAGAGACCAAAACCAATAATCCAGGCAGCCCTTTTAAGCACCTTTATACTCAACATCTTCTTATCTGGATCTTTTAATCCGGAAAAACTAATGTACATAGAAAGCCCAATGATGAACATAAAAAATGGAAAAACTAAATCCGTAGGGGTATAACCATCCCAAGAAGCATGCCTTAAAGGAGGATAAACAAAAGACCAACTCCCCGGATTGTTCACAATAATCATAAGACAAATGGTAAGACCTCTTAACACATCAATAGATATAAGTCTTTCTTTTTTTAAGGAGGGCATAAGTATAATTTTAGTCAGTTGATAAACGTATTAAACTTAAAAAACTATTTGGAAAAATAGTATATTTGCCAAACTTATTTTTTGAAATGCAATACAAGAGAATACTTTTAAAACTTAGTGGTGAAGCCTTAATGGGAACCCGTAATTATGGTATAGACCCTTTAAGACTAGCCGAATATGCTCAGGATATCAAAGCCGTTGTCGACCAAGGTATACAGGTCGCAATTGTAATTGGTGGAGGAAACATCTTTAGAGGTGTAGCTGGTGCTAGTAATGGAATGGACAGAGTACAAGGTGATTACATGGGAATGTTAGCGACTTGTATAAATGGATTGGCACTTCAAAGTGCTTTAGAAGATGCGGGAATCAAAACCAGACTTCAAACCGCTATCAAAATGGAACAGGTTGCTGAACCCTTTATCAAGCGCAAAGCGGTTAGACACCTAGAGAAAGGACGTGTAGTAATATTCGGAGCTGGAACTGGAAACCCTTATTTCACAACAGATACTGCAGCTGTACTTAGAGCTATTGAAATATCTGCTGATGCTATTTTGAAAGGAACTCGCGTAGATGGTATCTATTCTTCAGATCCTGAAAAGAACGAAGATGCAATTAAATTTGAAAATATTACCTTTAAAGATGTAATTGAAAAGAACTTAAAAGTGATGGACATGACTGCTTTCACCTTAAGTGAAGAAAATAAATTGCCTATCGTAGTGTTCGATATGAACACTCCAGGAAACTTAGAAAAATTAATGAACGGTGCTCCAATTGGTACTGTGGTAGAAAACTAAAATATTTACGATGAACGAAGAAATGGACTTAATCTTGGACGACGCAAAAGAGCAAATGGACCGCGCCGTCGCTCATTTAAAAAAGGAATTTGTAGCAATACGTGCTGGAAAGGCTTCTCCTTCGATGCTTTCAAGTGTAATGGTAGACTATTATGGTTCTCAAACTCCATTGAGTCAAGTTGCTAATGTGAACACACCAGATGCTAGAACGATCACTGTTCAGCCATGGGAAAAACAAATGATAGTCGAAATCGAAAGAGGGATTACTTATGCAAACTTAGGTTTAAACCCGATGAACAATGGAGAAAGTATCATTATCAACGTTCCACCGTTAACAGAAGAAAGACGTAAAGAACTTTCAAAACAAGCCAAAGCAGAAAGTGAAAACGCTAAAGTTTCTGTAAGAAATATTCGTAAAGAAGCTAACGGCGAACTTAAAAAACTTGATATTTCTGAAGATCTATTAAAGATTGGAGAGGCAAATGTTCAGGATTTGACTAACAAGTATAGTAGCATCATTGAAGAAGTTTACGCGAAGAAAGATGCAGAAATTATGAAAGTATAATTTCTTAACTCATATAGAGAAAAGCACACCCTTTAAAGGTGTGCTTTTTTTATGGGTGTTGCCTAGTTAATTTACTACATTTGCAAAAATTATTTTTAATGGGTTTTTGGAACAAATCAGCTAGTATTATATTAAGGAACCGTTACTTGGTTCTTATCATCATAGGTCTTATCACAGTTTATCTAGGCTCATTCGCTACAAATATGCGATTATCCTATACGGAAGCCAACATGCTTTCTAAGGACCACCCAGCAAATGTTAACTATGACAAATTCCTAAAGATTTTTGGTGAAGAAGGGAATTTAGTCCTTTTGGCGGTAAAGGATTCCACTTTGTTTACTCCGGAGAAATTAGAAGCATGGAATAAACTTTCCGATACCCTGAACTCTTTTGATGAAGTTCAAGCAACCATATCTATTAGTGATTTAAAAATTCTCTCGAAAAACAAAGACAAGCAAGCTTTTGAACTTGTTCCTTTATTAGAAAACAAAACACTTACTCAAGAAGATATAGACCATTTAGAAGATGAACTCTTCAATAGGTTACCATTTTACAATAATCTTTTATTCAACGATCAAACGCATACGGTACAATCCGCAATCTATGTCCGTAAGGATATCGTGAATTCAAAATTGAGAAAGAAGTTTATCTTCGAAAAACTCAACCCAATTATAGCTGACTTTGAGCAAAAAGAAAATCTAGATGTACACATTTCAGGTATGCCTTATATACGCTCTATGAACTCTCAGAACATCGTAGATGAAATTGGAATGTTCGTAGGTCTTGCTTTATTGGTCACTTCATTCATATTCTTTTTATTCTTTAAGTCTTGGAGAGCAACTTTTATTACCCTTTTGGTAGTAAGTGTTGGAGTGATTTGGTCTTGTGGGTTTATAGGTTTATTTGATTATGAAATCACCGTACTGACTGGGCTTATTCCACCACTAATTATTGTAATCGGTGTGCCTAATGCAATATTTCTAATTAATAAATATCAGCAAGAGGTTAAAAAACATGGAAATCAAGCGCGATCATTGCAACGTGTAATCACCAAGATTGGTAACGCAACCTTGATGACAAATATTACAACTGCTTCAGGATTTGCGACATTTATTTTTACAAAAAGTCAACTTTTAGTGGAGTTCGGAATCATCGCATCAATTTCGATAATGGCAATTTTTGTACTGGCTTTATTGATCATTCCAATCATGTATAGCTTCATGCCACTTCCTAAGAAGAAACACTTAAACCATCTAGAAAGACAATGGATGGGTCATGTCGTTCTTTGGATGGAGAAAATGGTAAAAGAGAGTCGCATCACTATTTATATTACTTCTGTTATATTTATTATCGTTGGAATCATCGGTGTATATCAAATTAAAGTTTCAGGAAGTTTGATTGACGATATGCCTAAGGATGCAGAGTTTTTCCATGATATAGAGTTTTTTCAGGAAGAATTCGGCGGTATCATGCCCTTAGAAATACTTATTGACACCAAAAAGGACAAAGGAGTCATGAAGCTTTCTACGCTAAAGCGCATAGAAAAGGTAAATGAAGAAATTGCACAAATCCAAGGACTTTCTGCTCCTATGAGTATCAACAACGTTGTAAAATATGCAAAACAAGCTTTTTATAACGGCAATCCTAAATACTATCAGCTACCGACTAATCAAGAGAGAACCTTCATCCTATCCTACCTTCAAAACATGGAGGGAGATAACAATGATCTTTTAGAGAATTTCGTGGATAAATCTGGACGTTATGCCAGAATCACGACGTATATGAAGGATGTAGGTACAGATGAGATGGAAGCTATTCAAGCACGAATTAATGAGATTGTTCTCAAACAATTCCCAGCTCCGAAATATGAAGCTACTGTAACAGGTAAAGCTTTAGTCTTTCTGGAAGGAACTCATTACTTAATTAAAAATTTAGTTGTTTCATTAACATTAGCTATAGTTTTAATTGCACTGTTCATGGGCTGGATGTTTAGATCTTATCAAATGATTATAGTATCTATCATTCCGAATTTATTACCTCTATTGACTACAGCTGGATTAATGGGATATTTAGGTATTCCTATCAAACCTTCAACCATATTAGTATTTTCAATTGCGTTCGGGATTTCGGTGGATGACACCATACATTTCTTAGCAAAATATCGCCAAGAACTCCAAGCAAATAACTGGAAAATCAGAAAATCGGTATATGCTGCATTAAGAGAAACAGGGGTCAGTATGTTCTATACATCCATAGTATTATTCTTCGGGTTCTTAGTCTTTACGATTTCTGACTTTGGAGGAACCAAGGCTTTAGGTGGTTTAGTTTCGATCACCTTATTATTTGCGATGACCTCTAATCTACTCTTGTTGCCATCACTACTTTTATCATTCGAAAAGAAACTTTCAAACAAGAAGGTCTTTAAAAAGCCGGCTATTGATATTCTTCCATCTGAAGAGGACCCTTTAGAAGGTAGTAAATAGGTGTATTTATCAATTTTTAGTCTTCATATTTTTGTACGAATATGTACCTTTGTGTTTTAAATTAAATTAAAATGCAAACGAGTACTGTAAAAGAACTTTTAAGTTCAGAACAATTATTACAAGAAGTAAAAGTTAAAGGATGGGTTAGAACTTTCAGAAGCAATAGATTTATTGCACTTAATGACGGTTCTACAATCAATAATATTCAGTGCGTAGTAGATTTTGAAAATACGAGTGAAGACGTTTTAAAACGCATCAACACTGGAGCGGCAGTATCCATTGAAGGAGAATTAGTCGCTTCCCAAGGTAAAGGACAAAGTGTTGAAGTTCAAATTCACCAAATAGAAATATTGGGAGAATCCAATCCTGATGAATATCCTATTCAACCTAAAAAGCATTCTCTAGAATTCTTAAGAGAAAATGCACATCTTAGAATAAGAACTTCTACTTTCTCAGCGGTAATGCGCGTGAGGTCTGCCTTATCATTTGCCGTTCACAAATATTTTCAAGAAAATGGTTTCAACTATGTGAACACGCCAATCGTAACAGGATCAGATGCAGAAGGTGCTGGAGAAATGTTTCAAGTGACTACACTAGGTGTGGAGGGAGCTCCTAAAACCGAAGAAGGCGCTATTGACTATAAGCAAGATTTTTTTGGAAAAGAGACCAATTTAACGGTTTCTGGACAATTAGAGGCAGAGACTTATGCGATGGCTTTAGGTAAAGTGTATACTTTCGGTCCTACTTTTAGAGCTGAAAACTCAAATACTACACGTCATTTAGCAGAATTCTGGATGATTGAACCAGAGGTTGCGTTTAATGATTTAGACGCGAACATGGATCTTTCTGAAGACTTTATCAAATATACAATTGCCTATGTTTTAGAACACTGTGCTGACGATATAGCCTTTTTAGAAAAAAGGTTATTGGATGAAGAAAAATCTAAACCTCAAAAAGACAGGTCTGAGATGGCCCTTATTGAGAAATTGAATTTTGTTTTAGAAAATAACTTTAAAAGAGTTAGTTATACTGAAGCCGTTCAAATATTGAGAAATTCAAAACCGAATAAGAAAAAGAAATTCCAATTCCCAATCGATGAATGGGGAGTTGATTTACAAAGTGAGCACGAGCGATATTTGGTTGAAAAACACTTCAAATGTCCTGTAATTCTTTTTGACTATCCGGCAAACATCAAAGCCTTCTATATGAGATTGAATGAAGATGGAAAAACCGTAAGAGCCATGGATGTCTTATTCCCTGGAATTGGTGAAATCGTTGGTGGATCTCAAAGAGAAGAGCGACTTGATGTATTAAAAGAAAAGATAGAAGCATTAGGAATTGATGAAAGAGAGTTATGGTGGTACCTAGATACTCGTAAATTCGGAACTGCAGTACATAGTGGTTTTGGTTTAGGTTTTGAACGTCTCGTACAATTCGTAACTGGAATGGGAAATATTAGGGATGTAATTCCTTTCCCACGTACCCCTCAAAATGCAGAATTTTAATAAAATTATACTAAAGCCATGAACATGCTTTCATGGCTTTTTTTTATTTCTTACCTTAGGTAAACTATGCTTAAGCAAAATCTTCAACATAAATTATTACAGAAGTTATCTCCTCAACAAATACAGTTGATGAAGATGATACAACTTCCCACGCAAGCATTTGAACAAAAGCTCAAGGAGGAAATTGAAGAAAATCCTGCTTTGGAATCTGGTAAAGAAGAGCATCCAGATGATTTTGAAATCCAACAAGACGAGTATGATGATTTCGGAGATAGTGATGTCGATATGAAAGACGTCAATATTGACGATTATATTTCAGATGATGAGATTCCAACCTATAGAATGGAGAGTAATAATTACAGTAGTGATGATGAAGATAGACAGGTTCCTTATGCTTCTGGTAAAACATTCCAACAAACCTTATTGGATCAATTACATACTTATAACCTGAGTGATGAGCATGAAACCATTGCTGAATTTCTTATTGGTAGTTTAGATGAAACCGGGTATTTACGAAGGTCCATAGAGGACTTAGTTGATGATTTAGCATTTACTCAAAACATTTATACTGAAGAACGCGTTGTCGAAGCAATACTTACTCATATCATTCAGAACTTGGACCCAATAGGAGTTGGAGCACGTAACCTACAAGAATGTCTTTTGATTCAATTGAAGGAAAAAGAGCCCACGCCATCGGTTGAATTAGCCATAGACATCATGGAAAATGGCTTCGATCAATTTGTCAAGAAACATTATAAAAAATTACTGCAAAAATTTCATACGAGTGAAGAGGATTTACGTTTCGCTATTAAAGAAATTGAAAAACTTAATCCCAAACCTGGAGGATCTTTTGAAAACAGTAATAAATTCACCCAACAAATTGTACCAGATTTCACAGTCTTACTAAACAATGGTGAATTAGAATTAAGTCTAAACTCTAGAAATGTACCGGAGTTGCATGTTTCGGCTACCTATAACAACATGCTCAAAGGTTATCAAGAATCAAAGACTAAATCAAAATCTCAAAAAGACGCAGTTCTTTTTATCAAGCAAAAACTAGATTCTGCAAAATGGTTTATTGATGCCATTAGACAGAGGCAACAAACCTTAATGCTGACTATGGGGGCCATTATGGACTATCAGAAAGACTATTTTTTGAGTGGGGATGATCTAAAAATAAAACCTATGATACTTAAAGATATTGCAGATCGCATCGATATGGATGTATCCACAGTATCACGAGTTGCTAACTCTAAATATGTAGCCACGCCATACGGCACTAAACTAATCAAAGAGTTTTTCTCCGAGTCCATGAAGAACACAGATGGTGAAGATGTCTCAACTAAGGAAATAAAATCCATCTTAGAAACTGTCATAGGGGCTGAGGACAAAAGAAAACCCTTAACCGATGATAAACTTGCTGCTGTTCTCAAAGAGAAAGGATATCCCATAGCCAGGCGAACAGTGGCAAAATACAGGGAACAATTAGATCTACCCGTAGCTCGATTAAGAAAAGAAATATAATTTGAATTTAGCAAAAGTACTTTCCTATTCCTTGCATCCTGTTGTGATACCTTGTATTACAACCATGTTATATTTTTCGAAAGGAGCAATGATTTACGATGCGAATTACAAAATACTTTTATTGCTAATAACATTTCTAGGGACTTATATAATACCTGTTTGCGGACTCCTAGTTCTTAAACAAGTCAATTTAATAGATTCACTTACTATACCCAGAGTGGAACAGCGTAAATATCCAAGTTTGATCATGCTTATTGTAAGTGTTTCCTTTACAATTCTATTCCAATTTAAATTCCATGATCCATATTTAAAGCATTTCTATTTAGCCAGTATTTTCAGTATAGTGCTGCTTCTCATAGCACAAGGTAGAAAGCTTAAATTAAGTATTCATATGATTGGAGTTTCATCTTTATTAGGTTTTGTAATCTATATGAGTTATACTTTAAAAATGAATGAACTTGCACTCATCGCAAGCTTATCCTTATTAACAGGTTTAGTTGCTTGGTCAAGATTAAATTTAGCAGCACATACGAAAAAAGAACTATTTCTAGGTTTACTTCTGGGGCTGCTACCACAGATTATACTACTCTAAAAGATATAAACCTGGAAACCTAATTTCAAGGAATGAACCCCAGTATAACCTGATAGACTTCCTTCCGGATTGAAGTATTCACTAAGGCCGTAATAACAATAAAAATTCCAGAAGGAATAACCAACATTGATATGAGGCCCAATATTCCAAGAATTAATAATATCAGTACTCTTTTGAGTATAGCTATCTAGGTTAGTTTGATACTTAAGGGTATTTGCAAATTCCCAACTAAAAGTAAAACCAGTATAAATCCTCCAAAACTTATACTTAGTTGCTGTAGAATTCCTCCATCTAAACTCAATAGGAACTTGTATAGAACTATGCTTATTGGTTATACCTTCGATGAGCTCTGTAGGATCAATATCATTATAACTGAGTGATGGTTCTGCAAAATTGATTTGAAGTCTATTAAACTCATAACCCAGTCCAATAGCTAAAGCTAAACTTCCTCTCTTATTCAAGGGAATATCTCTATAACCACCGATAGCGAAACCATATGAAAACCCATCTCTACGTACTAAATCTCCTTGATTTAAAACATTTCCACTATAAACATTAAAATAAAGTTGATCCTCGCGGTAATAATCGCCGTCTTGCACTACAGGAAGCGTTCTAAGGACTTCTTTTGCTTTAATAGTGTCATTCTGTGAAAACCCATAAAACCCAAGAAACAATAAGCTTAAAACAACAAATATTGGTTTAGTCATATTCAAAGATAAAAAAAGGCAAGTAAAATCGATCGCTTTTTTGCAAACTTAGATAAAACTAACAATTAATTCAGTCGTTCCTCTAATATCATTTGAGGATAGGCTTGCTTAACCCCATCAATCTTTTTCTTTAAAACAGTATTATTACGATCTGCTCTATAATCCTTTTGCATATCGCTAAAGGAAATGCCAAATTTATCCATAGCATATCGGTTTCTCAACTCTGTATAGGCACCTAATAACTCATTCTGAACAGAAATATACATCCCATAAGAAGTACCTCTATCAGACTCAAACGAAATCATCGCCTTACTCGGGTGATCCGATGATTTAGGATCCTTTGCTCCGTGGCAATAGTCACATGCAAGCACCTGTTCACCATCAGGTCCAGGTTTACCGATAGATCCACCATTATCGATAAAATCAATAGCCTTTTGTCTTAATTGATCCAATGTCATCAAGTTATCTTCTACCAACAATTCATTGTTAGGACTGATCTTAACCTTCAATATATTATTCTCAGCTACGTTTGGAGCAACCAAACCTGAAGGAGGATTATCAGATAGTTGACTTGAATCAGTAGCATCTACCTCCATAGTAGTAGTTATTAAGAAAAATACAAGCAATAAAAAGGCGAGAATAAGAAACTTTGGTTTAGTCATATTCAAATATAAAAAAAGGCAACCAAAAATGGTTGCCTTTTTCTTTATTTTAAAAAGAACTTATTGCTTCAAGTTCATGGCAGGATCACCACCACGAGAAGAATAAGAAACTTTTAGAGCACGAACATCTCTCAATTCTGAACGAATATCCTGAATCGTACCTACATTACATTTTACATCAGCTTTAATAGAAGTAGTCATCGCAGGAATCTCTTCTTCCTTACGAGTTGAACGTTCAGCGTAAATAAAATTAGCAACGTCAGCGACTTGAGCTAATTTATCATTTAACTGAATCTGATCCCCTGTTCCATATCTTTTCTGATCTTTCGCTTTACCTACATAGATCGTAGAAACTAAACTTTTATGTTCTAATTTCTTAGTTTCTTGAGCGTTAGGTAATTGAGGGTTACCAATTAATAAATCTGTTTCTCTCATAGTAGTTGTTACCATGAAGAAGAACAAAAGCATAAATACAATATCCGGTAAGGCAGAAGTATTTACGGCTGGTACACCTTTTTTCTTTTTTGCAAACTTAGACATATCTAGCTATTAATTTTGTTCAACATCAGATATAATTTGAGGATAAGCTTCCTTAACCTCATCAATCTTCTTCTTTAATTCTGTATTCTTACGATCTCCTTTGTAAATCTTTTCCATTTCTGTAAAAGACATTCCAAATTTATCGTTAGCATATCGGTTTCTCAACTCTGTATAAGCACCTAATAACTCATTCTGAACAGAAATGTACATTCCATAAGAAGTACCTCTATCAGACTGAACCGAAATAATCGCCTTATTCGGGTGATCCGATGATTTAGGATCCTTTGCTCCGTGGCAATAGTCACAAGGAAGTCCCGCTTCACCATCAGGTCCAGGTTTTCCAATTGACCCACCATTATCGATAAAATCGATAGCTTTTTGTCTTAATTGATCCAATGTAGTGAAGTCATCTTCCACTAACAAATCATTGTTACGGTTGATGTTTACCTCAAATACATTCTTCTCTTTTAAGATTGGAGGAACGAAATCTTTAGGTGGCTTTTCAGAAAGTTTACGAGAAATACCTGCATCTACATCCATAGTTGTAGTTACTAAGAAAAATACAAGTAATAAAAAGGCGATATCCGCCATAGAACCTGCATTAATTTCTCCTGCTTCTCTTCTTGCCATGCTTATATTATTTTAAAAGTCCTTTAATAAAGTCCCATACGAAAAATCCTAAACCAACAGCACCAAGTACTACAGCATAGTTAATTCCCGTACTTACCCATTTAGACGCTGAAGTTGCAGCATCTCCAACCAAAGCAGTACCATTGGCAGCTTCGATAGGAATAGGTTGACCATTAACATCCAATACAATGTTAGCTGGAGCCATAGCGTAAACTACAACTAAGATAACACCTAATACACCTAGGCTAATCAAAGCCTTCTTTAACTGATCCGGGTGTTTTACTAGATTATATACTGAGGCTACAACCGTAATTAAGATTGTAAGATATAGCACCCAAGTAGAGAAACTAATAAACGGACTAATTACTGCAGCTTGTTCGTCTGCATCAATCATAAGTGTCTCATCCCCTACTGCAATAATCTGCACTAGAAAATACACACCAACAAGACCGATGAAGGCGCTTAGTCCAGTAAGTATTTTTGATAATTTATTATTGTCCATGATAAATTGTTATTATTCTTAATTCAATTATTTCTTATATCTAACTAAAAGGTCAACTAATTGGATAGACGCGTCTTCCATAGAGTTAACGATTGCATCAATCTTAGAGATGATGTAGTTATAAAAAATTTGAAGAATAATACCAACAACAAGTCCAAACACTGTAGTCAATAAGGCTACTTTAATACCTCCTGCTACAACTGTTGGAGAAATATCTCCTGCTTGTTGAATCGAGTCAAAGGCACCAATCATACCAATTACCGTACCCATGAACCCAAGCATTGGAGCTAAGGCAATAAATAAAGATACCCATGATACGTTTTTCTCTAAAAGACCCATTTGAACACCACCGTAACCAACTACAGCTTTCTCAACGTTTTCTAATCCTTCATCGTAACGGTCTAAACCTTGATAAAAAATAGAAGCAACTGGTCCTTTTGTACTTCTACAAACTTCTTTAGCAGCTTCAACACCACCTTCGTTCAAAGCAGCATCAACAGAAGCAACTAATTTCTTAGTGTTCGTAGTCGCCATGTTTAAGTAAATAATACGTTCGATTGCGATAGCTAATCCTAAAATTAAGGCAACTAATACAATTCCCATGAAGAAAGGTCCCCCTTCAATAAAACGTTGTTTTAAGATTTGGTGGAATGAAGCCTCTTCTGTAGGCACTTCTTCAACTACTTCTTCTACTACAACAGTTTCTTCTTGTACCTCAGCCGGAGCTGCTTCAGCTGCTGCTGCATCAGTAGTAGCAGTTTCTTCTGTAGTCTGTTCTGTTCCTTGGAAAGCGTACGTGCTTGTTGCCATACCAAAAGACAATAAACCAGTAATCGCTAGGATTGATAATACTCTTTTCATTTTGTAATAATTAATTTATTAAATAGTTAACGGGTTAATTTATTATTCTGCAAACTCTGCGGAGAGGAAGGGATTCGAACCCTCGATACACTTCCGCGTAAACACGCTTTCCAGGCGTGCGCCTTAAACCACTCGGCCACCTCTCCATGCACTGATTTTGCGCTTGGCAAGTAACAAAAAATTAATCAATTGAAAAAATCAATTAAACTTAATTTTCGTTAAACTTTGAATCAATTGCCATGATTTGACAGGTATATAATTAATCCTCGCAATAATCGGGCCGTTTCTTTAAAGAAAACTTAACAAACAATGATTTTAATCATATAATCATTAATTTTCTGTTAATTCTCCTCTTAAAGAACTCTCATAGACTGCTTTAAAATCTAACAGTTCCTTCTCCGCTCCAAGCAAGTACATTAGTTTGGCTAGAGCCGCCTCTGTGGTCAAATCTTTCCCATTAATAAGCCCCATTAACTTGAGTTCGTAACTTGTTTCATAATGTCCTAGGATCACACTTCCCCCATTACATTGCGTGACATTCACAATTCGAATTCCTCGAGAGATTGCCTCAGAAAGCAATCTTGTAAACCAAGGATGACTCGGTGCATTACCCGCACCGTAAGTTTCGAGAACAACCCCTTTTAAGTCCGGAGTTTGCAATAAATGCTTTAATACCTTTTCTTGCAAACCTGGAAATATCTTAATCACAAGAACATCAGGCTCTAAATTAGTTCTCAAAATTAATTCTTTTACAAAACTCTTAGGCCTGTAAAGCAGTGGTTTATTGAAAGTAAGATGTACTCCACTCTCCGCTAATGGAGGATAATTTGAAGACACAAAAGCCTCAAAATGTTCGGCACTTTCCTTAGTAGTTCGATTGGCTCTATACAGTTTATATTCAAAATAAAGGCAAACCTCACAAATTGCGGGTTGACCATCAAGTTTTGCAGAAGCTACCTCTATGGCAGTGATTAAATTCTCCTTTGCATCAGTTCGTAAATCTCCAATAGGTAGCTGTGATCCTGTAAATATAACAGGCTTACGCAAGTTCTCCAGCATAAAACTCAGCGTAGAAGAAATATAAGCCATAGTATCTGAACCTGTTAAAACCACAAAACCATCATAAGTCGTATAATTTGATTCAATGATCTTTCCTATAGCCACCATATCCGCTAGAGTCACATTGGAAGAATCTATTACCTGATCAAAAGACACTGTATCAATCTTACAATCCAACTGCTCCAATTCAGGAATCCTACTTGAGATCTTTGAAAAGTCAAAAGCACGTAAGGCACCAATTTTATAATCTTTAACCATACCAATGGTTCCACCGGTATAAACAATCAATATTCGGGTAGATTTTGACATCACCAAAGAAGTTTATATTAAAAAATAAGTTGTTTTGAAATTTGTTGCTCTAAAGAAATAAAAGTCTCTGTTCTAGCGACCCCCTTAATCTTTTGTATTTCATTATTCAACACCTGCATTAAATGTTCATTATCCTTACATCTAATCTTTAGAAAAATAGCATAATTCCCTGTAGTATAATGACTCTCTACTACTTCTGGAATTTCCTTTAAGCGATTAATCGCATCCTTATATTTAGAAGAAGTATCGAGAAAAACTCCCACAAAAGCCAGGGTCTTAAAACCCAAAACCTTCGGGTTTACAATCAACATAGACCCCTCGATCAATCCAGAACTCTCTAGTTTTTTGAGCCTTTGATGAATTGCCGCACTAGATATCCCAACCAAACGCGCAATGGCAGAAACTGAAATCCTAGCATCCTCAATCAAGGCGTTTAATATGATCTTATCGATCCCATCTAAATTTAATTCATCTTTCATAGCTCAAATTTAAGACAAAAAAAAGCGATTCAATAATGAATCGCTTTTGTTTTATTCTTCCATTTGGAAATCTTCCATAAACTTAGTAGTGTAATTACCCGCAACATAGTCCGGATGATCCATCAATTGTCTGTGGAAAGGAATTGTTGTTTTTACCCCTTCAATGATAAACTCATCTAGGGCGCGCTTCATTTTAGAAATTGCCTCTTCACGAGTTTGAGCAGTTGTAATTAACTTAGCAACCATTGAATCATAATTAGGTGGAATCATATACCCTGCATACACATGAGTATCTAGACGCACACCATGACCTCCCGGTGCATGGAAATTAGCGATCTTACCCGGAGCAGGACGGAAATCATTATAAGGATCTTCCGCATTGATACGGCATTCAATAGAATGCAATTTAGGGAAGTAATTTTTTCCTGTAATAGGGATTCCTGCCGCTACTGAAATTTGTTCACGAATCAAATCGAAGTCAATTACTTGTTCAGTAATTGGATGCTCTACTTGAATTCTTGTATTCATCTCCATAAAGTAGAAGTTTCTGTGCTTATCAACCAAAAACTCAACTGTACCAGCACCTTCATACTTGATGAATTCCGCAGCCTTCACAGCAGCTTCACCCATACGTTCACGCAGCTCCTCTGTCATAAAAGGAGATGGAGTCTCTTCGGTTAATTTCTGGTGTCTACGCTGTACAGAACAATCTCTTTCCGATAAGTGACATGCCTTACCAAAAGAATCTCCTACAATTTGAATTTCGATATGACGAGGCTCTTCAATAAGCTTCTCCATATACATACCATCATTACCAAAAGCCGCTTTTGATTCTTGACGTGCAGAATCCCATGCGTCTCTTAGATTTTCGGCCTCCCATACAGCTCGCATACCTTTACCACCACCACCGGCAGTAGCTTTAAGCATCACTGGGTAACCCATTTCTTGTGCCAACTTCTCCGTCTCTTCAAAAGAAGCTAAAAGTCCTTCTGAACCTGGAATAGTAGGGACTCCTGCAGCTTTCATAGTAGCTTTAGCAGAAGCCTTATCACCCATACGATCAATCATCCCTGGAGAAGCTCCAATGAATTTGATCTCATGTTCTTCACACAAAGCAGAAAACTTAGAATTTTCAGATAAGAAACCATATCCTGGGTGAATAGCGTCAGCATTAGTAATCTCTGCTGCAGCAATAATATTTGACATTTTCAAATAAGAATCCGAAGACGGTGCTGGACCGATACAAACTGCTTCATCTGCAAATTTCACATGCAAGCTTTCTGCATCTGCTGTAGAATATACTGCAACAGTCTTGATTCCCATCTCGCGACAAGTTCTGATTACACGTAATGCAATCTCCCCTCTATTGGCGATTAAAATCTTTTTAAACATAACCGAAATATTAAATCGTTAGTACTAAGAAGGATCAACTAAGAATAATGGTTGTCCAAATTCAACAGGAGTACTGTCTTCAACCAATACTTTTACAATCTTTCCACTCACCTCTGATTCGATTTCGTTGAAAAGTTTCATGGCTTCAATCACACAAACAACTGTATCCGGAGAAACAGTATCACCTACCTCCGCAAATGTTGGCTTGTCTGGTGATGGTTTGCGATAGAACGTTCCAATAATTGGAGATTTAATCTCGATATAGTTATTGTTCTCCGCCTCTTGTGCTGGAGCAGCTTCTGCCGCAGCAGGTGCAGCTTCAACAGCTACTGGTGCTGCTGCTGGTTGAGCAGGCATAACTGGGATTTGTCCCATAGCCATTGGTGCAGACTGAACAATTGTAGTCTCAGTTTTTTCTCCGCCAGTTTTAATGGTGATTTTTACATCTTCCATTTCCAATTTAACCTCATTTGCGCCAGATCTAGCTACAAATTTAATCAGGCTTTGAATTTCTTTTAAATCCATTGTTATAAGTTTTACGTTAGATTACGAATTTTAATAGGCCCACTTTAAATAAATAGACCCCCATGTAAATCCACCACCAAAGGCAGCGAATATAATATTATCTCCTTTTTTCAGTTTACTCTCATAATCAGCTAACAACAAAGGTAATGTTGCTGATGTTGTATTTCCATAATGCTGAATATTCATCATTACTTTATCACTTTCCAATCCAACTCTATTGGCCGTAGCCTCAATGATTCTCTTATTTGCTTGATGCGGCGCTAACCAATCTACATCCTCTTTGCTTAAGTTATTTCGCTCAAGCATTTTTGCACTTACATCTGCCATATTAGTTACGGCATACTTAAATACATTTTTACCATCTTGATATACTTTGTTAAGCCCCTTGGCCAAAACCTCTTCAGTCACCGGCATGATAGACCCTCCTGCTCTCATGTTCAAGAAATCTCTACCAACCGAATCTCCACGAAGGTATTCATCTTGTAAGCCGTTTCCTTCTTCATTAGCCTCAAACAATACAGCTCCTGCTCCATCACCAAAGATAATACAAGTTGCTCTATCTGTATAATCTATAATAGAAGACATTTTATCTCCTCCAATTAACAAGACCTTTTTATACCTACCGGACTCTATATAAGCCGCAGCAGTTGACATCCCATATAGGAAACTTGAACAAGCCGCCTGAAGATCATAGGCAAATGCATTAATAGCCCCAATTTCAGTTGCTACATAAGTCCCTGTAGAAGCCACCATCATATCTGGTGTGGCCGTAGCCATCAGTACTAGATCAATATCCTTAGGATCAACACCACTTTTATTAATAAGGTCTTGAGCAGCACGAATTGCCATATAGCCAGTTCCTGCTCCTTCCTTTTTAAGAATCCTTCTCTCCTTAATTCCAGTTCTCGTAGTAATCCACTCATCATTAGTCTCAACCATCTGAGATAACATCTCATTGGTTAAAACATCTTCCGGCACGTATTTTCCAACGGCTGTAATTGCGGCAGTTAATTTACTCATACTTTCTTCTAATCTATTATTTTTTCCGTTCAAAAAAATTTGGGGTCAAAGTAATGAAAATTAATTCATATAATTTCAAGAAAAAAACACATTATATGTAAAAATACGGCAAAAAAAAACCCTCAAAAAACTTGAGGGTTACTTTTTTCTAGCTCTATATCACTAAATTACACTTAACTAGAGTGTTTTTTTTTAAAGCTTACGCTTCTGCAGAAGCAGACTCCATTACGATTTGTCCTCTGTAATAAAGTTTTCCTTCATGCCAGTGAGCTCTATGATATAAATGAGCTTCTCCTGTAGTTGGATCAGTAGCGATTTGAGGCATCACAGCTTTATAGTGTGTTCTTCTCTTATCTCTTCTAGTTTTAGATATCTTTCTTTTAGGATGTGCCATTTTATGCTTTTTTACCGGTTATTAATTCATTCAATTTATCCCAACGAGGATCGTGACCCTCTGATTCATTTGATTCATTTGAATCTGTGCTCTCTTGTTCATCTAACTCCTCAAGATCCTCCTCTTCTAACAAAGGGTTCACTCTTTTTAATGGGACAGATAGAACTGAGTACTCATATATATAATGAGCTAATTCCAGTTGATAGGACGAGTGCGGAATGATAAGAAGTTCTTCATCTAACTCTTCCTGAGTATCTCCAAATTTAATAATTAGAGGATACGAGGCTGAAATAGGCAAATCAAAGGCTTCTCCACTGCGATCACAATCTACATTTACTGTTCCATCGATATGGAACTCTAATTCAAACATCGTTGGTTTCTTTACAAGAACCAATTTCACATTTAAATCAGCGCTATGAAATTCATCATAGTCAAACAAATTAAAGAACGTATTATCTAAATGATAATCAAATTCATGCTTTCCTTCTTTTAAACCAACAAAAGGAATAACAAATTCTCTTAAGTCTTTCATCTTCAACATCAATTTGAGCGTGCAAAGATATAAAATATTATATTATATCTTCAACTATTTTGTTAAATTTTAATTAGGCCTTCACCTTCATTGCATTAGACCTCAAGTTCAAGTAGTTCTTACGAGACTTAAAAATCTGTAAACCGGAAAACAAAGCTTCTTTAAAAGAGTCTGGATTCGCTTCTCCACGCCCTGCAATACCGTAACCGGTACCATGATCTGGAGAGGTTCTTACCACATCTAATCCTGCGGTGAAATTAACGCCATTTCCGAATGACAAAGCTTTGAAAGGAGCTAGTCCTTGATCGTGATACATAGCTAATACACCGTCAAACTCTTCATAAGCTCTAGACCCGAAGAATCCATCCGCTGCATAGGGCCCAAAAACCATTTTCCCCTCCTCTTGTATTGCTGCTATTGTAGGGCGTATTAATTCATCATCCTCTGTACCAATAACACCTTTATCTCCACAATGAGGATTCAAACCAAGAATAGCAATCTTTGGTTTTTCAATTTCAAAATCTTGCTTCAAACTCGTATGTAATAAATCTACCTTCATACGAATCAAGTCCTCTGTGATAGTCTCCGATACTTTAGAAACGGGAATATGTCCTGTGATTAATCCCAATCGAAGCGTGTCATTAATCAAAAGCATTAATGAATTCCCTTCGAAATTCTCCTCTAAGTATTCGGTATGCCCTGGAAACTGAAAGTCTTCATTAAAAATATTATCCTTATTGATCGGTGCGGTAAGTAAGATATCAACTTCTTTATTCTTCAAAGCTTGACTTGCTGCCTCTAAAGATTTCAAGGCAAAAGCCCCCACTTCCTTAGACGCTTTACCTAAATCAATATTTACTTCTTCCGTCCAGGACTGAAGTATATTTAATTTATTGTCTACGATTGAGTTTATGTTTTGGGCTTGATGTGTTGCCACATTAAGGCCTAAAGCTTTCTTGTGATAAGAAATCACCTTGTTGGAAGCAAATACCACAGGGGTACAAAAATCCATCATACGCTTATCCTGAAAGGTCTTGAGGATCACCTCAACTCCAATTCCATTCAAATCCCCAACGGAAATCCCAACCTTTATTTTTTCATTAGCCGTCATTAATTGCTTATTTTTGTAGTTCAAAAGTAATCAATAAAAATCACAATTCATGTTTACAGGAATCATAGAAACCCTCGGAAGTGTAAAAAAGCTAGAACAAGAAGGTAGTAACTTGAATTTATTCATATCCTCAGAATTCAGCTCTGAACTGAAAATAGATCAAAGTGTAGCGCACAACGGCGTCTGTTTAACTGTGGTTTCTATCGAAGGTGACACGTATAAAGTTACCGCAATTGAAGAAACTCTTGAAAAAACCAACCTAAGTCAACTCTCCCCTGGAGATGAAGTGAATTTAGAACGAGGAATGAAACTTGGAGCAAGACTAGATGGACATATCGTTCAAGGTCATGTAGATCAAACAGCTTCATGTGTTGGGATTGAGAAATTTGATGGAAGCTGGAAATACTCCTTTGAATACGACGCTTCTCAGAATAACATCACTATAGAGAAAGGTTCTATCACAGTAAACGGAGTGAGCTTAACCGTAGTAGATTCAAAAAGAAACGCTTTTAGCGTAGCTTTGATCCCTTACACCTATGAGCATACAACCTTCCACAATTTAAAACTTGGAGACCAAATCAATTTAGAATTTGACGTGATTGGAAAATATGTAACACGCCTACAAGAGTTCAAAATTTATTAATGGGCTTCTCTTTAAAAAAAGTATTCAACACAGAGCTCGCTCCTACGGACGACATGTCATTCAAACAGGCAAGCATACAATTATTGAGTCTTGCACTGCCTATAATGGGTTCTTCATTTTTACAATTAGCCTATAATACCGCAGATATATTCTGGGTTGGTAAACTTGGAGCTCAAGAAGTCGCTGCAGTGGGAACCGCAGGATTCTACATGAGATTGGCATGGGCGCTGACCACTATTATTTCTATTGGTGCTGGGATTAAGTTTTCCCAATCCATTGGAGCAAAAGACTTCAGTAAAGCCCGTCAAATATTGAAAACAGGATGGTCAGGAATCATGGGGCTGATTCTCATAATTTGTTCTGTAACCTGGTTTTTTAATGCCGACCTCATAGCCTTTTATGATTTAGCCGACCTAAGGGTGATTGCCATGTCGGAAAACTATTTGTTTCTGATTAGTTTCGGGTTTCTATTCAGTTTTCAAAACTTTTTCTTTACCGTAATCTTCAATTCCTACGGAAAAAGTAAACTCTCCTTAAAAGCCAACAGTATTGGAATCATCATCAATATTGTATTAGATCCCATTTTGATCTTTTATTTTGACATGGGAGTCGCAGGAGCTGCTTATGCGACCATCTTCTCACAAATGGTTACGAGTCTTTACTACTACAAACTCATAAAAAGTGACCCATTAATTAGCCCGAAGAACATGGGTTTCTCCAATACAATATTAAAGGATATTTTAAAAATCAGCAGTCCTATAGCCGCTCAGAGAATACTCTTTACGGTCATCGCCATTATCATGGGAAAAATAGTTGCCAGATGGGGTGTTGAAGGTATAGCCGCTCAACGTATAGGCTTCCAAGTAGAATCCCTTTCCTTCTTGATGGTTATGGGAATACATCAATCTGTATCTACTTTTACCGGGAATAGTTTTGGCGCAAAGCAATTTAAAGCAATCCTAAATGGATATCGTGCCGGTTTAAGTTTAGGACTTGCCTATAGCTTTATCATCACAATCGTGCTACTAGTATTCCCAGAATCACTTATTCGTATATTTGTAGACGATCCAGCTACTGTAGAAGCAGGGAGGTATTATTTAATCATCATAGGAATAAGTGCGTTATTCTCTTGTTTAGAAATGGTAACAGCAGGGGTCTTTAATGGTCTTGGAAAAACCAAATTCCCAGCATTTAATAGCATCATTTTAACCAGTCTTCGAATTCCTTTAGCCTTATGGCTTTCGAGTACTAGTCTTGAACTCAATGGAGTCTGGCTGAGTATTTCTATAAGTAGTATCTTAAAGGGAATTGTACTGGTCACCATCTATCAACTATACCTCAAAAAATACATTTTAAATTTATTTGAAAATCAAAAGTTATGAAAACGGGCGTATTAGAAAAGCTGCTTCAAAGCAATGCTAAAAACTTTCTTTTTGACCTTAATCTAGGGCTAGAAAAGGAAGGAATTCGTGTGAATGAAAAAGGTGAGATCGCAAAAACACCACACCCCGTTCGATTAGGCAATAAATTCCAGCACCCCTATATCACAACTGATTTTGCAGAGTCTCAACTGGAGCTGATCACCAAGCCTTTACCCAGTATTAAAGAGGCTTATGGATTTCTAGAAACTCTTTTTGACATTGTATGTTCTGAACTTCCAGAAGAGGAGTTTCTATGGGAACAGAGTGCACCTCCTGTGATACTCAATGAAGACGATATCAAAATTGCAGAATTCGGGCCAGAAGGTAAAGAACTAGAAAAATATCGCGAACACCTTGCCTTGTCCTATGGGAAGAAACGACAATTATACAGTGGCGTTCATTATAACTTTTCATTTTCAGATAAATTTTTGAAGTCCTTTTATAAGTCATATGAAAATGAGTATCCAAGATTTGAAGACTTTAAGAATGATTTATACCTGAAGATTTGTCGCCAAATGCTCAAGAACCGTTGGATGATCATCCAATTACTTGGGGCAAGCCCAGCGACACATCTAAGTCTAAACGGAAGTGAAGACTGCAATATGGAAAGAGGTAGTGATTACGAATTCTTAGCTACCGGAACCTCAGCGCGAACTAGCGTGTGTGGGTATAGAAACAAAGAGGAGTACGTCTTAGACTACAGGTCGGTTCAAAACTACCTCTCTAGCATAGATCAGCTAATTAATTCCAAACAAATTGAATCCGCTCGAGAACTATACAACCCAATACGAATCAAACTGGATGCAAACAACGATGTTTCTTATTTAGAGATTCGTATGCTTGACAACTTCCCTTTTTCTAAAACTGGAGTAAATCAAACCGCTTTATATGGAATACATTATTTCATACTCAACTCCCTATTAGCGGATGAGACTTCAGAATTCTCGGATAAAGCGCAAATTCAAGCCACAAGAAATCATGATGTCGTGGCATGTGATGGACGTAATCCAGATTTAAGAATAAAACAAGGTGATGCCGAAACTTTAAGCTCAGATCTACTTCAGGACTATTATGCTCAAATTAAAAAAAACATACTTCCCTTGCAAGAAGCGGGAATAGAACCTGAATATTTACATGCTTTCAACAGACTCAAGATATTGATCTCAAATCCTGAGGAAAGACCTGCTGCACGACTTATTAAGGCCTTTGAAAAAGAAGGATTTATTAACTTTCATATGGATTTAGCTAAAATCTATAAAAAGGAAGCTACAGAAATGGCTTATAGATTCCATGGTTTGGAAGACTTAGAGCTCTCTACGCAACTTTTATTAAAAGATACACTGCGCAGAGGGATTGAATATAGCCTTGAAGATCGAGCTTCTAATTTCATCTCTTTAGCTAAAGGTGGCTATAAGCAATATGTTCAGCAAGCAACCAAAACCTCTCTTGACAATTATGCCAGTATCTTGATGATGGAAAATAAAATCGTCACGAAAAACGTCTTATTGGAACATGGGCTTCCAAGTCCAAGTGGAAACTATTACAATAATTTAAACAGCGCTTTAAACGATTTTGAGTTCTTTAAGAATGAGGCCATCGTGATTAAACCCAACAGCACCAATTTTGGATTAGGAATTACCATCCTAAAAGAAAACAATTCTTTTGATCATTATAAAAGAGCCGTAGAAATTGCCTTGGAACACGATCATACGATCTTGATTGAAGAATTCATCTCGGGGAAGGAATACAGAGTCTTTCTAATCAAAAATAAGGTTGTAGGAATTCTACACCGAGTTCCTGCCAATGTCATTGGAGATGGAAATTTAACGATCGCTGAATTAATCGATTTAAAGAATACCGATCCACTAAGGGGAAAAGGATATAAAACTCCTTTAGAAAAAATAAACAAAGGAGAAGCAGAAGCCATGTTCCTTGAAACCCAAGGCTTGAGTTTTGAATCCATACCTGAAAATGGACAAACGATATTCTTAAGAGAAAACTCTAACATATCTACTGGAGGAGATAGTGTAGATTTCACCGATGAAGTTCATCCCACCTATAAAGAAATTTCAGAAAGAGCAGCGGAAGCTCTTGGGGTAGAGATCACAGGACTGGATTTAATGATTGATGATTTAACTGTACCTGCTATACCAGGGAATCATTCCATTATAGAACTTAACTTTAATCCTGCCATACACATTCATTGTTATCCCTATATAGGAAAGAACAGAAGACTTAATGAAAAGATACTCGATGCACTAGGGTTTTAGTGAAAATAGAATTTTGACACTTTTCTGAAGAATATTGATACTCTATCTAGCTGAATGCCAGTAGTTTTGCACTCGCAATTAAAATTAACAACAATGGCAATCAAAAATTTCAAATTTGCTGCTTTAGCAGTAGTACTTTTCAGTGCAATTTCATGTTCTAAGGATTCAGATTCAACAAAACCGGCAACATTAACAGTTAACCTTACTGACGCTCCTGGAGATTATCAACAAGTGAACATTGATGTTCAAGATGTATTAATTTCAAGTTCTGATGATACTTGGGAATCACTCTCAAACGTAAATGTAGGAGTCTACAATTTATTAGACTTTACTAATGGAGTAGACACTTTACTTACTTCAAGTACCTTAGAGGCAAAAAACATCTCTCAAATCAGATTATTATTAGGATCTAACAATACTGTAATGATTGATAGTGTTCTTTATGATTTAGACACTCCATCAGCAGAGCAATCAGGTCTTAAGCTAAATGTAAATGCAGATTTAGAAGCAGGTATAGAGTACGCTATATGGTTAGATTTTGATGCAGGTAAATCAATAGTCGAAACAGGAAATGGAAGCTATAAGCTAAAACCTGTAATAAGAACATATACACAAGCTTTAACAGGAAGTATTCAAGGTAGTGTTTGTTTATTAGACTCATCAGTTTATATTTCATTAAGCAATGATTCAGGAGAAACCTTTGGAACTTATGCAGACGTTACAACAGGAGCATACCAAATTAATGGATTGGAGCCTGGAACCTACACATTAACTGCTACAGCAGGGGACAATTACCAAACAGTTCAGCTGGAAGACATTGTAATTGAATCAGGAGATTCTGAAATAATGGATGAGATTTGTTTAGAGTCTAGCACTATTACAACGAAATAAACAATTTTTACAATTTTAAAAGCTCATTACAAAAGATTTGTAATGAGCTTTTTTTATTTTATACAGTTCTCTTATAAAGAAGATTAATTCCCTCGGTAAGAATAAGAATTCTATACAGCTACCTCAGAGTATTCTCTAATACAAGCATATCTACTCCGCTCTCTTTCCAAACTTTTTGAAGATGGCTAGGGACTGGACTGAACACATAGGAAAAAGAACTAATCATAATATCAATATCTCCATCGTGATCAATATCTCCTTTATCCATGAGAAACCAACGACCTAAATTAACTTCTTCTATTACTTGTTCTTTAAATTCAAACCCTCCGAGATTTTCCAGGTAAATAAACGCCATTTCAGGAAGGTTCTCATAATCTGGAAATGTTGAAATTAAGGCTATATCAATATCATTGTCTTCATCAAAATCTGCAGCAGCCACTCTGGTAGCTCCATTAAGCTGATAGAAAAAAGCCTCTTCAAAATTCCCTGTACCATCATTAAGCGAAATCCTCAATCCGTGATAAGGTTTTTGAATATAAGTTTTATCTGCATTATCACCGTGAACGGTAAGCAAATCAAGATCTCCATCACCATCGTAGTCTAAAAGCTCAAACCAACTCGTCCCATAAATTGGAGGAAAGCGCAAGAGATATTCCGGTATGAAGCTTCCGTCCTTTTGCTGAATAAACCCCATGATAGCTTCATCTCCCTGAGCAACCAAGGTTACTAGATCCATTAGACCATCATCATTTAAATCATAATTTTCTGTTTGAATTGCCCCTGGTTTAGGCCATAGCATTTGTTTATCTCCATTCGACTTTATTAAGCTAAGCTCTCCTGTAAGGTGACCAAATTCAGAAACTACATGCTCTAAGTCCCCATCATCATCTAAATCAAGAGTTTTGCTATGAACCGGCCTGTGTAATGAATCTTTAATAATTCTTTTATTTCCATCCTTATCAACCGACCACAAAGAACCTAATATCTGTTCAGTTGGGTCTAGTTTGCCTATTTCTGTATAGACCTCATCTCCATTCTCAAGTTGTTCATACCAAACAATCGGTTTATCAAATCTATTATGCTCAATTACTTTATCTAAAGAATAATCATATCGGAAGAATCCTCCATTCAAATCAGCAAAATACAAACCGTCTTCCTTCAAATCTAAGTAAGAGATAAAAGTTCCTGGGTATGCATCCAAGGCAACTTTCTTGACTCTAAAGTCTTCGATCTGAACAAAAGAATGAGCCTCTCTCGCAGGTGGTGTAAGCGAATCCGGAGCCATTTCAACAATATAATCTCGCAATAGCCCCCATTCCTCGGGACTTATCATCTGAAGCTTGCCGTATACCCCTGAATTGATAACAGCTTTTCTTTCTTCATAATTTAAACCTTCCAAAGGAGAGTAACCTGGCTCAAGAATCCCCATTTTAGCGGCTATTTCGGGTAGTAATTTTTTATCCCAAATCTTTTGGGGTAACACATCTATGCTTGGAAGAATATGACATGCAGCACATTTTTCTTGGTACAGAACTTGTGCTTTTTCCTTTTTAGAAGTACAAGAGATCTGTAGCAGAATCAAAATCAGTATTGGAATTATCTTTTTCATCCAATAAATAACGCCAATATATTTTAAGGTTCACAATAATAGCATCACTATTTGACTAAACGATCTAAATTACAGAATTACACAAGAGAACAAAC
>JBMYWH010000022.1:0-38164 GCA_049607205.1 Flavobacteriaceae bacterium | reverse complement strand
TTGTTTCACAACCCTTAGTTGTTTCGCTAAGCGGGTGCAAATATACAACCGATTTTGGTTCCTGCAAGAGTAAAAATGATTTTTTTCTAAAAAAGATTCCATCTAGGAATGAAAAAAGCCCCGAATACGCTTAGGTACAGGGGCTTGAGAGGATATATTTTTTGTTTTTTTTATTGATCTGCCAGCTTAGGATAGTTCATTACTAAATTTAAAAAGGCTTGAACTCCATAAACCATCCCAGAATCATCCACATAGAACTCTGAAGTATGATGTGGAGGAGCCATAGAAGGATCTGTTCCCTTAGGCATTCCTCCTAAAGAAAAATACAAACCTGGAACTTCTTGAGCAAAAAACGAGAAATCCTCTGCTCCTGTTCTAGCCGAAACCACATAGGCATTACCAGCACCTACTGCCTTTTCTAAAGAAGGTGCCATTAGAACGGTAAGCTTCGGGTCATTATAGGTTACTGGGTATCCAGATTCAATAACTACCTCAGCCTTCGCTCCCATAGCCTCGGCTGTGTTGCTAGCAATGGTCTGAACTCTTTCAAAAATCAAATCGCGATCCGAAACACTCAAGGCTCGTATGGTTCCTACTAATTCCGTGGAAGGTGCTATAATATTAGAACGATTTCCTCCGTGAATAGAACCTATAGTTACCACAGCGGCATTCTCGGTTACATCGATATTACGACTCACTATGGTTTGTAGACTGTTGATGATTTGGGCAGAGACCACAATTGGGTCTACCGATGCCCAAGGATAAGCCCCATGAGACCCCTTCCCTTTTACAACAATCTTAAACGTATTGGAAGAAGCCATAGTTCCCTCAGGTTTATAGGTTATTTTTCCAACCTCTAAAGCAGAGGAAATATGAAGACCGAAGGCAACATCTACATCTGGATTCTTCAAAACCCCTTCTTTAACCATCAACTCCGCTCCTCCTTCTTCTCCTTGAGGTGCTCCTTCTTCCGCTGGTTGAAATAAGAATTTTACCGTTCCATGAATCTCTTTTTTGTGCTTGGCAAGCACCTCAGCCACCCCCATAAGAATTGCTACATGGGTGTCGTGACCACAGGCGTGCATCACTCCTACCTCATTGCCGTTGTATATGGTTTTGGCCTTGGATACCCAAGGCAGATCTACACTTTCCACAATAGGCAGAGCATCCATATCGGCACGAAGCGCGATCACCGGACCTGGCTTGCCTCCTTGAAGAACTCCCACCACACCGGTATGTGCGACCTGAGAATCCACTTGGATCCCGAGAGATTCAAGATGGGCTGCAATCTTCTTTCCAGTTTCGAATTCCCTATTTCCCAACTCCGGGTTTTGATGTATATCATGTCTCCAGTTAATGACTTTTTCCATTACTTTATCCACGTCCTTTTCAAAGTAGGAACTCTGGGCATTTACCCCGTAAAAGGAGCAAAAAAAACAGATCATTAGGCTTAGTTTTTTCATTTTAATTTTGGTTAGTTTTATGAAAATCAAGTAACAAAAAAAACAGACAGCATTCAAATAAGCTTTCCTTTTTTTTTTGTAAATTTGAATAAGCCTTCCCTTTAACCACAAATAAGAACTAACCATGAAAAGATTTCTACTAATACTAGGGTTTATACTAGCCATCGTTTCTTGTTCTGAAAAAACAGAACCAATCACAGAAAAACAAGCAGAGGATTTATTTGATTATGCCTACCCCTTAGTGATGATGCAAATCTCTCAAGACCTCATGCTGACTTCTCCTCTTCGTAAACCGGGAAGTCCCAATGAGTTTATCATGTTCAAAAAACTCGCCCAACCACAGAATACCGCCGTGGTATTGGGAAACAGAAATACCTTATACTGTGTAGGCTGGGTAGATCTTTCCACCGGACCTGTGCTTTTTGAGATTCCGAAGATGAATAAGCGCTATTATGTCATGCCCCTTATCGATGCCTGGACCAATACCTTTAAAAGTATAGGATCTAGAACTACAGGTCAAGAGGCGCAGAAGTATTTCTTGACACGCGCCGACTATAATGGATCTATTCCTGATGGATATACTAGGGTAGACTGCCCTACAGATATGGTGTGGATTACCGGAAGAATACAAGCGGATAATGATAAGGATGCCTTAAAAGCAAATAAACTTCAAGACCAATACGTCTTGCAATCCTATAGCGAATCTCTTGGAAAAGGGAACCCCAACACTTCTTACAAGCCTCAATTCAAAGCCATGGAGGTAAGAAAACCGGTTCCTTATTCCCTTAAAATGGATGCCAAGGAGTTTTATAACACCTTTTTCAGACTTCTTCAAAACAATCCTCCTGCAGCAGCGGATAAAAAATTCTTAGAAGCCTATGCTTTTATGGATAGCGATAAAGCTATACAGTTTGATCACCTACCAAAGGAGACTCAGGCAAGCTTAGAAAAAGGACTGAAATCTAGAGATGCCTATTATGAAAAGATTTTTTATAAAGGAAAAGAACAAAAGTCTGCATGGGATTTCAAAATTGAAGACATGGGAGACTGGGGGACCAACTACACTCGAAGAGCCTATTATGCCGTTTGGGGAATTGGTGCCAACATCCCTAAAGATGCGGTCTATGGTGTTTCTCAATTAGACGGTAACCTACAACAATTAGAAGGAAGCAATGTCTATAAACTTTCCTTCCCACCCGATGGAACTCCAGAAGTTGGAGGTTTTTGGTCCATTACGGCATATAGTAATGAAGGCTACTTAGAGCACAACGATCAGAATCGCTATGCAAGTGGAAGCAATATGCCTATTAGATTCAACTCAGACGGATCCTTAGACATGTACCTCTCTGCGGAAAAACCAAAAGGAGTGTATAAATACAATTGGATTCCAACACCAAAAGGAACCTTTAAAGTTTTATTTCGCATGTACTGGCCCCAAGAATCCATCTTAAACGGCAGCTATCAATTACCCAATATTCAAAAACAATAAACATGAAAACACTTCAACTAACCTTAATCCTATTCCTTCTAGCCTCCAGTTATAGCTTCGGGCAAAAAGGCCATTTCAAGGATTCCACCTATTCCATGGACAACTACGACATTTTTGATGGGCTCAGAAAGGCTCGAGCAAAAAAAATGCTAGAAAAGGGGGATACCATCAAAAAGGTAAAAAAACAAAAGAAAACCTATACTATGGCATTGCCTGTGGTTGGTTATAATCCATTTACAGGGCTTATTATAGGAGTCGCTGGAATCTCCTCTTTTAGATTAGGAGATGCAAAGACCACAAGACTCTCCTCTGTAGTACCTTCCTATACCTATACTACCAATAAGCAAAACGTTTTTAGGGTGAACAGTTCTCTGTATACCGCTGATGAAGACTACTATGTATTTAACTCGGTAATATGGTCTGTTTCTCCTCAGGTAACCTATGGGGTTGGAGGGAATACTTCCAACGACTGGGCAACCGAGATAACGCCATCGACTTTTTCCTTTGTTTTGAGGGGATATAAAAAGTTTGCAAAGAATTTCTATGTAGGATTAAATTACAGACTGGATTATAAATACAATTTAGAAGACAACAGCGCCATGGCCATGCAAAACATCATCAGCGATGGACGAAGCCAAGGACAGAGTGCTAGCGCAGTACAATCTACCATAGAATCTAAATTCGGAGTAGATGGTTATGATTCTTTCTGGGAGCAATACGAAATCAGTCAAGCAGGTTTTGAACAAGACTACAACAGCAATAGTTCGGCTCAAGAACTCCAGCAAAATTACTATACCACTCCATTTGGCTACTATCCATATGGAACCCAGGATGGTGGATATGTCTATAGTGGAGCTGGGCTAAACATACTCTTTGACTCCAGAGACAATATCAACACCCCTTATCAAGGTACTTATGCCAACCTTTTAGTGAATACTTACCCTACATGGCTTGGAAGTACCACCAACTCTTCTCAAATGTATATGGATTTGAGACATTATTTCAAGCTCAAAGAAAACGCTACACAGATTCTTGCCTTCTGGGCTTTGGCCAATATTACCTGGGGAGACACTCCTTATATCTCTATGCCTAGAATTGGTGGAGACGACTGGTTTGCAAGTGGACGTGGATATACTGCAGGTAGGTATGTGGGGGAAGAACTCTTATACCTAGAGGCCGAATACAGGATGAATGTCTATAAATGGTTTGGAATTAATTTCTTTGCCAATGCCACTACCGTTTCTGAAATAGAAGGAGGATTTGATTATGTAAATCCTGGATATGGAGTTGGATTTACCTTTAGAGCCATCAAGGCATCTAGATCTACCATCAATCTAGATTTAGGGAAAGGTAAGGACGGATCTACAGGAGTATATATGCGATTTATTTCCGCTTTTTAGGGTCTGGCACCACGTGCCCAAAACCTTCCGGAACTGGGATTTGATAGTAATCGAAGTCTAATTTAGTAGGCAAGAGATCTATCAATCCTAGATTGTCCGCTCTTTGAAGAATATCTTCTATCATATAATCTTCTAAATCGGATTCTGGATGGTATTCATACTTTAAAGACAAACTAAAAATACCAGCAGTGGTATTATACCAAAAAGCTCTCCAACCACTGCGGTATTCTTTTACCACTTCAAAGGTCGTATTCCCGGTCTGCCTATAGATCAGCTTGATCAAAACCTTCCCTTCTGTGGTATACAGTTTTTTAAGTTGAGGAGTAAACTCCTCTTCCATAAATTTCTGGGTCTTTTTGATGTATTTTTTTCTCTGTCTCTTGTTAGTGATTTTTGCCAGAGAATCGTTTATTTTATTGAGGTGTTCCGAGGCGAGCTTGGCATATGGATAAGCCCTTAAGACTCTACGTCGAAACCAGTAATAATACTTCTTCGCATTCTCATCCTCTAGTTCGAGCTTAGGGATGATCTTAACCTCTTCCAATTGCATGGTAGGATTTAAACCAGAGTACAAGATATAGCCCTGCTTGATCATGGTGGTATCTTTTACTCCCAAACTATCCATTACAGGCATAGCAATCTTTTGCGCCTGAGTCTCTTTAGACAGCACAAAAAACATCACAAGTACAAAAATCTTTCCTATATCACGCATTTCAAACTCAAAATTAAGCATTTAAGAATTTCTCTCTTCGCAAGAATCTGTTAAAAAGAATGCTTAAATTTGATAAAAAATTTAATTCATGAGTAAAAATAGAATCCTAAACGAGAATTCCATAAAATTTTTGGAAAAATATTTAAACAACGCAGCTCCTACAGGATATGAAAGTGAAGGGCAAAAAATATGGATGGACTACCTCAAACCTTATGTAGACACCTTTATTACAGACGCCTACGGAACAGCTGTTGGAGTGATCAACCCCGAGGCTCCTTTTAAAGTAGTTATCGAAGGACATGCGGATGAAATTTCTTGGTATGTAAACTACATCACCCCAGAAGGTCTTATTTACGTGATTAGAAATGGAGGTTCTGACCATCAAATCGCTCCTTCTAAAAGAGTAAACATCCACACCAAAAACGGAATCGTACCGGGAGTATTCGGATGGCCGGCAATCCACACTAGAAAAGGAGGCAAAGAAGAGGCTCCTAAACTGGAAAATATCTTTATCGACCTAGGATGCAAAGACAAGGAAGAAGTAGAAAAACTAGGAGTACACGTAGGTTGTGTAATCACCTACCCGGACGAGTTCTTTATCCTAAACGATTCTAAATTCGTCTGTAGAGCCTTAGACAATAGAATGGGTGGATTTATGATTGCAGAAGTTGCAAGACTCCTGAAGGAAAACAATAAAACCCTTCCTTTTGGTTTGTATATCACCAACTCGGTTCAAGAAGAAATTGGACTTCGCGGGGCTGAGATGATCACCCAGACCATTAAGCCTAATGTAGCCATTGTAACCGATGTATGTCACGACACCACTACACCTATGATCAACAAAAAGACAGAAGGTGAAACCAAATGTGGAGACGGACCAGTTATCTCTTATGCACCAGCGGTACAACACAAACTAAGAGATTTAATAGTAGACACGGCAGAAAAGCACGAAATCCCTTTCCAGAGACTAGCCTCCTCACGCGCTACAGGAACCGATACCGATGCTTTTGCTTATTCTAACGGAGGAGTCCCTTCTGCACTTATCAGCTTAGCACTTAGGTATATGCACACCACCGTAGAAATGGTAGACAGAGAAGATGTAGAAAACGTCATCCAACTGATTTACAATTCTCTATTAGAGATTGAAAACGGAGAAGATTTCTCTTATTTTAAATAAAAAACAAACAGGTCTGACTCTTTTAGAATCAGACCTGTTTTTCTTAAACTAAGGCACCTTGCTTTATTTCTTCTACCACCTCTGGATTGAGTAGCGTAGAAATATCTCCTAGATTCCCAGCATCCTTAGAGGCTATTTTTCTCAAGATTCTTCGCATGATCTTCCCCGAGCGGGTTTTTGGCAATCCAGAAACGAATTGAATTTTATCCAATTTAGCGATTGGTCCTATCGTAGAGGCAATTAAATTATTGATCTGAGACCTTAACAAGTCTTCATCCACTTCAACATTATCATACTTAGTCACATAAGCATACAAGGCATTCCCTTTTATATCATGTGGGTATCCAACAATTGCACATTCCACAACAGATTCATGCTCATCAATCACATTCTCAATAGGCGCTGTACCTAAATTATGTCCAGACACAATCACTACATCATCTACACGTCCTGTAATTCTATAATTCCCCATAGCATCTCGATAAGCACCATCTCCAGTAAAGTAATAACCCTTATAAGCACTGAAATACGTATCTATATAACGCTGATGATCCCCATAAATTGTTCTTGCAATCGAAGGCCATGGCGCCTTAATAGCTAGACGCCCCTCGCTTGGCCCATTAGGGTTGTAAACTTCTTCACCTTTATCATCCATCAAAACGGGAGCCACTCCAGGCAAGGGTTGTGTCGCAAAAGTAGGTCTCAAAGGGGTAATCCCAGCTAAAGCAGAAATCATAATCCCTCCGGTTTCCGTCTGCCACCAAGTATCTACAATAGGACAGGTCATTTGACCAATATTATCATTATACCAGTGCCATGCTTCTTCATTAATAGGCTCCCCTACGGAACCTAGAACCTTCAAACTTGATAAATCATGCTTTTCCACAAAAGATAAAGGATGCTTCTCTAAGGCACGAATGGCTGTAGGCGCTGTATAAAAATGCGTCACATTTAACTTATCTACAATCTCCCAGAATCTTCCATAGTCAGGATAAGAAGGAACTCCTTCAAACATTACAGTAGTAGCCCCTGCGCAAAGTGGACCATATATTATATAGGAATGTCCCGTAATCCAACCTATATCAGCAGTACACCAATAGACATCATCTTCTCCAGGTTGGAACACATTTTCAAAAGTGTAGGTAGTACCTACCATATATCCTCCTGTAGTATGAACCATCCCTTTAGGCTTCCCTGTAGAACCAGACGTATACAGAATAAACAACAAGTCTTCTGCATCCATTTCTTCTGCCTCACAAACTGAATCCACTTTTTGGAGCTCATCAAACCAAAACGAATCTCTCCCTTCGAGCATTTCCGTAGGCTCCACCGTTCTTCTATAAACAATCACCGATCCAACTCCTGGGCAATTTTCTAAAGCCTCATCACAAACCGCTTTCAAATTAACAGGTTTCGTACCGCGAAAGACCTCATTTGCCGTGATCAACATCTTACAATCAGAATCATTAATTCGTGAAGCAAGTGCAGTGGCACTAAACCCTGCAAACACAATAGAATGTACTGCCCCAATTCTAGCACAAGCAAGCATTGCTATAGCCAATTCAGGAATCATAGGCATATACAAACAGACTCGATCTCCTTTCTTAATCCCTTTAGCCTTTAAAACATTTGCAAAACGAGACACTTTAACAAAAAGTTGACGATAACTAATATGTCGAGATTCTTCATCGGGGTCATTAGGCTCCCATATGATGGCCGTTTTATTACCTTGAGATTCTAAATGTCTATCCAGAGCGTTCTCTGTAATATTAAGCTTCCCTCCTTGAAACCATTTCACAGAAGCGTTTTCGAAATCTGACTCAAGAACTTGATCCCATTTCTTTCTCCATTTAAATTCCGAAGCCACCTCAGCCCAAAACTCTTCTGGTTGCTCAATACTCTGTTGATATTTCTCTTTATACTCCTTAAAAGATTTAATTTGTAAAGACATAGATTAGTTAGTTTAGTTTTAATGTTTTAGCTAAGTTGCAATATAATATTATTTTTATCTAAAAAAAATCTCCGTTGGAACTCATAGATTTACTCCTTTATATAGCATTTCCTCTAATCGCATGGCTATACAGCAGCGTTGGATTCGGAGGAGGATCTAGTTACATCGCGTTACTTGCACTTACAAACCTTCTTCCAGAACAAATAAGGTTCTATGCTTTAATTTGCAACATTACAGTTGTAAGCATTAATTTATACTTCTATATATATAGGAGTGAACTAAAATTTAAAAAAAGCATACAACTAACTCTAATTTCAGTGCCTTTTGCCTTTCTTGGAGGTAGCTTCTCCCTTAACCAGGAAACCTACACTTTTATTTTAGCCTTAGTTTTAGGACTCGCATCCATTATTATGCTCTCTCAAACATTCAACAAACTGGAAACATTCAAACTCCCCAAATCCAACAACTACATCTTAAGTGGAGCTATTGGATTCATTTCAGGTCTAGTTGGAATTGGAGGAGGTATCTTCCTTGCTCCTTATTTATATCTTAGTCACTGGGCTAAACCCAAAACCATCGCAGCGACCTGCAGCTTTTTTATTCTAGTGAACTCCATAGCAGGCCTCAGCGCTATGTTCATACAGAAGTCAACGACAGGAGCCCAGAACAACCTCCTGTTGTTTATTGCTTTAGTAAGCCTTGGAAGTCTACTGGGAAAACTTAAGCCATTTAAGAAAAACAGGCAACTCAAACTCCTCACAAGCCTACTCATACTTTTAGTGTCTATTAAATTATTATCAACATAATAAGTGTTTTGATGATAATATTTCTGCCTAAAAACCTAATTATTGAATAAAAACCCTTATTTCAATCGATTTCGTACGTTTTTTTCAAAAAAATGCATTTTTATGTATTTAACAGAATTTAACCACAAAATTAACACACCCTCATTTTTTAGGGGGTAAAACCGTGCATTTTTACTTTTAAACAAAATAACCCCTTCTTTTTTTAAGGGTACTAATCCATATATTAACATTTTAGCCAACACAACATTTCATTAATTGGGGTTAGTGTAGTAGTTTTACATCAGACAACACAACTAACCTTAAATTAATTAACCATGAAAAAATTAGTATTATTTACCCTTTTAGGGATGTTAAGTTTAACCGCGATTGCTCAAAGCGAATCAAAATTTGACTTTAGCGGATCTGTAGATACTTATTACAGAACAAACTTTGGAGCAGACCGAATGGAAGCACCTAACACCTCATTTGCCAACCTACCAGGATTCTCTTTAGGTATGGTAAACCTTGTAGGAAGTTATACAGGTGAGAAAGTTGGTTTTGTCGCAGACCTAGTATTCGGTCCAAGAGGAGAAGAAGCTGTCTTCAACTCAGTTGGGTCATCTAATATTGTAAATCAATTATACGCATATTGGAACGTATCTGAATCAGTTACCTTAAGCCTTGGTAATTTCAACACATTCCTTGGATACGAAGTAATTTCCCCAGTAAGTAACTTCAACTACTCCACCTCTTATATGTTCTCTTATGGACCTTTCTCTCATGCAGGTTTAAAAGCAGATATCGCCTTATCAGAAGATTTAAGCTTAATGCTTGCTATATTAAATCCAACAGACTATACAGAATACAATGTGAATGGTACTGTTACTTTTGGAGGACAAATTGGATATAAAGGACAATACTTAAACGTATTGTACGGAGATCAGTCAACCGATGCTACAATGGGTTCTTTATTCCAAATAGATTATACAGGAGGATTTGATCTTTCAGATAGTTTTTACTTCGGAATCAACGGTACTTACAACACGACTCCAATAGAGGATAGTGACGCTACAGGATTTTACGGAGCCGCAGTATACTTACAGTACGCATTAAGCGATAAAACTGCTATCGGACTTCGCCCAGAATATTTTTCAGAATTTGGAGAATTTGGAGCTTTAGGATATTCAGATGCTAGTGGAGAAGGAAATGTTTTTGCCTTAACACTATCTGCAAACTATGCTGTAGCCGATGGATTAAAAATCATCCCAGAATTAAGATATGACATGACCTCTGAAGCGAGTTTCGCGAATGGAGCTGACATGCAAAAAGAATTAGGTAGTTTCTTGCTAGCTGCAGTTTACTCCTTTTAACCAATACTATTTAAAATGAAAAAAATCGAAGCAATTATCAGACAATCAAAATTCTTGACGGTCAAAAAAGCCCTACACGAAGTAGGCGTTAACTTCCTATCCCACTGGTCAGTAACTGGTCAAGGAAATGAACAAGTTGGAAAAGTATATCGCGGAATTTCCTTTAGTACCGCTGACATCAAAAGAGAATACCTCTCAATCGTTGTCAATGATGATTTTGAAGACATCACAATAAAAACCATTATGGAAGCTGGAAGATCTGGAGAAGTTGGAGATGGGAAAATATTTGTATCAGACGTAAAAGAAGCCTATAGAATTAGAACTGGCGAAAAAGGAGGAGAAACACTTAAATAAGCCAAAAACTAAAAATCAACAATCATGACAACAGACGCAGTTTTAGATATATTATGGATCGTAATTTGTGGAATACTTGTATTCTTTATGCAAGCCGGGTTCACCTTAGTTGAAACAGGTTTCACACGTTCCAAAAATGCAGGAAATATTATAATGAAGAATTTTATGGACCTTGTAATTGGTTCCTTAGGATTCTGGACAGTTGGATATACAGTGATGTATGGAAGCGACATAGGAAGCTTCATAGGTATGCCAGAGTTATTCTATGACAACAAAGAGGATATGCACAATTTATTCTTCCAAACCGTATTTGCCGCAACAGCAGCAACCATCGTTTCAGGAGCAGTAGCTGGAAGAACTAAATTCACAACGTATATCACATTTTCATTAATTATGACCATCCTTATTTACCCAATCTCAGGACACTGGGTATGGCAAGGTGATGGATGGTTAACCGACCTTGGATTCATCGATTTCGCAGGATCAACAGTTGTTCACTCTCTTGGAGGATGGGCAGGACTAGTAGCCGCGATTATGATCGGTCCTAGAATTGGCAAATACAAAGACGGAAAATCTCAAGCAATCCCAGGACACAACTTATTATTAGGTTCTCTAGGTATATTCATCCTTTGGTTAGGTTGGTTCGGGTTTAACGCGGGATCTCAATTAGCGATCTCTGGAGATAATGCAATTGCAGTTTCTGGTATCATCATTACTACAAACCTTGCAGCTGCAAGTGGTGGACTAGCCGCTTTAATCCTTACATGGATTAGATACAAAAAACCAGACATCTCTATGACCCTAAACGGTGCCTTAGCTGGATTAGTTGGTATCACAGCAGGATGTTCTGTTGTAAGCAACGAAGGTGCTGCAATCATTGGTCTTTTATCGGGAATCACTGTAGTGTACTCCATAGAGTTTATTGACAAAAAACTAAAAGTAGATGATCCAGTAGGAGCCGTTTCAGTACATGGAGTGGTTGGAGCATTAGGTACTTTATTAGTGGGATTATTTGCTGTGGAAGGTGGACTTTTCTATGGAGGCGGATTCACACAGTTAGGAATTCAAGCTGCTGGAGTATTCAGTATCGGAGCTTGGGCAATGACTACAACCTTCATCGTTCTATTTATCTTAAAGAAAACAATTGGGCTCAGAGTGAGCAAACAAGAAGAAATTGAAGGCTTAGATGTTCACGAACATGGCATCGGAGTTTACAATGAAGAATAAATGATAACACACTGAAAATCAAAGCGCCGACTAACATATCGGTGCTTTTTTTATTCGAAAAATCACAACAAAAACATCCAATAACAAAATATAATTCAAACGTTTTCGCTAATTCATTGAAAATAATTCAATGTTTTTTCTATTTTTGTAGAAACAATTCAACAAAATATGAGAAACGATTTATATTCTTCAAGATTTGAACACGAAAACTGTGGAGCTGGTTTTATTTGCAACTTAAATGGTAAAAAAACCAATACAATCATTCATGATGCGTTGAATATATTGGTCAAATTGGAACATCGAGGAGGTGTTAGTTCTGACGGGATCACAGGAGATGGAGCAGGTATTTTATTTGACTTACCTCATTTACTATTCAAAGAAACTTGTGAATTCGAGCTTCCTCAACCTGAACAGTATGCGGTTGCAATGACCTTTCTCCCTCAATCAGAAAATCAAAAAAACTTTTGTAAAAACATATTTGAAAAGCAACTCCTAAGACAAGGTTTAACAATTCTCGGATGGAGAAAAGTACCTGTCAACAAGGCTGTTTTAGGACCTATTGCTGCGGAAAAAGAACCTCAAATTGAGCAATTATTTGTAGCCAAACCTGAGGATTCAAGCAAATTAGAATTTCAAGCAAAACTCTATATTGCACGTAAAATAACAGAGCATCAAATCATAGAATCTAAACTTGCTGAAAGCCACTTATTCTATGTCTCAAGTTTTTCTTCAAGCATTATAATTTATAAAGGAATTATTAAGCCCGAAGACATCAACGGCTATTTTTTAGACTTGAACGACGAAAGACTTACCTCTAAACTCGCCATAGTTCATCAACGATTTTCCACCAACACACTACCTTCATGGGATCTTGCTCAACCCTTTAGATACATGTGTCAAAATGGTGAAATCAACACGCTACGAGGAAACATCAATCGTATGCGAGTTCGGGAAGAACTAATCAAAGCAGACATACTTGGTCCATTTATCGACGAAATATTCCCAACAATTTTAGATGGGAAATCTGACTCGGCTTCAATGGACATGGTTATAGAACTTTTATTACTCACAGGAAAAACACTCCCTGAAGTAATGATGATTATGGTACCAGAAGCTTGGGAAAAGAACCCTAATATGCCCGAGGATAAAAAGGCGTTTTATCAATTTTATTCAAACATAATGGAGCCTTGGGACGGACCTGCGTCAATCCCGTTCACCGACGGCCATTACCTAGGTGCCTTATTGGATCGAAACGGATTAAGACCTTCAAGATACACCCTTACAAAAGACGGAACCCTAGTGATGTCTTCCGAAATAGGTGTTTTAGATATTGATGATGACAACATTGAACTTCACGGACGTTTAGAGCCAGGAAAAATGTTTTTGGTAGACATGGTGGAGGGAAGAATCATCAATGACAAAGAAATCAAAACTGAAATTTGTTCAAGTAATCCATATCAAACCTGGATTGACGAGAATCAGCTTGAACTAAAAGACATTCCATACAACGATCAATGCAGTGTAGAAACTGAAAATTTTGCCACGAGAGAGCGACTTTTCAATTATACTATTGAAGAAATTCAGGATATGATCAGCCCCATGGCCCAAAACGCCAAGGAAACCTTAGGGTCCATGGGGAATGATACTCCACTTGCGGTCCTATCGGACCAAAACCAACTACTCCCTAACTATTTTAAGCAATTATTTGCCCAAGTAACCAACCCTCCTCTTGACGGAATTCGAGAAGAAATCGTAACCGATTTAGGACTAACACTGGGAAGGGATAAAAACATATTCAACACAGAAAGCTCTCAATGTCATAAACTTCATATTCAAAATCCAGTTATATCAAATGCTGATTTAGAAAAAATAAGAAAACTTGACAGTGAAGGACTGAAAGCCTGTACACTTCAAATAAAATATCAAAAAGACAAAGGAGTTAACGGACTTGAGCAACGCTTGATGGATTTAGTCATAGAAACTAAAAACGCCATTAAGCAAGGAAACACTCTAATCATACTTTCCGATCGCGGAAGTAACAAAGAGCAAGCCCCTATCCCACCCTTACTAGCTGTATCTTATCTACATCATAGTTTAAGAAGAAAGAAATTAAGATCTCAATTTGATTTAATTGTAGAATCTGCAGAACCTAGAGAACCTCATCATTTTGCTTGTTTATTTGGCTATGGCGCATCCGCTGTCAACCCCTACATGGTCAATGAATTGATCCGTAAGCAAGTGAATGATGGGTTTATCAAAAACCTCAGCGAAGAAGAAGCTGTTGAAAACTTCAATACTGCCATAGGAAAAGGAATCCTTAAGATCATGAATAAGATTGGGATCTCAACTTTAAATTCATACCGAGGAGCACAAATTTTTGAAATCTTAGGATTTAAAAAGGATTTTGCCGAGAGATTCTTCCCATACACCCCCTCTAGAATTGGTGGGATAGGACTCTATGAAATAGAAAAGGAAATTTCAAAAAGATATGATTACGCATATCCAGAGGTATTGATCAAAAATAGACTAGGACTTAAGATTGGTGGAGATTACAGATGGAGAAGAAACGGTGAAAAACACTTATTTAACCCTAACACAGTTGCTAAACTTCAAGAAGCAGTAAGACTTACTGATCAGAAGAGCTATGACACCTACGCCTCTTTGATTAATGAACAAAGCAAGCACTTGATGACCTTGCGTGGGATGATGGAGTTCAACAACTTCAACCCTATTCCACTAGATGAAGTTGAACCTTGGACAGAAATCGTAAAAAGATTCAAAACTGGAGCGATGAGTTATGGATCCATTTCACAAGAGGCTCATGAAAATCTCGCCATTGCCATGAACAGAATTGGCGGAAAGAGCAACTCAGGTGAAGGAGGAGAAAATAAAGATAGATTCGAGAAAGATTTCAACGGAAATTGGAGAAATTCAGCTATCAAACAAGTAGCATCTGGTCGTTTCGGAGTAGATTCTCACTATTTGACTAATGCTAAAGAAATTCAAATTAAAATGGCTCAAGGAGCCAAACCTGGTGAAGGTGGACAACTTCCAGGAGACAAAGTTCTTCCTTGGATTGCAAAGGCAAGAAACTCTACTCCTTTTGTAGGTTTAATCTCACCACCTCCTCACCATGACATTTACTCTATTGAGGATTTAGCACAATTAATTTACGATTTAAAGAACGCAAATCGAGAAGCTCGTATCAATGTGAAATTAGTGTCTGAAGTTGGAGTTGGAACAATAGCAGCTGGAGTTGCTAAAGCTAAGGCTGACGTAGTTCTCATTTCAGGATATGATGGAGGAACCGGAGCCTCTCCACTCACCTCTTTAAAACACACAGGATTACCATGGGAATTAGGACTAGCTGAAACCCAGCAGACCTTAGTGAAAAACGATCTAAGAGATCGAATCGTAGTTGAATGCGATGGACAACTTAAAACTGGTAGAGATGTAGCTATAGCTGCTCTTTTAGGGGCAGAAGAATTCGGATTTGCCACGGCACCTTTGGTAGCCTCTGGATGTATCATGATGCGTAAATGTCACCTGAACACTTGCCCTGTTGGAATTGCTACTCAGGATGAAAAGCTTAGAAAAAACTTCCAAGGTACTCCAGAACATGTGATCAATTTCTTTTATTTCTTAGCTCAAGAGTTAAGACAAATCATGGCAGATCTAGGATTTAAATCTCTGGATGAAATGATAGGACGCGTGGACAAACTAAATACTAAAGAAGCCATCCGTCATTATAAAGCTAAAGGATTAGATCTAAGCCCTATTTTAAATAGTGACCACCTAGAAGAAGGTGTATCTTTAAAAAACATAACAACACAAGACCACGGTTTAGAAGGCGTTTTAGATTTTGATATTATAAGCGCTAGTCACCCTGCATTATACAGAAAACAAGCCATGGACCTATTCTATCCTATTGCAAATACCAATAGATCAACAGGAGCCATATTGTCCAATGAAATTTCTAAAATCTATGGCTATCAAGGCCTACCAGACAACACCTTAAACTTACATTTCAAGGGAAGTGCTGGACAAAGTTTTGGGGCCTTTGCCGCTAGCGGATTGAGCATGCATCTAGAAGGAAATGCAAATGACTACTTAGGGAAAGGACTCTCTGGAGCAAAATTAGTGGTCAAGAAACCTGAAGAAGCAACTTTTGCCGCCCATGAAAATATTATTACTGGTAACGTAAACCTATTTGGAGCAACAAAAGGAAAAGCATTTATAAATGGTATAGCTGGTGAGCGTTTTGCTGTTAGAAATTCCGGAGCTAAAGCTGTAGTGGAAGGACTAGGAGATCACGGATGTGAATATATGACTGGAGGAATCGTCGTGGTTCTAGGAAATACTGGAAGAAACTTTGCAGCAGGAATGAGTGGTGGAGTCGCTTATATATACAAGAGTGATTCCGAGTTCGAAAAAAACATCAACACGGGAAGTGTGGACATCGAGGAACTTGACGGGGAAGACAGAAGCCAATTATACGCTCTAGTCAACCAACATCACAAAGAAACAAAAAGTGAACTAGCTTCAAAAATTATCCAAAAGTGGGAACTAGAATCACAGAAATTTATCAAAATTATGCCTCGTGAATACAAACTGGCATTAGCAAGAATCAAAAAAGAAAACTTAGTATGGGAAAAGTAACAGGATTTTTAGAATATAACAGACAAGAAGAATCAACTGTAGCCCCAGAAAAGCGAGTTGAATCATTTCAAGAGTTCACCATAAGAATGAGCGACCAAGAACTGACCGATCAAGGATCGAGATGTATGGATTGCGGAATTCCATTCTGTCACAGTGGATGTCCTCTAGGGAACTTAATACCTGATTTCAATCACATGATACATCAAGGAGAATGGCAGAAGGCTGCATGGCTACTTCATTCTACAAACAACTTTCCTGAATTCACAGGAAGGCTTTGTCCTGCTCCTTGTGAAAAAGCATGTGTACTCGGAATTAACAGCGACCCTGTAGCCATTGAAACTATTGAAAAGAACATTGTAGAAAAAGCCTTTGAAAACGGATGGATCAAAGCCCAAGTTCCAAGCGCAAGAACTGGGAAATCCGTTGCGGTCGTTGGATCCGGTCCCGCAGGACTAGCAGCTGCCCAACAATTAAACAAAGCAGGTCATCAGGTGACTGTCTTTGAAAAACAAGATGCCCTTGGTGGACTATTAAGGTATGGAATTCCTAATTTCAAGTTAGAAAAATCAATAATCGATAGGAGAATAGACATCCTTAAGCAAGAAGGAATCACCTTTAAAACTAACACAGAAGTAGGAAAGGATATCTTGAAGCATGACTTAGAGCAATTCGACGCGATTGCCTTATGCGGAGGGGCAGAAAAAAGAAGAGAACTACCTCATCTAGTTGGTAAACCTGGAATACATCAAGCCATGGATTATTTAACCAATCAGACTAAAACTCTATTCGATGAAAATCAAAATCTAGAGATAGATGTAAAAGGAAAAGAAGTCATCGTCATAGGAGGTGGAGATACAGGCTCAGATTGCATTGGTACTGCCAACAGACAAGGTGCTAAATCAGTGGTAAACTTTGAAATCATGCCTAAACCACCGAAACAAAGAGCAGCATCAACACCTTGGCCATTCTGGCCGCTACAATTAAAAACTTCTAGTTCTCATGAGGAAGGATGTGATCGAAATTGGCTGATCAACACCAAGGAGGCTATTTTAGATGAAAAAGGGAATCTTCAAGCCTTAAAAACAGTACAGGTACAATGGGAATTCAAAGAAGGTAGACATCACCTAATAGAATTAGAAGGAACAGAAAAAACATGGCCATGCCAGCATGTATTTCTTGCCTTAGGATTTACAGGCCCCTTAACAACTATTTCAGAAATGTTAGATATCCCTTTGGATTCAAGAGGTAACTACTTAACTAAAGATTATCGCGTAGGAGATTCAAATGTTTTCGTCGCCGGAGACATGCGTAGAGGACAATCCTTAATCGTATGGGCTATAGCCGAAGGACGTGAAGCCGCAAAAAAGGTCGATCAATATCTAATGAATCACTCCTATCTTTCTGTAAAAGGAGAAGGAGATTTAATGAAAGCATAGCCTAGGGCTATGCTTTTAATTTTTGCAAAGAACTTTCAACGTTCTCTTTAATCCTTTGTTCCAAGTCAGAAGTATCTCCTTTAACAAAAGAATCTCCTGTAATTTGTTCATACAACTCAATATAGCGATCAGAAATTTCCAAGATTTTCTCATCGCTGAATTCAGGTACTACTTGCCCTTCTAAACCTTGAAACCCTTCTGAAATAAGCCATTGTCTAACGAATTCCTTGGACAGTTGTTTCTGAGCCTTACCCTGGTCAAAAAGATTTTGATAAGAATCTCCATAAAAATACCTAGAAGAATCTGGGGTATGAATCTCATCAATCACCACAATAGTTCCGTCCTGTGTCTTTCCAAATTCATATTTAGTATCCACCAGGATTAGCCCTTTATCTGCAGCTAATTCAGTCCCTCTCTGAAATAACTTTCTTGTGTAGTCCTCCAGCATTAAATAGTCCTGCTCATTTACAATTCCCTGTTTCAAAATCTCTTCTCTTGAGATATCTTCATCGTGAGTACCAACTTCAGCTTTAGTGGTCGGCGTAATAATAGGCTCTGGAAATTTCTGATTTTCCTTCATTCCCTCAGGAAGCTCTACACCACATAAAACACGCTTTCCACTTTTATATTCTCTCCAAGCATGTCCTGTAAGATAGCCTCGAATCACCATCTCAACTTTAAAAGGTTCACACCTTTTTCCAATGGTAACACTTGGATCTGGAACATCCATAACCCAATTCGGCACCAAATCAGATGTAGCGTCTAACATTTTTGACGCTATTTGATTCAAAATCTGCCCCTTAAAAGGAATCTGTCTCGGCATGATCACATCAAAAGCAGATAACCTGTCGGTAGCCACCATTACAAGAAGGTCTTGATCAACTTGATAGACTTCTCTAACTTTTCCTTTATATACGGATTCTTGTCCTGAAAAATTAAAATTCGTTTCGTTAATAGTAGGATACATGCTATTCAGTTTCTATAGATTTATAAGCGTTTATTATTTTTTTAACCAATCGATGACGGATCACATCCTTGTCGTCCAGGTGGACAAAACTTATACCTCGGATTGATTTAAGTGTCAACATAGCCTCTTTTAAACCCGATACCTGTCTAGGAGGCAAATCGATTTGACCTGGATCTCCAGTGACAATGAATTTTGCCTGTGGTCCCATACGGGTCAAAAACATTTTCATCTGCGCATGAGTCGTATTCTGAGCTTCATCTAGAATCACAAAGGCATTATCAAGAGTCCTACCACGCATAAAAGCAAGTGGCGCGATCTCTATGGTTCCCTTCTCTAGAAAACTTGCTAATCTTTCATGAGGAATCATATCTCGAAGGGCGTCATACAAAGGTTGCATATAAGGATCTAATTTCTCCTTCATATCTCCAGGGAGAAAACCTAATTTCTCTCCAGACTCTACCGCTGGCCTGGTGAGTACAATTCTTTTCACCTCCTTTTCCTTTAGCGCGCGAACCGCAAGAGCCACCGCAGTATAGGTCTTACCCGTACCGGCAGGTCCAATTGCAAAAAGCATATCGTTTTGACGCATGGCCTTGACCATCTCCATTTGATTCTTGGTTTTTGCCTTCACCCGAAGGCCTCCAACCCCATGAACCAAAATCTGATCATCACCTTTACTTGGATCCATAGTTTTCCCATCTTCTAACATCAGACGCTCTATACTATTTGAATCCAAACTATTATATCTTCGATAAAATTTCAAAAGCATTTCAAAACGCTTCTCAAATTCATCCATAATTTCCGGTTCCCCGAAAATTTTGATGTCATTCCCACGTGCAACTACCTTCAACTTTGGAAAGAAACTCTTAACTTGACTCAAGTTTTTATTTCCAGGACCAAAAAAGTCGGCAATATCTATTTCAGAAAGGGTGATTATTCGCTCGTTCAAAAAGATTATTTTAATTAGTTTTGTTCCAACAAAAATAACTAATAAAACGAGACCTTAAAACTTTAAACTACAAAAGCTACCACTCATGTCAATTATAACGCTTACGACAGACTTTGGAACAAAAGATCATTTTGTAGCATCGGTTAAAGGAGCTATTCTAAGTCAGAATATTGAGGCTCGTATCGTTGATATTTCACATCAAATCAGCCCTTTCAATCACCTGGAAACGGCTTATATATTAAAAAACGCATACAAGAGCTTCCCTAAAGGTACCATACATATCATTGGAGTGGACTCAGAGCACAGTCCGGTAAACAGACATTTGGCTGCAAAAATTGACGGACAGTATTTCATCTGTGCTGATAATGGCATATTATCATTCCTAACAACGGATCTTAAGGTTGAACAAATTGTAGAGATCAACATCCACGACAGGATTGAAAGCTCATTTCCTTTACTCGATATATTTGTCCATGTCGCTATGCATATTGAAAGAGGAGGACAATTAGGAGTTGTAGGAAAAGAAATCTCTCAAATCAAAACTTTAAACATAAGAAAAGCGCTCTTCAATGAAGAAGCCAATTCTATTATTGCCCACATTATATACAACGACAATTACGGGAATGCAGTGACCAATTTGAGTCAATCTGAATTTGATCAATTTGCTCAAGGAAGAGGATTTAAAATTCGAGTGGGAGGACATAAGTTCAATAAAATTCACAAAAACTACAGTGATGTCATGGACTTCTCAAACTTCAAAGATTACAAGATTTATGAAGGTAAAGGCATTTGTCTTTTCAACAGCTCTCAACTCTTAGAAATTGCCCTATTTAGAAGTAATGTCAACACTTTTGGTGGAGCATCCACCCTTCTTGGTCTCAAGACCAACGCTACTATCACTATAACTTTCAATTAAATATGAAAGCCATCATTTCAAAAGACTTTAGACAATTTTTAAACAGTGGCTCTGGCCCTTTAATTATTGGAATATACCTGCTATTTAACAGTTTAATTTTGTGGTTTATCCCCAACCCATACAATATCCTTCAGGGAGGGTTTGCAGATTTAGACTCCTTTTTTGAATTAGCACCCTGGTTTTTCATTGTTTTAATCCCTATCATCTCCATGAGAATTGTCTCTGAAGAGAATTCCCTGGGAACCTTAGAAATGTTGAAAGCCCAACCCATTTCCAACCTTGAAATCGTAGGGAGTAAATTAATTAGTATTTATACCTGGGTACTTATCGCACTCAGTCCTATTTTAGTGTACACCTACTCCATATCTGAACTCTCTCTCAGTCCAGGCGAAATTGACTGGGCCGTGCTTTGGGGATCCTTTTTAGGACTCAACTTCCTGTTAATCGCCTTTACTTCAATAAGTGTATGGATTAGCCTGGAGGCAAAAACCAATTTAATCTCCTTAGCTCTAAGCATACTAAGCTTACTTCTCATTTACAGTGGCTTTGAATTCATAGACCAATTAAGTAATTATCAATCTGGTTTATCAAACATTGGAATATACAGTCACTATTTAAACATCTCAAAGGGACTCATCGATATTTCGGACCTGACTTACTTCTTAGGTATTGCAATAGTTTTTATAGCCTTATCCCTAAATAGTCTAAACCATAAAAAAACACAAGGTATCCAAATCGCTAGCATTGGACTCCTGATGATTCTTCTGTCATTCTTTACTTATTTCAGCTTAGACCTTACAAAAGACAAGCGATTCACTCTGAGCTCAACTACCCTTGACATTGTTCACAGCCTGGTGAAACCGGTGGAAATAAAAGTTTATTTAGATGGAGAATTCCCTTCCGAATTCAAGAGACTTCAAACTGAAACTCAAACCTTACTAAGTGCTTATCGAGACCAAAATAAGAACATTCGATTTGAGTTCGTAAATCCTAAAGGCCTCGAAGAGGAACTTATTAAGAAAGGTCTTCAACCAAGTGTATTAACCATAGAAGAAAATGGAATTCTAAGTGAGCAAACTATTTTTCCATATGCAGAAATCACATCTGATAACAAAAAACAAACTCTTTCTTTATTAACCGAAAGCAATTCTGAAAATCAGATAGAAGCTTCTGTACAAAACTTGGAATACGCTTTTAGCGAAGCTCTAGATCTTTTAAATTTTAAAAAGACAAAAAAAATAGCGGTACTCTCTGGAAACGGTCAAAGTTCCGATCTGCTACTTTATGATTTCTTGAGTGCTTTAGGACAGAAATATTTTCTCGCAAAGTTCACCTTAGACTCTGTGGCTTCTGCCCCTTCAAAGACCCTAAAAGATTTGCAGAGCTTTGATCTTATCATCAATTCCAATCCTGTCATTCCTTTTAGTGAAGCAGAAAAATTCGTCTTAGATCAATATCAAGTCTCTGGGGGAAACGCTATTCATATGATTTCTGGAGTTCAGGCCGCCCTTGATTCTTTGATGGTAGATGGAACAAGTCTGAGTTATCCTTTAGAATTAAATTTGACAGATTTATTTTTCACCTATGGTTTCAGACAGTCCCCAGCCCTAATCAAAGATTATTATGCTTCAGATATTCCACTAGCAACCGGAAATATTGGAAAACAAACACAATACCAAACCCTAAGATGGCCTTATCACAACATGGCAGTAGCTAACCCTCAGTCTATGATAGGCGCTCAATTGAATTTTATTCAAATGGAATTTAGTAGTCCTATTGAACTCTTACAAACTGATGTTCAAACTCAAATCCTACTTCAATCATCGAATAAAGCAAACGTTTCAACAAGTCCTGGACTGATAGAACTAAACTCGATCATTAAAGAAAACCCTGAGAATTATAACCAGGGTCCATTCGCACTTGGAGTCTTAATACAAGGTCAACTTCCTTCAGCCTATGAATTAAGAACTAAGCCCTTTAAGCCTCAGAATTCAAAAGAAAGTACTTCCAAACTAATCTTTATTTCTGACGGTAAATTTGCAGAAAACAAGCTAAATCAGGGCCAACCACTTCCCCTGGACCAAAACCCTTGGAACGGCGAATTCAATGACAAAAAAACCTTCTTATTAAACGCAGTTGATTTCCTATGTGGTCAAGAAAACCTATTAGTTCTTAGAACCAAACATATCGATTTATACCCCTTAAACAAAGTTAAGGCCTATGAAGAAGGCAGTTTCTGGAAACTTCTTAACACCTTAGGTCCCTTACTCATTTTCATCTTCACCTATTTCATACAAAACAGACTATATCAACGAAAATACCAGTCTTGATATTTTTATTACTTTTAACAAAAATCAATAACCATGAAAAATTTATTCATAGGTCTGATGACTCTAGTGGCATTTCAATTAAGCGCCCAAGTCACAGCACCTCAACCTAGCCCAAGTGCAAAAACAGACCAAATCATTGGTCTAACCTCTGTAAAAATTGACTATTCTAGACCTGCAATGCGAGGTAGAGCGATTTTCGGAGATCTAGTTCCATTCGGAAAACTCTGGAGAACAGGAGCAAACGCAAATACTATAATTAGTTTTTCTGACGATGTGAAAATCGATGGGAAAGATCTTAAAAAAGGGTCTTATGCAATCTACTCTGTCCCAAACGAAAAATCATGGGATCTTATCTTTTATTCAGACACAAAAAACTGGGGTCTACCAGCAAAATGGGATGAGTCAAAAGAAGCTTTAAGAACTACTGTTGCTACCACTGATATTCCATGGAAAATGGAAAGCTTTACTATCTTGATCGACGATTTAAGTAATGATGGAGCAAGTCTTAATATCATGTGGGAAAATACTATGGTTAGCTCAAAAATATGGGTTCCAACAACAGAAAAAACTGTTGCAAGTATCAAAAAAACCATGGCTGGACCAAGCGCTAATGACTATTTCTCAGCAGCTCAGTTCTACCATCAAGAAGGTACGGATTTAAACTCCGCATTAGAATACGCGAAGAAAGCCGTTCAACTAAGACCAGAGGCATTCTGGATGTGGAGAGGTCTATCTTTAATTCAAGCTGATCTAAACATGAAAAAAGAAGCAATTAAATCTGCTGAAACATCTTTAGAAGGAGCTGAAAAAGCAGGAAATCAAGACTATATTAAAATGAACAAAGAGTCTATTGCTCAATGGTCTAAATAAGTTCATTCAAACTCAATCGAAAAGCCTAAATATTTATTTAGGCTTTTTTTATGAAATGATTTTTATCATCATTTAAGGCCTCAAATGAACTTAAATTTGTCTTATAGTATTCAAGTATGGACAAATATTGTAATGCATCCGAAGCTGTTAAAGTGATTAAATCTAATGATCGCGTATTCATACATTCAGCAGCGGCCACTCCTCAACGATTGGTCAATGCGATGACAGAAAGAGCTTCCGAACTTACCAATGTTGAAATCGTTGCCATACATACTGAAGGAGAAGCTCCCTACACAAACGACCTTTACTCTAACAGTTTCAATATTAACTGTTTTTTTGTTGGACACAATGTCCGTGAAGCCGTTCAAAGAGGTAGAGCACATTATATCCCGATTTTTTTAAGTGAAATTCCAGCCCTATTTAGATCCTCTAAAATGCCAATTGACGTGGCGATGATCACCGTATCCCCACCAAATGAAAAAGGATACTGCTCCTTAGGATGTTCTGTAGATATATCGAATGCTGCTATTGATACTGCTAAACACATCATTGCACAAGTTAATCCCAACATGCCCTTTGTACATGGAAATGGAATAATTCACATCAATCAAATAGATGCCCTAGTTGAAGTCAATGACCCCTTGTATCAATTAAACATCCCTAGCCCTACTCCTATAGAAGAAAAAATTGGACAAAACATTGCTTCATTAGTCGACGACTATGCTTGTTTACAAGTTGGTATAGGTGCAATTCCTGAAGCGGCCTTAAAATACTTAAGCAACCATAAGGACCTTGGCGTTCACACCGAACTTATGTCGGACGGTCTAGTGGATTTAGCCCAAAAAGGAGTTATTACCGGGAGATATAAGAAAACTGAACCAGGGAAAATTGTATCCGGCTTTGCATTAGGAACGAAGAAATTGTATGATTTCATTGATCACAATCCCGCTGTGAACCTTATGGACGTTGGCTATGTAAACGACACCAGAACCATTAGGAAAAACAAAAGAGCAACCGCCATCAATTCGGCGATTGAAATTGATGTTTTTGGACAAGTTTGCGCGGATTCCATTGGAACCACGCATTACTCTGGCGTAGGAGGTCAAATGGACTTCATTAGAGGGGCAACACTTTCAGAAGAAGGAAAGGCAATTCTGGCCCTGCCTTCGAGGACTAGAAATAATATTGCTAGGATAGTACCAACTCTTAAACTCGGAGCCTCTGTAGTAACCACTCGAGCTCATGTACAATATATCGTAACGGAATATGGTATTGCAGATCTTTATGCTAAAAATTTAAAAGAGCGTTCCCAAGCCATGGTTAACATAGCCCATCCTGAAGATAGAGATTGGATTTCCGAAACCATTTATAACAATACTCACATTTTAATCTAACCAAACACTTCCTCTATTCATGAGGATTGATATTGATATTTTGAATTAGGAAAGCCGGAGTAGTTACCCGGCTTTTTTTTGTGGGGGCGGTGGTGAAAGGTTTTGATATGTAATTATTTTGTAATAACTTTGTGTCTCTAAAAACAATCCAATTATGGAAGCATCAATCATACAAATAGGTAATTCAAAAGGTCTTAGGTTAAGTAAAAAAATCTTGGAAACATACAATATTCAAGATAAAGTTGAGCTCATTTTAGAAAAAGGTAAAATCATCCTTAAACCAATAGATACTCCTAGACAAGGATGGGATAAAGCATTCAAACAGATGGCTGTTGATCATGATGACGAACTATTGATTAGCGATGTCTTTGAAGACGAAAACCTTGAACAATGGTAATAAACCAATATAACATCGTATTAGTAAACCTCGATCCCACTATAGGTTCTGAAATTCAAAAAACAAGACCTTGCTTAGTACTTTCTCCAAACGAAATAAACCATAATATTTCAACCATAATTATAGCACCAATGACTTCTTCAGTCAAGAAATACCCGACTCGTGTACCCATAAATCACAATAATAAAAATGGTTTTGTAGCGATCGATCAAATTAGAACAATTAATAAACAACGAATCATCAAAGTCTTTGCTTCCGCCTCAAAAAAAGAAATCTCTCAAGTAAAGAAAATATTAAAAGAAACTCTTATTGATTAACAATTTCTGAAGTCTATTTACAAGCTTAATTAGTCTCCAGACACAATAAACCCTCTAGTTTCTTGAATTCTTACAGGAATATAATAAGTTAATCTTGGGGTGGTGAAAGGTTTTGAGCTGTTGAGTAGCGGAAAGGCAGCGCAGGGCGCTTGTTTCCTTATAGAATGAGAAATGATCGCGGTGCGATCTTGGCCTAATGAAAGGTTTCAATCAGTTGAGTGGCGGAAAGGTGCGCTGCGCGCTGTTTCCTCATAGGAAGGGAAATGGATCGCGGTGCGATCTTGGGGAAAGGCAGCGCTTTGCGCTTGTTTCCCTTTTGGAGATTTGCCTAAACTACCAACTTGTAACCTATAAACTGTAATCAAAACAGGATAAATCGGAGTAGCTCCGCTGCTCCGATTTACCCCGTTTTGAAAATGCTTAAAAAGAATCTCAACGAAAAAAAAGGAAAGAGTGAACTCTTTCCTTTTTTTCTTATTCCGATTCTGCTTTTTTAAGCATTTATCCGTGGAGCATATCGGAGTCGAACCGATGACCTCTACGCTGCCAGCGTAGCGCTCTAGCCAGCTGAGCTAATGCCCCTCAATTGACTTGTCCAAATATATTTCTTTTTAGGTCTTAGCAAAAGCATAATGCAAAATATTTGCAAACAATAACACTAATAAACAACCTATAGCATTTAGCCATAGATAAGCCAGTTCGATGAACCCATAATAATCTAGAGCATAGAGGCTAATTACCAAAAACTCTGCGATAATTACGGCGAAGAAGGCGGCATGAGCGCCGATTTTTTTCATGAAGAATGCCAGGACAAACACCCCAAGAATTGAACCATAAAACAGCGAACCTATGATGTTTACAGCTTCGATCAAATTATCAAATAAAGAGGCCGTTGTTGCAAATAAAATGGCCAAAACTCCCCAAGCAAAGGTGAACCACTTCGAGGCTTTTAGATAATGTTCATCTGAAGCTTTAGGGACAAAAGATCTCTTGTACACATCCACCACCGTTGTAGTTGATAAAGCATTAAGTTCTGAGGCTGTTGAGGACATTGCCGCAGAGAAAATCACTGCGAGTAACAATCCAATAATTCCACGAGGTAACTGCGTGATAATAAAGTTGAAGAAGACATAATCTGTATCTTCCACCTCCAGGGTATTCCCCGAGGTCTCGCTATAAGTAGTAATCAAAGTCTTCGCATCGTTTCTTAATTCCATTTCTCGAGCATTCAAAGCTTCGACCTCTGCATAGGCTGATTTATCCTTCACTAAATCCTGAGAGATAATCTCGTTAAGTGCTTGTTTTTTTTCTTGAAAGTTCGCGGTATAGGCATTTTCTATATCTATATACTGATCAGCATACTCGGAATTTAAAATTTGCTCTTCGTTGTAATTATTAAAATGAAGTGGCGCTTGATTGAATTGATAAAAAACAAAAACCATCACACCCACCAGCAAAATTCCAAATTGCATCGGCACCTTTAAAACTGCATTAAACAACAAGCCTAAACGAGATTCGGTCAAAGACCTCCCTCCTAAATAGCGTTGCACTTGAGATTGATCTGTCCCGAAATAGGATAGAAAAAGAAAAGTACCTCCGAGCAAAGCCGTCCATATATTATAACGAGAAGATAAATCAAAGTCAAAATCCACGACATCAAACTTACCGAGATTTCCAGCTATATCACGAGCTGAATTAAAATCTAAAGAAGTCGGAAGTTCATCCATTAAAATCCCAAAGGCTACTCCCATCCCTATGAGGATGACAAGCATCTGTTGTTTTTGGGTCTGTGAAACAGCCCGAGTACCTCCAGAAACGGTATAAATAATTACCAGAGTCCCTATGACTATGTTGGTATAAGTAAGATTCCAACCCAAGGCAGCAGATAAGATAATAGCCGGAGCATATATGGTTATCCCTGCAGCTAAACCTCTTTGAAGCAAAAACAAAAATGCCGTTAAGGTACGGGTCTTCAGATCAAAGCGATTTTCTAAATACTCATAAGCCGTCGTGACTTTTGAACGATAATAAATAGGCAGCACAAAAACGCAGAGAATGATCATCGCCAGAGGCAGACCAAAATAAAATTGCGCAAAGCCCATCCCATCGAGATAAGCCTGCCCTGGAGTGGACAGAAAAGTAATCGCAGAGGCCTGTGTAGCCATTACGGAAAGACCTATGGTATACCATGACATCTGTTTTCCTCCAGACAAATAATCTGAAGACTTCGAAATAGAGCGTGTTTTCCAAACCCCATATCCTACAATCAGTACTAAAATACTGACAAGTACAATCCAATCTAAAATATGCATTAGTTATAAAGCTTTGTGAGGTAAGTAAAATAAATGATTAAAAGTACTTGACTCAAGAAAACGAGTAAGTAGATAAAATTCCAAGTTTTGTAAAAAGGTTTTTTCATATTAATTTCCTAAAGACAATAGATTTGCAAAAATTCTGTAAGCACCAGGAACACCTGCAGGTAATTCTCTAAACCAAGAATAACCCGTATAAACGAAATAGCCCTGACCATAATTTGCGATCAGAAGCCCTCCGTTTCGCGAAGGCTCATTAGGGTCATTAGCTCCCAGGATTGCCGTATAGTGATCATCCCAAGCATTAGGGAAATACAAACCACGTTCTTGTACCCAGTTTTCAAAATCATTAGCACCAATTGCATTGGGACCTTGAATCACTGCATGGTTCGGGGCAAGAATTCTAACCTCTGCCTCTTCTACAGTAACCCTGTCTCTTGACAAACTAATCGGATAAGGACCAATCTCGCTAACTTTAATGCCGCGAGAAACATTGTACTGAAGAATTACAGTTCCACCCTGCTTAGCATATTCAAAAAGCTCTTGCATATGATAATTCAAATTAGGCTTAACATTCAAAGCTCTAATTCCTAAAACTATCGCATCATAGTTCTTAAATTCATCCAAGGACCAGCGAGATTCTTCTAATAAACTTACCTGATACCCCATTTGACTAATCGCTTCAGGTACTTTATCACCTGCTCCCATGATATAGGCAACTTTTTCTCCTTTCTTCTCCATCTGTACTCTAACCATTTTACTAAAAGCTGGTGTAAATACGCGCTGTTTAGGAATATGGTCGTAAGAGATTTCCATCAACGAAGCCTCGTATTTATCATTCACTTGGGCTGTTAAATAGGCTTCATCGGTTTGTTTAGGAGGTGTCACTGTAAATTTAAGACGTTGTTCCCCTCCTTTTTGACTAATTTCAAAAGCCTGTTTTGAAGGACTCACCTTCCATCCTTTTGCTAAATCAAGAGCTACTTCACCGGTAGCATTTGCTTTAAATGACTTTATAATAACAGAAATTTCTTGAGCCTCAGAAGTGGCAAAAACATGAACTTCCGAATCAAAATTCACAGCAAAGGGAGCTACAACATGAAAGGGATCATAGACCTCACCTCTAACTGGATCTGTAAATCTATGCTGCAAAGGACTTTGAAGCTCAAATGACATCCCTTCGAACTCCAATTCGACGACAAATTGAATCACAGCAGGCATCTCAGGCTTACCAACTTTATTGTAATCTTCCACTTGATAATTCCCTTTCTTCCATGGTTTATTCAACCAATATGGGTTGGATAGGTCCAAGTCTTGATCCAGGTTCAAATCTATACTCTTTTCATAGCTTACGTTTTTCTCCAAATTTGAAGGTGACCAAGCAACCTTTTGCTCCTTCCCATTAGAATAGACAACTCTAGCCGATTTCAATAGTATAGTATTAGCCGCTGGTGACAAAACATGAGCCTGAGCCTTGACCTCTGATCCTGGGCTCGCATAAGAATCCTCACTGGTGAAATCCATATAAATCCCTGCACAATGGGCAATCAAATTTTGGATTTCACCCAGTTTAATCGCTTTCCAATGATGGGGCTTTAAGGCTTCTATTTCACTTTTGACTTCTAATAAAGCTTTTAATGAGGCCTCTGGATGACTCAAATCATAATCCACAAGAACCTGATTGATCATCTCGGTAATATGTGCTCCACCAGGTACTCGAGACCAAGTGGTGTTGATTCCAGCAAATAAATCTTCTTTATTATCAGCGCTCTCTCCTTTTAAAAGCTCTAAATACTCTTGTTGACTACCTCGTCCACCTCCGGCTCCGAAACCTTGACTCTTGTGCATACTACGACTTTCAGCCGCAATTTCTCCATTTGAGTAACTAAGCTCCGGGTAATAAGTCCCTACATCCACTTTAAACAAGTGAGATCTATCCATTTTTTCAAAAGCCTGACGTCCTCCATAAAACCAAGAGGAAGTATTAAAAAACAATCTAGAAGGGCTCCATACTTTTCCTTGATCTGGGAAGACAGAAGGGTCGGAAAGTCCTTCGAATATTTCATAAGACACCATGGCAGAACTGGTATGGTGACCGTGGGTCGTTCCAGGTGTTCTGTGATCGAAGCGATTGATGATAATATCGGGTTCAAAATTCCTCACAATCCAAGTGGCATCGGAAAGCACTTTTTCCTTGTCCCAAATACTGAAGGTCTCAGAAGGGTTTTTTGAATATCCGAAGTCGTTAGCTGTGGAAAAAAACTGCTGTCCTCCATCGCGTCTTCTGGCTTGTAATAACTCTTGGGTTCTGATCACTCCCAGGCCTTCGCGGATCTCGACACCAATAAGGTTTTGGCCTCCATCCCCTCTGGTTAAAGAAAGATACCCTACCTCTGCCTGTACATCATTGGCTAAATATGAGATTAATCGTGTATTTTCATCGTCGGGATGGGCGGCAAAATAAAGGGCGCTACCCAGAAAATTAAGTTTTTCTATTCTCTTTTTTAAGGCACTAGAACTAAGTCGTTCAGGACTTTGGGACCAAGCAGTACCGGCGATAAAAAAGCTGAAAATTAGAAATAAATAGGGGCTAATATTTTTTTTATAATCTGTCATATATTATATATATATTTGTACAAATGGCTCATTGATTTTCAACGAAGTTAAACAAATTAAGTTTTTTGAAATCAATTGTGCAAACTGAATAAAATTTACCTAATAAATATACCGATGAAATTTATTGTATCAAGTGGTCAATTATTGAAACAACTTCAAGTTCTTGGAGGAGTGATCAACAGTAACAATACCTTGCCAATTCTGGACAACTTCTTATTCGAACTTAACGAGAACGAATTGAGAATTTCAGCTTCTGATTTAGAAACTACGATGAGTTCTGTAATTGAGGTGGAATCAGAATCAACAGCCAGTATCGCTGTTTCTGCTCGATTGTTATTAGACACTTTGAAAACCTTCCCGAACCAACCCTTGACGTTCAAGACTCAGGATTCTAACACCATTGAAATCTCTTCTGAACAAGGGAAATATGATATGGCCTATTTTGATGGAGAAGAATTTCCTAAAACCATCACACTGGACAATCCAAGCAGTACAGATATTCCTGCTCAAGTTCTTGCTACAGCAATTTCAAAAACGATTTTTGCTGCAGGTAACGATGACTTAAGACCGGTAATGAGTGGTGTATTTTTCCAGTTTTCAACGGAAGAACTAACTTTTGTTGCGACCGATGCACACAAACTTGTAAAATATACTAGAACAGATATTAGTGCAGATTCTACGGCTGAGTTCATCATGCCTAAGAAACCTTTAAACTTATTAAAGGGAATTCTAGCAACTTCTGATCGTGAGGTTAAAATTGAATACAATGATGTGAATGCAAAATTCACTTTTGATAATGTCATCCTTATTTGTCGTTTGATTGACGGAAAATATCCTAATTACGACGCGGTAATCCCTAAGGAGAACCCTAATAAATTAACCGTAGACAGAGCATCATTCTTGAACTCTGTGAAACGTGTTTCTATCTTCTCTTCTAAGAGTACTCATCAGATTCGTTTGAAAATGGCGGGAACAGAATTAAACATCTCTGCAGAAGATATCGATTATTCGAACAAGGCAGATGAGCGTTTGAACTGTGATTATCAAGGGGACGACATGCAAATAGGATTTAACTCAAGATTCTTAAATGAAATGTTGACGAATCTTAACGCGAGCGAAGTGTTGATCGAAATGTCACTTCCGAACAGAGCTGGAATCCTAACTCCTATCGACGGAGTGGAACAAGGTGAAGAAATCACTATGTTAGTGATGCCTGTGATGCTAAATAACTAATATAATTTAAATGCTATATTGAAACGCCTAATCACTTAGGCGTTTTTTTTGTCTTATGAACTTTCTCGCTCACATATATCTATCAGGAGACAATGATCTCATCAAACTCGGCAATTTTATTGCGGACAGTGTGAAAGGAAATAAAACGGATCAATTCAAACCGGGGATTCAGACAGGAATTCAATTACATCGCGAGATCGACACCTTCACGGATGCCCATCCTATCCATAAAGCATCAAGAAGAAGGTTAGATCCTAAATACGGACATTACAAAGGGGTGATCATCGATATTTTTTACGATCACTTTCTTGCTAAAAACTGGTCCAGCTATCACGACCAAGACCTACTCTCCTATTCACAAGATTTTTATAAATTGGTTGATGCTCACAAAAAAGACCTCCCTGAGCGGATTGAGTTTATGATGCAATACATGCAACCACAAAACTGGCTTTATAATTATCAATACTTCGACGGACTACAAAGCGTCATGAATGGAATGAATCGGCGAACCGGAGGAAAGTCTAAAATGGATGAATCTCTAGTAGACCTCAAAGCTCATTATTCAGACCTCGAAGAAGATTTTACCGAGTTTTTTGAAAATTTAATTACCTTTTCCACCACAAAACTAAGAGAACTAACCAATGAATAAATTCTTATATCTATCCTTACTAAGTATTGTACTTGTTTCTTGCAGTCCTCAAGCAAAACAAGAAAGAGGATTCACCAGTAAAAAAGCCATGGTAGTTTCTGCCAGGGAAGAAGCTTCCTTTATTGGAAGTCAAATCATGAAAAAAGGAGGAAATGCCTTCGACGCCATGATTGCAACTGACCTTGCCCTAGCCGTAGCTTATCCTCGTGCTGGAAATATTGGAGGTGGTGGATTCATGGTCTATCGTTTAGCTGATGGATCTACAGGTGCTTTAGACTATAGAGAAAAAGCACCAATACTAGCCAATAAGGACATGTATCTTGACCAAGAGGGAAACGTTATCAAAGGTAAGTCTACACTCGGAGCCATGGCTAACGGAATTCCTGGAACCATAGCTGGCCTATTTCAAGTCCATGAGAAATTCGGAAGCCTCCCATTTGAAGAATTAATTCAACCTGCAATTGACCTGGCTCAAAACGGATTTAGAATCACAGAAAAGCAAGCCTCTACTTTTAATTATTATAGAGAAGCCTTTGAAAAAACCAATGGAGGTACTACTGTATTTAGTAAAGTTTGGAAAGAAGGAGACAGTCTTAAACTTCCTAAATTGGCACAAACTTTAAAGAGAATTCAACAAAATGGTGTTGACGAATTCTACAAGGGGCATACCGCGGAACTACTAGTAGACTACAATCAAAAACTAGGCGGTATTATTCAAAAAGAAGATCTGGAAAATTATCAGGCGGTTTGGAGAGACCCGATTTCCTTCTCATTTCAAAATTACAAAATCACTTCAATGACACTTCCTTCTTCTGGGGGGATCTGTATTGCTCAAATCTTAGGAGCTATAGAACCTTATGATTTGAAATCTCTTGGACATAATAGCACTAAATACATTCAACTATTATCTGAAGCAGAACGACGAGCCTATGCAGACCGTTCCTACTATCTAGGAGATATGGACTATGTGGATGTCCCTATTTCAGGGCTTATTGATAAAGCCTATATTACTCAAAGAATGCAAGACTTCTCATGGGATAAGGCCACACCGTCCGCAGAAGTAAGTCACGGTGACTTAGATCGTACGGAAAGTATGGAGACAACGCATTATTCTATAGTAGATCCTCAAGGGAATGCGGTAGCAGTCACTACGACTTTAAATGGAAATTTTGGATCAAAAGTCTATGTTGAAGAAGCTGGTTTTTTCTTAAACAATGAAATGGACGATTTCAGTTCTAAACCAGGAACTCCGAACATGTTTGGCCTTGTAGGAGCTGAGGCTAATGCCATCGCTCCAGGAAAGAGAATGTTAAGCTCGATGACCCCTACAATTCTAGAACAGGACGGGCAGTTAAAAATGGTTCTAGGCTCTCCAGGAGGCTCAAGAATTATTACTTCTGTCTTACAAAACATCTTGAATGTCACCCAATTTGATATGAGCATGCAAGAATCAGTGAGCGCTTCAAGATTCCATCATCAATGGTTACCCGATGTGATCTACATGGAACAAACTGGCTTTGATTCTATAAGTATAAAAAATTTAAAGGCTAAAGGATATCAAATTTCTAAAAGTAAAGCCGTAATTTTAGGAAAGGTAGACGCCATTTTAGTATTAGAAGATGGCAGTCTAGAAGGTGGTGCAGATCCAAGAGGAGATGATGCCGCAGCAGGATTTTAAACAACAACTAACGATGAACTCAAAAGATTTAACCTCAGGAATACTTCGTGCCGTGGCCTACATAGTGGGAACCGTTGCCCTTATTTGGTTTTTGCAACAAACCTCAACCATTATCGTATACCTCCTTATTGCTGCCGTACTAAGTTTAATAGGAGTCCCATTAGTGGAATTTCTTGATCATAAGCTCAAAATTCCTAATACTCTTTCGGTTATTTTAACCATTTTGATCTTTATTTTGATCTTTATGACCTTAATTGGAATGTTTATTCCTCTTATTATGGAGCAGGGCCAAAACCTCTCTCTCCTTGACACCGATAAACTTAAAGAAAACATTCAAGTACTAAGCACACATTTAAACGATTACTTACTGACACGCTCAATCAATTTAAAAGATGAACTCAGTAATATGAATGTCTTTTCTGAATTCAAACAAATTCCTAGCTTGTTAAATGGCCTGATTTCCGGAGCGGGATCGTTTGCCGCAGGTCTTTTTTCAGTTTTGTTCATCTCTTTCTTTTTCATGAAGGATAAGAATCTTATTTCCACGGCAGTCATTACCATGTCTCCCAAAGGAAAAGAAGATAAATTCAGTCATTCTTTAAAGACCATTAAACACTTATTATCGAGATACTTCATTGGTTTGATTCTTCAAATCACAGTCTTATTTATAATGTATACAGCAGTACTACTTCTAGTAGGGGTACACAATGCATTGGTAATAGCATTCTTATGTGCCTTACTTAACCTAATCCCATATATAGGCCCACTTATTGCTGGAATTTTGATCATATTCTTGACCATGAGTAATTTCCTAGGAATGGATTTCTCTACAGTCATTCTTCCTAAATCATTATGGGTTCTTACCGGTTATTGTATTGCTCAATTAATCGACAATACCGTGAGTCAACCTTTAATTTTTTCAAAGAGTGTCAATTCTCACCCCTTGGAGATATTCCTAGTAATCTTGATTGGAGGTAGTGTATTTGGAATTGTCGGAATGGTCGTTGCCATCCCAGCTTATACCGCGATCAAGGTAATTCTAAAAGAATTTTTATCGGATAATAAAATAGTTCAATCCCTGACTAAACAAATTTAATGCAACGCACAGAACTTTTGAAATCAGAAGTTCAAGCCTATATTCTTGAACACCTTCAAAGCAATTTAGCGGAATTGGCTTTCAAAAAAAGCCCCTTCTCTGATTTGAGCATGTCCGAATTATTGACCCAAATTAAAGGAAGACAGAAATTACAAATAAAATGGCCTTCTGTCGCACAAACTACCGGCATACTCTGCCCTCCAAGCTTGAATTTAGAACAAAGTTCTTCCGAGCAAACGGCAGTATTCAAAAAAGACCTCCTAGCTGATAGAAATCTTGAATACGGGCTTGATATGACTTGTGGTTTCGGAATAGATAGCTATTATCTTTCCCATGTTTGCAATCGATTTGAATCCTGCGAACTCAATAGCGACCTTGCAGAAATAACTAAGCACAACTTTCAACAATGGCATAAAGATAATGTTGAAATTATCAATAGCTCTTCTATAGATCACTTAAAAGAAAGTGCTCAAGTTTATGATTTGATATTTGTAGATCCCTCTAGAAGGCATGATTTAAAGGGCAAAGTATTTAGATTAGAAGACTGTCTACCCAATATCGTATCCCACAAAGACTTAATCCTTAGTAAATCAAAATTATTGATGATCAAGAATTCACCTTTCTTAGACATCACTTCAAGTCTAAGAGATCTAAACGAGCCTGCTGAAGTTTATATCATTGCTCTTAATAATGAAGTAAAAGAGGTACTATTACTTATAGGATCTGATATCAAAAAGGACAGAATCAATTGCATCAATTTAAAGAAAGACAAGCAAGAACGTTTTTCATTTGACAGTCAGCAATCCTATGAAGTAAACTATGCCTTACCTCAAAAATATCTTTATGAACCGAATGCTGCCATCATGAAAAGCGGAGGATTCACAGCTGTTTCTCAAAAATTGGGCTTGAACAAGCTTGAGGTTAATTCTCATTTATACACTTCAGAGGAATTGATTGATTTTCCAGGAAGAAGCTTTGAAATTCAGCATATAGTTCCAGGAACTAAAAAAGAACTCAAAAAAATTATCCAAGGCAATAAAGCAAATATTTCGGTCAGAAATTATCCTTTAACAGTAGCCCAAATTCGAAAAAAGACAGGACTCAAAGATGGGTCGGATCAATATATTTTTTTCACAACTCTAGAAGATGGGAAACCATCGGCTGTAATTTGTAAAAAACTATGAAAAAAACAGGAGCACAGAACCCAGAGAAACTTACTGGAATCAAATTAACAAGCATCCCAAAAACCGCAGCAGGTCTTGGAGGTGTTACTCATGCCATGGAATTCATTTATAAAGAACCAGGCCTTAGAAGAGGTGTGGCTGGACTCTATAAAATGAACCAAAAGAATGGCTTCGACTGTCCCGGTTGTGCGTGGCCAGATCCAGACGCAAAAAGAGCTTTCCTGGCTGAATACTGTGAAAACGGAGCAAAGGCCTTAGCCGAGGAAGCTACTCAGGCAAGAGTTAGTCCTATGTTTTTTGCCACCCATTCTCTTAGTCAATTGAGTACTTGGACCGATTATGAATTGGGTAAAAGTGGAAGAATTACCCACCCTGTAATTAAAAGACCTGGGTCGGATTTCTATGAAGAAATCACATGGCCTGCCGCCTTTGATTTGATTGGTGAAACTGTTAAATCTTTAGACAATCCTAATGAAGGAATTTTCTATACCTCAGGAAGAACCAGTAATGAAGCCGCTTTTCTTTATCAGCTCTTTGTAAGGAGCCTGGGAACCAACAACCTCCCTGATTGCTCTAATATGTGTCATGAATCCTCAGGAGCTGGCCTATCCGAAACTCTAGGAATAGGAAAAGGTTCTGTCACTTTAGATGATTTTGATCAAGCTGAACTAGTCATAGTGATGGGGCAAAACCCAGGGACAAATCACCCCAGGATGCTCAAGGCTTTAAAGAATTGCAAAGATAAAGGAGGAAAAATAATCGCTGTAAACCCACTAAAAGAAGTGGGCTTAGAGCGCTTTAGTGATCCACAAAATCCTATTGACCTATTAGGTGGTTCAACCGGCTTAAGCGATCTTTATCTCCCATTAATGATCAATAGTGATGTGGCCTTGTTAAAAGCCATTATGATCAAGCTCATTGATAGATTTGAAAAAGGAGAGAATCAGGTTCTCGACCTTAAGTTTATTGAAGACAAGACCCAAGGTTTCCAGAAGCTCAGAGAAGATTTAAAAAATTACGACTACAATGATTTAATAAATCAAACCCGCCTAGATCCCGCTTTGGTGGAGCAATGTATTGATCTGATTGCCAGAAACCAAAAAATTATTATCTGCTGGGCCATGGGACTTACTCAACATATAAACGGTGTAGATAATATCAGAGAAGTAGTCAATTTGTTATTACTAAAAGGCAGTATAGGTAAGCCTGGAGCGGGAACCTGTCCTGTTAGAG
>JBMYWH010000021.1:0-38486 GCA_049607205.1 Flavobacteriaceae bacterium | reverse complement strand
ATGCTTTGTGGATTTGCAAACTTTGCCTCTATAGGTATACAAATCGGTGGTATCGGGTCCTTAGCACCGTCTCAAAGAAAAACATTATCTGAATTTGGAATTAAAGCTCTAATTGGAGGGTCTTTAGCTTCAATTTTATCTGCAACGATTGCAGGAATGCTTATTGGTTAATAAGCATTAATAACTCTATATAAACAAGCACAATTTTCTGAGGAAGATTGTGCTTTTTTTTATAGATTTGAGAAAACGCAAACACAGAACACCATGAAGCAATATTTAGATTTAATGAAGCACGTTTATGAAAATGGTGCTTTTAAAGGAGATCGAACAGGGACTGGTACTAAAAGTGTTTTTGGTTACCAAATGAGATTTGATCTCTCAGAAGGTTTCCCAATGGTCACTACTAAAAAACTTCACCTTAGATCTATAATTCATGAACTTCTATGGTTTCTCAAAGGAGACACTAACATCGCTTATCTCAAAGAAAATGGTGTTCGAATTTGGGATGAATGGGCAGATGCGAATGGAGATTTAGGACCAGTTTATGGATATCAATGGAGAAATTGGAATGGTGACGAGATTGATCAAATCACTGAACTTATAGAATCCCTTAAGAATAATCCTAACAGTCGAAGGATGCTTGTAAGTGCATGGAACCCCTCTGTTTTACCCGATACTTCAAAATCATTCGAAGAAAATGTAGCAAATGGTAAAGCTGCACTTCCTCCTTGTCATGCCTTTTTTCAATTTTACGTTTCAGAAGGAAAGCTCTCATGCCAACTCTATCAAAGAAGTGCCGATATTTTCTTAGGAGTTCCTTTTAATATCGCTAGTTATTCTTTGCTTGTTCTGATGATTGCACAAGTTGTAGGACTAGAACCAGGAGAATTCATTCACACTTTCGGAGACGCTCATATTTACTCTAATCATTTTGAGCAAGTAGAGTTACAGCTCTCTAGAGAGCCAAAACCTCTGCCAAAGATGAAATTGAATCCAGAGGTAAAATCTATTTTTGATTTCACCTTTGAAGATTTTGAACTTGTAGGATACGAGCATCATCCATTAATTAAAGGAAAAGTAGCCATCTAATGAAAAAAACCATAGTTGCAGCCTACGGATTAAATCGTGAATTAGGAAAAAACAACGATCTGATTTGGCACTTGCCAGAAGATCTTAAGCATTTCAAAAATATTACCTCAGGTCATCCTATTATTATGGGGAGAAAGACCTTTGAATCTATAGGAAGACCTTTACCTAAAAGACAAAACATCGTAATTAGCCGACAAGAAAACTTGACTATTCCTGGTTGCACAGTAGTTTCAAGTTTAGAGGGGGCCTATGCTCTTCTTCAAGAGGAATCACAAGTGTTCTTAATTGGAGGAGGCCAAATCTATAAACAATATCTAAATGAAGTGGACGTTCTGGAAATCACAGAAGTACAACAAGACTTTGAAGCAGATACTTTCTTTCCAAAAATTGACTTAAAACTCTGGAAAGAAGTGAGTCGTATAAAAAACAAAGCCGATTCAAAAAATAAATTTGATTTCGACTTTGTCCGATACGAAAAAATCTAATTAATTTTCAATACAAAAGGCATTTTCATCTGAATACCTTCAGAATTTTGTGTTTTTTTCATGGCCTTCAACTCTTGAAGCTCCTTAATAGGAAGATATTCTAAGAGCAAGTTTTCTTTTATACGAGCCAATGGGAAATTCTTGAAACTAGAAGAAAAATCAGAATCATATTCAGGATAATTCATACGCCCATAATTCTCCATATCTACTAATTCTGCAGCGCGTTCAATAGCTAAGTCCAAGGAACCAATTTCGTCGACCAAACCGATTTCTTCTGCCTGAACCCCAGTCCATACACGCCCTTGAGCAATGGCATCGACCTGATCAACTTGCATCTTTCTTCCTTTTGCTACATGTCCAATAAAATCTTGGTATACTCTTTCAATACCTTCTTGAGTCAAATCATAAAACCCTTTTGAAATAGGTTCAAAAACTGAATACTCAGGAGCTTTAGAGGTTGACACTCTATCGGCATTGATTCCCATCTCCTTAGACAATTTACTCATGTTTGGCAAAGCACCAAATACCCCGATGCTACCAGTAATAGTATTGGATTGTGCTACAATATAATCCGCACTACACGCTATATAATAACCTCCTGAAGCTGCATAATCCCCCATCGACACAACTAGAGGCTTTTCTTCCTGCAACTCTTCTAAGGCTCTTAAAATAATATCTGAAGACAGAGCACTACCCCCTGGAGAATTTACCCTTAGAACTACAGCCTTAATGTCATCATCCTTCTTTAATTTTCTAATGCTCTTCAGCATCAATTCTTGACCGATACTAGATTCATCCCCTTCTCCATAAATGATTTCTCCCTGTGCATATAAAACTCCAATATTTCCTTGTGATTGGTAGGATTCTGAACTTATCCCTAACATATAGGATTCTAAATCCATACTTTTATAAGTATCCAAATCCAACTGATCCACCAAAGCATCTTTATACTGATCTCTATAAGCAAGTTCATCAATCAATCCGACCTTTATTGCTCTTTGAGGACTTCGAGCTAAACTTTCATCTGCTATACGTTGTAATTCCTTCTCATTTAGATCTCTATCCTGACCAACTTCCACTTTAATTCCTGACCATAAATCACCTAATAAACTCGTCATTTGATCACGATTTGCAGGACTCATCTTATTTTCTAGAAAAGGCTCCATGGCAGACTTGTATTTTCCATGGCGAATAACCTCCATTTTGACTCCGTACTTATCCTCAAAATCTTTAAAAAACAAAACTTCTGAACTGAGCCCTTTCCACTGCACTCCTCCTACAGGGTTTACATATACCCGATCTGCAACAGACGCAAGGTAATAGGCTTTCTGGTCATAAAAGTCAGCATAAGCAAAAACAGATTTACCGGAATTCTTAAAGCGCTGCAAAGCTTGCCTAATTGATTTTACTTGAGACATTCCAGCTTGAATGGTATTAAGCTGAAGGCTAATACCTTTAACCTTATTATCTTGAGCTGCTTTGTCTATACTCGAGATAATTTGATCAAGACCTATATAAGGAGAATCCAAATCCAATAATTTTAAAAGAGGATCTTGATCTGAAGGATAAAAATCCATGACCTGAGAATTAAAGCTTAATTCTAAAACAGAATTAGAAGTCAGCTCCGGAATTTCTTCTTCCATAGAACCAATCATCGCAACCCCGATCCCAATCATTAAAAAAAACAACAATAAAAGAGAGATAAAAAATCCCATTATATTGGCCAGTAGATTTTGTAAAAATTTCATTTTTTATAAATTTTTGTTCTCACAAATATATAGTTTTCGCCTCGCATTTTGTTTCTTTGTACTCCATTTATGAAAATCCAAAGAAGAACATATTTATCCATAGGAAGTAACCGTGGAAATCGTGCTGAAAACATTCAGAAATCCATTGATTTACTGAACCTTAGAGCTGGGTCCATCAAGAGAATATCTTCAGTATATCAAACTGCGAGTTGGGGCTATAATGGTGAACCCTACCTAAATATTTGTGTAGAACTTGAAACAAACCTTCCTCCGGACAGATATCTAATTGAGCTTCAAAAGATTGAAAAAGAATTAGGTCGAGACCGTTCAAATGAAGGAGATTCTTACGCAGATAGAACTATCGATATTGACATTTTATTCTTTGAAGATGAAATTATTTTTGAACCGAACTTAATTGTACCTCATCCAAGAATGTTGGAACGCAATTTCGTTTTAGTTCCTTTAAATGAAATAGCAGAACACTGGATACATCCTGTAGCAAAAGACCGTATTGCCAATTGTCTAAAAGCATGTCAAGATAGTTCTGAAATTAATTTGGTGGAAGACATAAAATTGATCAGACCCATATCATTGGAGGAAAAATACAACTACATCGCCATTGAAGGAAACATCGGGGCGGGTAAAACCTCCTTATCTCATATGCTCTCGGATGATTTTAATGCAAAAATGGTTTTGGAGCGATTCGCGGACAATCCCTTTTTACCTAAATTCTATGAAGACAAGGAGCGCTTTGCTTTCCCTTTAGAGATGAGTTTTCTAGCAGATAGGTATCAACAATTATCAGATGATTTAGCTCAATTTGATCTTTTCAAAAACTTTATTGTTTCTGATTACTATATCTTTAAGTCTCTGATTTTTGCACAAATCACCTTACACAGCGACGAGTTTCTACTTTATCGTAGGATGTTTGACATTATGTATAAAGAGATTACTAAACCAGATGTATATGTATATCTGTATCAAAATACAGACAGATTATTAGAAAACATTAAAAAAAGGGGGCGTGAATACGAAAAAAACATAGCGCCGGATTACCTAAATAAAATTCACGACGGTTATGTAAATTTTATTAAAACCGAAGAGAACCTGAACACCTTAATTATAGATGTATCAGATTTAGACTTTGTTAACAGACCTGAGGATTACCAATTAATCTTGTCTAAACTAAGAGCCCATAAAATATAAAAGCCTCCTTAAAAAGGAGGCTCTATACTAATTTATTCAGATTTTTTCAATTCCAATTTCTCGGCAAAATAATCGCAAAAATCACGCATTGTTGCTGACATTTTTTCGTCATTTGTAGCTCTTTCAAAAGTACCGGCCATCGAAACTAGTGTCTGGTGAAAAAACTGTTTCATCTCATCCACTGGCATATCCTTAGTCCAAAGGTCCATTCTTAAAGTATCCTTTGCATTAGAGTCCCAAACCGACAACATTATAGCCTTGGCTTCTTCTCTATCAATTCCACCATCTTGCGCAGACCATGCTAATTTTTCAGGAATTTTATTCTCGTCTAATCCTACTGTAATTTCAATTTTTGATTTATGTACTACTGCCATTTTTATTTATTTGGTTTAAACTTCGAATTCTCATAGATAACCTGCGGATTCAAAGTCAATAATTTTGCCAAAGATACATCATTATTTTGCATATACGAATCCAAAATTTTATAGCCCATATAGATCCCTATCTGACCTGGGGACTCTCGATCAAAACTCATGTAAAATTTAGAAAATGGAGCCAGATCAATAAATCGCTTTTTTAAATCTGAATTAGAAGAAAACAACAACTCTTGCTCAATGAAATAAGCCCATACTCCATATTCATTGGCCCTTGCCCAATCCATTTGATCCGATGTATAGGCTAAATAATCTTCCAAATCATGCCCTGGAACTAACAAACTTGATGCATAATAAGGTTTTGCCGCTTGAATTATCTGGTATACAAAAATTCTAGACGAGTTCTCCTGGGATAAATACCTATGATTAACTAATTCCTTTGCCACCTGAATTAACATGGTTTTGGGCTCAAAATTAGATTTAAGATATCCATCTAAACCTGCATATAAAGGACTATTTGTTCCTAAAAAGAAGTCAATCGAGATTACGACATTCTCCCTATTGATCAGTACCCGGTCTTCATAATCACCATTTCCAAGTATGGTATAATAACTATTTTTAGGGGATTTGGGGAAATAATACTCCAAGTGATTAGATAAATTTTGAAAGTCTTGACCTAATTGAACATCCTTATTAGAAAATACGGAATCAACCTGATCTTGAATATAATTTGATTCTTCACTATTAAGCCAATCCAACATTTGTGCTCCATCTATAGAACTTGGAAAAAACAGAGGGTAAATATTTTTTAAAGAATCTAACTCAGATATAGTCGAAACTTGATTTAGAATTTCATCCATTCGCGTAAAACTCATTTCAGCATTCAAAGAATTAATTTGAAGTTCTTTATCAGTTCCTTGGCAGGAAAAAAGAAAAGAAAAACAAAACATATAAAGCCCTACAATATTTCTCATTTATTTTTATTTTTGTTAGAGGACCTAAAAGTAACTAAGACTATGAATCTATCAAAAGTAAATCAGCATATTGTTCAATGGTTAAAAGAATACAAAGAGAACTCAGGAGTTTCTGGTTTTGTAGTCGGAGTATCCGGAGGTATTGATTCAGCGGTAACTTCTACCCTATGCGCTCAAACAGGTTTTCCTGTATTATGTGTAGAAATGCCTATTCATCAAGCGAGTTCGCAAGTTTCAAGAGCTCAAGAGCATATCGAGCATCTCAAAAACACCTATGATAATGTAAGTAGCATTAGAGTTGACCTAAGCCAAACCTTTGATTCCTTTATTAATATGGTCCCTAAAGGGAATTCTCCAGAATTAACTAGCCTTTCTCAAGCCAACACGAGAGCCAGAATTAGAATGACAACTCTGTATTATCTTGCTGGAATCCATGGTAGATTAGTTGCAGGAACTGGAAATAAAGTAGAAGACTTCGGTGTAGGATTCTATACGAAATATGGAGATGGAGGAGTTGATTTAAGTCCAATAGCCGATCTTTATAAATCAGAAGTTTTTGCTCTCGGAGCACTTCTAAATGTTCCAGAAAGTATTTTAAATGCGGCACCCACAGATGGTTTGTTCGGAGATAGTCGTACGGATGAAGATCAAATCGGAGCAAGCTACGATGAATTAGAATGGGCTATGAAAATGCAAGACCTCAATAAAACTACTCAAGATTTCCAAGGAAGAGAAAGAGAAGTGTTTGAGATTTATTTAAAACGAAATCAAGCAAACAAGCACAAGATGAATCCTATTCCTGTTTGCCTCATCCCTCTAGAATATCAATAAACGAATCTGTTTATTGATTCTTTTTCTCGCCCCTTTTGAAAGCGCTAAAGGCAAACTTAACCACAAGGAAAAGGCCTTTAGATAGTTGGTTGGTTTTTTCATAACGATAGCATTTATCGCAAATGTACCAAATTTATTTTAAGGTCTTTTAATATTACAGTTTTATGCAGAATTAGAAACTTACAAGACTCGATTGAGTTTTTGAAAAATAAGATTCTTAAGCTCGGTATACTTCATGATCATTTCCAAATCCTGATCTCTATGTGCAGACTCAGCAATAGACTTCATCAAGTCTTCAATTTTCTGCTCGATAAGGACGCGGCGAAGATTTAAGATTGCATCTGGAACCGCTTTACTCAACTTAGTTTCTTTAGTAGGAACATGAATTTCTTGACTTTTCCAGTCACTCAAGGCATATTTTTCATCCTCCATCAAGATATCCGTAACCGTTTGTACCAAATCTCCATTAGAACTGTGAAGTAACTTATCAATAGAAATCTCATCCACTTGATTGAGTTGATGAATGATCTCATAATAGATTTCGCTAAATACTGGATTGGCAAACTCCATCTCATCATCCTGAAGCTGTAAATACAATTCCTTGCAAACCGTATTGACATAGTTTTGGGCGACAATTTTAAGCCTACCCCTCTTGTCTGCTTCTTCCACCCAATCTACGAAGTCCACTTCATTATTCCCATAGATCAACAAGAGCTTGATGATCTCACGTTCGTACAATTGAAGATCATTTGCCTTAGATTGCGCAGGAGCTTGTTGCATTTGAGAAGGGTCTATGCCATAAGCTTGCATTTGTGCCATCTCATACTCCATCTGCTGCTGCTCCATCATCTGCTGTTCGTAGATAGAACCTCCAACGGCCTTCATAGAGGCTCCAGAAGACTTTGAAGCAGATTTCTTAGGCACTGCTTTCTGCTGTTCCTTATTTAAGAGTTGTGCGAGTTCATTAAAAAGCACATTCTCAGAAATGTCCATAATTCTAGAACATTCTTGGACGTAGACTTCTCGTTTTATAGAGTCAGGTATCTTAGAAATACTCTTGACAATATCGCGAATTAGACCCGCTTTCTTGATAGGATCCTGTGCCGCCTCTTCCATCAGAAGAGAAACCTTAAAAGTGATAAAATCTTTAGACTCTTCTTTGAGGTAAGTCTCTAACTCTTGTTTAGATACACTTCTAGCAAAACTATCTGGATCTTCCCCTTCAGGAAAACTCAAGACTCTTACATTTAAACCCTGCTCAAGAATCAAGTCAATACCTCGAAGTGAGGCCCTAATTCCAGCAGCATCACCATCAAAAAGGACTACAATATTTGGCGTCAACCTTTGAATCAACCTAATTTGATCGGGAGTCAAGGCAGTTCCAGAAGAGGCAACGACATTTTTCACACCTGCTTGGTGGAATGAAATCACATCGGTATATCCCTCAACTAAATAACAAACATCTTCCTTCGCAATGGACTGCTTTGCCTGGTTAATTCCATAAAGTACTTTCGACTTATGATAGATATCACTCTCGGGAGAGTTGACATATTTAGCGGCCTTTTTATCTGCCGTTAAAATCCTACCTCCGAAACCAAGTACGCGCCCACTCATGGAATGAATAGGAAAAATCACACGACCTTTAAATCGATCAAAGCGCTTTTGTTCTTTAACTATAGTAAGCCCTGTTTGTTCCAGGTACTTAAGTTCAAAGCCTTTTTTTAAGGCTGCCTCTGTGAAGTGATCCCAACTATCTATGGCATATCCAAGTTCAAAGGTTTTGATACTCTCATCACTAATTCCTCTTTCCTTAAAATAGGTATACCCTATCGCACGGCCTTGTTCAGTCTTAGTTAAGTTGGAAGAAAACAAATCCCTAGCAAATTCTGAAACCAAGAACATGCTCTCTCGTTCACCAGCTTGTTGCTTCTGCTCATCGGTTTGCTCGGTCTCTTCTAATTCAATTTGATATTTTTTAGCGAGATAACGTATCGCTTCAGGATAAGAAAAGTGCTCATGCTCCATTAAAAAAGCAACAGCATTTCCTCCTTTACCTGTGGAAAAATCCTTCCAGATTTGTTTTACAGGAGAAACAACAAAAGATGGGGTCTTCTCATCTGTAAAGGGACTGAGTCCTTTATAATTGGCCCCAGCTTTTTTAAGTTGTACAAATTCCCCTATAACCTCCTCGACACGAGCAGTTTCAAAAACTAAATCAATACTTGATTTTGAGATCATAGGGGAAAGGTAATTTATTTAGGATACAGCTTTAAGTTTTTTCAAAGCAGTTTTACTCAATTTTTCTTCAGCATAATCCGCAGTCACGGTCAAAACTTTTTCATCTGAACTTGGAAGTTCAAACATAGCGTCAGTAAAGATACCTTCACATAATGAACGCAATCCACGTGCACCTAACTTATATTCTATAGCTTTAGAAACAATGAAATCTAAAGCTGAATCTTCAATATTAAGTTCGATGTCATCCATAGCAAACAACTTAGTATATTGCTTGATGATCGCATTTTTAGGTTCCGTAAGAATAGCTCTTAGTGTCGGAGCATCTAAAGGGTTCATATAGGTAAGCACAGGAAGACGACCGATAATTTCTGGAATTAATCCAAACTCTTTTAGGTCGCTAGGTATGATATATTGAAGTAAGTTTTCTTCATCTACTTTTTCATCAGAAATAGAAGCGGAATACCCTACGGCTTGCATGTTTAAACGCTTAGAAATTACTCTATCAATTCCTGAGAAAGCTCCTCCAGCAACAAAAAGAATGTTCTTAGTATTCACCTCAACAAATTTCTGATCTGGATGTTTACGTCCTCCTTGAGGTGCCACATTTACCACAGAACCTTCTAATAATTTCAATAAGGCTTGCTGTACTCCCTCACCAGATACATCTCTTGTAATAGAAGGATTATCTCCTTTACGAGCAATTTTATCAATTTCATCAATGAAGACAATTCCTCTTTCTGCTTTAGCCACATCATAGTCAGCAGCTTGAAGTAGACGAGAGAGAATACTCTCTACATCCTCTCCAACATAACCTGCTTGAGTTAGCACCGTAGCATCAACAATAGAAAAAGGCACTGAAAGCATACGTGCAATCGTACGTGCAATAAGTGTTTTTCCCGTACCGGTATCTCCTACTAAAACAATATTACTCTTCTCAATATCCACATCATTTTCATCATTAGGATCTTGAAGTAATCTCTTATAGTGATTGTACACTGCCACAGCCATAGACTTTTTTGTTTGGTCTTGACCGATAATATACTGATCTAAAAACTCCTTAATTTCTAAGGGCTTTTTCAAAGTTAAATCGCCACCTACTTCCTTAGCTTGAAGATCAGCAATTTCCTCTAAAACAATCCCATGAGCTTGTTCGATACATTTATCACATATATGAGCATCCATCCCTGCTATTAACAGGTCAGTTTCCGCCTTCTTTCTCCCACAAAACGAACACTCTAATATTTCTTCTTTTGACATCTATTTTTATTTATTTCTAAGCAAAACTTCGTCGATCATTCCATAGGCTTTGGCCTCATCGGCCTTCATCCAATAATCACGATCAGAATCTGCATAAACTTTATCGTAAGTCTGTCCAGAGTGCTTTGCTATAATCTGATATAATTCTTCTTTTAATTTCATGATTTCACGCGCTGTAATTTCGATATCAGAAGCTTGCCCTTGAGCACCCCCTAATGGTTGGTGAATCATAATTCTTGAATGCGGTAATGCAGAACGTTTACCCTCTGCGCCTGCACACATTAAAACAGCTCCCATAGAAGCAGCCATTCCAGTACAAATTGTTGCTACGTCAGGCTTGATAAACTGCATGGTATCATAAATCCCTAAACCAGCATACACCCCTCCTCCAGGAGAATTGATATAAATAGAGATATCCTTAGAAGCATCCACACTTTCCAAGAACAATAGCTGTGCTTGAATAATGTTTGCCACCTGGTCATTTACACCAGTTCCTAAGAAAATGATACGATCCATCATCAATCTAGAGAACACATCCATTTGTGCCACATTTAATTGACGTTCTTCAATAATATATGGAGTTACACTACTAACCAATTGGTCATAATACATACTATTGATCCCATGATCTTTAGTAGCGAACTTTTTAAATTCCTCTGAGTAATTCATATCGAAATATTTTTGTTTTAATGAGTTTGTAAAGATACTAACAATATAGCAATTAATTGTACCTTTGCAAAAAGACTCATATGGGATTTGATCAAATTAATTTAGGCACTCCTTTAAGGAATGCGATTGAGGATTTAGGACTAGAAAACCCTACTCCTATTCAAACTGAAGCGTTTCCAGTAATCTTATCGGGAAGGGATGTAATTGGTATTGCACAAACCGGGACGGGAAAGACTTATGGTTATTTGATGCCTATTCTGAAATCTCTCGCTTTTTCAAAGCAAAAACACCCAAGAGTTTTAATTATTGTTCCCACTCGAGAGCTTGTTCTTCAGGTTGAAAAATCGATTGAAGAATTAACCCCATACATCAATGTGAGATATGGAGGAATTTACGGTGGAGCAAACATCAACAAACAAAAAGAAATGATCCGCCTAGGTTTAGACATCTTAGTCTCCACTCCAGGACGAATTATAGACCTTGGGATGTCAGGTGCTCTAAAACTTAAGTCCATTCAGAAATTAGTTTTGGATGAAGTGGATGAAATACTTGCCTTAGGATTTAGATCCCAATTGGAACAAATTCTTGATTTAGTACCGAATAAAAAACAAGGAATCCTTTTCTCAGCAACCATGACTCCCGAAGTAGAGCTTATGATTGAAGACCACTTCCGATCTCCGGTTCGCGTTGAAGTGGAGGGAAGCGGTGCGCCCTTACAGCAAATTAAGCAAGTCAAATACGAAGTTCCTAATTTCCATACTAAAGTACATTTACTTGAAGAACTTTTGAAAAACCCTGAAATGAAACGCGTTTTAGTTTTTCTTAAAACGAAGCGTTGGGCAGATTTATTGTTTGAGGAAATCGCAGAAGATGTACGTGGAGAAGAAAACACCAGTGACTTTGCTATTATTCATTCCAACAAGACACAAAATTACCGTTTGAGATCCATCAAGCGTTTTCAAGAAAATAGACATCGCGTTTTAATCGCTACGGATCTTGTGGCTCGTGGATTAGATTTCGAAGATGTGACCCATGTAATCAACTTTGACATTCCGGAAACTACAGAAAACTACTTACATAGAATTGGTAGAACCGCACGTGCCAACAAAGAAGGTGTAGCTATTTCTTTTGTCTCTGAGAAAGAGATGGAAAACATGGCATCTATTGAAGAGTATTTAAAAAGACCACCAGTTCTTGAACCCAACCCAGAAGATCTTCAGATTGACACTCGATTAATTGACGACGAACTAGATAAGGAAGACTTCAAGCCTTATCAAAAGTTAAAATCTAAACAGCATGCTCCTGGTCCTGCTTTTCACGAAAAGAAAGAAAAGAATCAGAAAACAAACCAAGGAGGTTCTTACCGCAGAAAGCTCGCTGCAAAGTATAAGAAACCTAAGACCCGAGGTCAAAAGAGAAAATAATAAAAAAAGCTCCATCATTTCTGATGGAGCTTTTCTTTTATCTCTTAAGAGATTAGTTCTTGTAAGCTTCTTTTACGAAGTCTTCGAAACTAACTTCTTTCTCAGCGAACTCGATGTTCTCTTTGAAGAAGTCTAATAATTTCTTACTCACTAATTGCTCTTGTAAACGTTTTGCCTCATCTTGATTACTCAATACACGAGTTGCAATTTCGTTTAATTCTTTTTCTTCAGGGTTCATTTGACCGTATTGAGCCATTTGAGCCTTGATGAATCCTTTAGTAAACTCAACCAATTCAGCATAGTCTAATTTGATGTCATTTTGAGTCATCAATTTACCTTCGATCAATTGGTAACGTAAACCTTTTTCAGATTTGTTGTACTCCTCTTCAGCTTCTTCAGCAGTCATTTGCTTTTCTCCTGCTTGAGCCAACCATTTCTTTAAGAAATCAGCAGGTAAATCAAACTTAGTATTCTCTACTAAATATTCAGTTACTGCATTCAATAATTGTTGGTCTCCTTGACTTACAAATTGAGCTTCAGCATCTTCTTTGATTTTTGCTCTCAATTCTTCTTCTGAAGTTACTACTCCTTCTCCGAAGATCTTATCAAACAACTCTTGATTTAACTCAGCTTTTTCAGTCAAGTTAATTTCCTCAACTTCAAAAGTTAATGGAATATCTAAACCGTGAACTTCTTCATGAGTTAAACCTAAAGCTCCCATTAATTTATGTTCGTCTTCAAATAAATTCTTAGTCTTTAATTTAAGAACATCTCCAACTTTAGCCCCAACAAATTTCTTGTGGTTCATTTTTCCTTTAATATCAGCTAATGCGATAGTTGAACTTTTTTCTAAGTCCTCACGTTCTTCTGATTTGAAAACACCAGTGATAGAAGCACCTTCCACTACTTCCTCTTGAGGAACTAATTTTCCGTAACGCTCTTGAATGTTTTCAACTTCTTTTTGAATTAAATCTTCGTCAGCAACAATGTTGAACTTTGTGATTTTTCCTTTAGCAGCTGCTAAGTCTACATCAAATTCTGGAGCTAATCCCAATTCAAATTCGAATACGAAATCATCAGCATCCCAAGTAAAATCATCCGCTACTTTAGGAAGTGGGTTACCAAGAACCTCTAATTTTTCTTCTGTCAAGTAGTTGTTCATTGTCTCTTGTAAAAGTTTATTAACCTCTTCTACCTTAGCAGACATACCGTATTGCTTCTTCACTAAGCCCATTGGTACATGACCTTTTCTAAATCCTGGGATATTAGCTTTTTTACGGTAGTCATTTAAAACTCCGTTCACCTTATCTTGGTAATCTGCAGCTGAGAATTCAACCTTTACCAATGCATTCAATGCATCAACGTTCTCTCTAGTAATATTCATTTTTACTCTTTTTGTCTTAATTCTTACGAAATTGGCTGCAAAATTACTACTTTTTATAGAATTCTACAACCCTTTAACAAACTCTATTTCAGGCTATTTCTTCTACACCTAAAAATAAAAAGCAGGCTTTAAGGAAATCCTGTGGATTTTCTGCATGCAACCAATGTCCGGCATTCGGAATTTCTACCATCTCAAAATTGGGGAAGTGGGCCTCAATAAGTGCGGTATCTGACAGACTCAAATAGCCAGAGTCCCCACCTTTCAAAAACAAAGCAGGTCCTAAATACTCGGTAAAAGAAGGCAGTGGAGCCCCTACCTCATTATTGTGTTCTGTTAAGGCACTTAAATTAAATCTAAATCCAAAAGAAGTTTTATCCACTCTGTAGACACTTTTCATCAAAAACTGCCTGACTCCTGCTTCTGTAATATTCTTTTTTAGGACCTCTTCAATCTCTTGACGGCTTCCTACTTTAATAAAATCTACACTATTCAAGGCTTGAAGTATCAATTCATGGTGTGGAGGATAATTTTGAGGGCCTATGTCCGCAACTATAAGCGACTTCACTCTCTCAGGATGTTCCACCGCAAAGCTCATTGCCGTCTTTCCTCCCATAGAATGTCCAAGAATAACAGCATTTTGAATCTGATTCTCATCCATATAATGTTTGAGATCATCACACATCAATTCATAATCAAACTCTTCCGAATGAAAACTCCTTCCGTGATTTCTTTGATCAATTAGGTGGACAGTATAGAATTTTGCAAACTGCATTCCAAGTGTTTTCCAATTATCTCCCATACCGAAATAACCGTGGAGTATAATCAAATGCTCAGATCCCTGGCCCAGAACACGTGAATGTACTATTTCCATGATTGCATTCCTTTTTCAATTTTAGACAAGTATAAGTTCACCACGTTTTCCAAACCTAAATACAAGGATTCAGAAATTAGTGCATGCCCTATAGAAACTTCCGCCAAATGAGGAATATTCCCTACAAAAAACTCAATATTATCAAGGCTCAAATCATGACCTGCATTAATTCCTAAACCTAATTCATGGGCTCTTTTAGCCGCAGCAATATAAGGCAAGATAGCTTCTTTATTTCCAAGACTGAAACCATGAGCAAAGCTCTCAGTATACAATTCGATTCTATCTGTACCTGTCTTTGCAGCGCCTTCAATTTGCGCTACAACTGGATCTACAAAGATTGAAGTTCTAATACCGGCTGCCTTAAACTTAGCAATCTGCTCTTTCAAAAAATCGTGATGTTCTATCGTATCCCATCCTGCGTCAGAAGTCAAATTCGTCACCGCATCAGGAACCAAAGTCACTTGAGCCGGTTTAACCTCCATAACCAAATTAAAGAAAGATGGAATTGGATTCCCTTCAATATTTAGTTCCGTAGCAATCACTTCTTTTAAATCTCTAGCGTCTTGATAACGAATATGTCTCTCATCAGGACGAGGATGAACCGTAATTCCCTGAGAACCAAAACGCTCAATATCTAAAGCTGTTTTTACTAAATTAGGAACATCTCCACCTCTTGAATTTCTAAGGGTTGCTATTTTATTTACATTAACACTTAATTTACACATCCTTCTGTTTTTTCAAATTATCTTTTTAGGTTAGCCAAAAATATTGCCGTAATTTAGCATACAAGCAAATTTATAGCGCAAAAATAAGGCTTTTGACTCATTTTAATTACATATTCGAACTATTATCTAGAGACCTCGAGCCTTTAGCTATTGACATGCCTTTGAGTGATTGCTTTCTAAAAGTTGAAAAAAGTATTTACAGCAGTTTACCGGTTTGTAGTGACGATCTTTTATTGGGCATAATTTCTAGTGAGGATTTGATCTCATTTGAAGAGGAACCCTCTCTATTGAAAGATCATTTATATTTGATCGATGAAACTTTTGTTTCAAAAGATGCAGATTGGATGACTTGCTTTAAAAAAATCATCAATGCTCAAACCACTATACTTCCGGTAATGGACAAGGGCTTTTACTTGGGATATTTTGACAGTTTAGAATTTATTGGTTCTCTAGGAGACAATCCCAGTTTAATGGAAGATGCAAATGACGTCCTCATTCATTTTAACCCTAAGCAAAACAGCATTGCTAAACTAACTCATAGTATTGAACAGCATAGAGCCGAAATATTATTGATATTTTCATTAGAAAAGACGGAGTCTAGAAACACTTTGTACCTTAGGATTAAAAGCATAGAAATTAACGAAATTCTTCAAGTTCTTCGTGCTCAGAATTATCATATCCTAAGTAATCATGTGGATGACGCCTACCAAAACGAATTGAAGGACAGGTCAGATTACCTTAATAAATTTCTAAACGTATGATTAAAAAAGTTGCCCTTTATGGACAAACATATTATGCTGACACTAAGGATTATGTCCTGGAGCTATTAGAGTTGATTCGATCCAACAACATAGAGCTTTGTATTGAAGCAAAATATGAGAAACAGTTAAGAGAAAATGGCGTATTAGGAAATCAATCAAGTTGTATATCTAAGCAATTAGCACCTGATTCTAAGGTTGACATATTATTTACCATTGGAGGAGACGGAACCATCTTAAGGGCGATCCATTTTATAAAAAACAGTAACACCCCTATTCTTGGGATCAATACAGGTCGACTTGGTTTTCTGGCAACAGTACAAAAAGGTGAAATAAAGCTAGCCTTTCAAGCCTTACTTTCCGAGAAATATAAAATCAATAAAAAGACTTTACTTGAAGTAGGCCTTAATCCCAAACAACTTGAAAGTTCAGAAAGTAATTTTGCCTTGAACGAGATCTCTGTATCGAGAAAAAACACAGCTTCCATGATTGGAATAGAAACTCATTTAAATGGTGATTATTTAACTAATTATTGGGCAGACGGACTTATAGTGGCAACCCCAACAGGATCTACTGGATATTCCTTAAGTTGCGGAGGACCTGTGATTGATAGTGACTCAAAAAGTTTAGTTCTTAGTCCTATTGCACCTCATAATTTAAACGCAAGGCCGTTGGTAGTGTCTGACAATACTGAAATTAGTCTTAAAGTTCAGGGAAGAGATAAAGAGTTCCTTCTTTCCTTAGATTCACGCATTTTCACCCTAACAGGAGACACTGAACTTATTATAAAAAAGGCTCAATTTAAGGTCTCTATAATAGAATTGGAAGAAAATAGTTTTTACAAAACCCTCAGATCAAAATTACTTTGGGGAGAAGATACTAGAAATCATAAATAGTTAAGAGGCTAGGTGAAAAATCCAATTATATATAAAAAAATAAAGGTTCTCGTAGGACTTACAATCTTTCTTTGGTCCCCTCTAATTTCAGCTCAACGCTTTGAAATAGGACCAAGTATAGGGGTCACCACAGTACTGAACGACCAGATAAACAGTCTTGAAAAATCTTCCAGCTTGGGTGGTGGACTTATCTTTAAATACAACACAAGTAAGCGCTGGTCTTATCGATTTAGTTACTCTTATTTACCGACCAATCTATACCAACAAAGTACTTTTACGGATATCGACACCGGAATTACAGATCTCAATAATGATTCACGTATCGACATTCAAGAATTTACAGCTGGGGTTGAATTTAATTTTTTTGAATATCAAGTTCCTCATAAAAACAAGAACAGTACCCCCTATTTAATTGCTCAACTAGCCGCTGTGAATTACAATAAAAAATTGGTTCTAGGGATTCCTGTCGGAATAGGATATAAAACAAAAGTTTTTAGTAATATTGCCTTCGCAGTAGAATCGAGAGCTCAGTATTTATTTGATGACGAATTAGATAATTGGATTGATAAAAAAGAGCCTCAAAACCTGAACAGTCGCAATGATTGGTATATTTATACGGGCTTCAGCTTGCAATATACCTTTGGAAGAGATAAATGTTATACGACACCAAGATGGTAATGGAAAAAGAAAGAAAATTAAACATCAATAGAATCCCACGACATATTGCCATTATTATGGATGGAAATGGTCGATGGGCTAAGAAAAAAGGGAGACCGCGTGCCTTCGGCCATAAAAAAGGAGTCTCAACGGTGCGAAAGGTGCTTGAAGCCTCAGCAGAATTTGGGGTAGAATATCTTACCTTATATGCCTTCAGTACAGAGAATTGGAAAAGGCCTAAGTTAGAGGTTGAAACTTTAATGACCTTGCTAGCTTCTTCTTTAAAGAAAGAACTCAAATCTCTAATGAAAAACAATGTTCGACTTAGAGCAATTGGAGATATTTCTAAATTACCTCAAAGGGCACAAAAAGAACTTCAAGAAGTGTTTGAGGCTACTGAGAATAACACAAAAATCACCTTAACACTTGCCTTAAACTATGGTTCTAGAGAAGAAATCGTAAAGGTTGTTAAGGAAATCTCAAGAAAAGTTGTTAATAATGAGCTTGAGATTGAAGAAATTGATGAAAAAATTATAAATAATCATTTATATACGTTTACTTTGCCTGATGTCGACTTGTTAATTCGAACAAGTGGAGAACAACGTATTAGCAACTATCTACTTTGGCAAATAGCCTATTCTGAATTGTACTTTACAGACGTACATTGGCCCGAATTTGACAAAGACCATTTAGAAAATGCAATACTTGATTATCAAAAAAGAGAGAGACGCTTCGGTAAAACGAGTGAACAAATAGATGATTTAAATGAACATGAAGCTTAAGATTACTACCCTTCTTATCACCCTATTGGGGACACTTCCTATATTTTCTCAGGAAACTCAAACTGCCACAACACCAGAAAATTCTGGGATGACTAACGAGGTAGTTAACGATACCCTAGCGCCTAAAAAACAAACTTTAGCTATAACTAATTTTGTTTCCAAAAAGGAATACACCCTGGGTGGAATACGTGTTACCGGTTTACAAAAATTTGGAGAAAACACAGTGAAACTTTTTACAGGTCTTGAAACAGGTCAAAAGGTTCGCATTCCTGGAGATAAATTATCTAGTGCCATCAAGAAACTTTACGACACTAAACAGTTTTCGAATGTAGATGTTTATGTGGAAAAACTTGAAGGAGATGAAATCTATCTAGAGTTTAGAGTTGAAGAACTCCCTCAGTTAAATGAAGTCCGAATAAATGGAGTTTCAAAAGGGAAACAAAAATCCTTGGCAGACGATACAGAATTAAAGCCTGGGGCCATGATCACTGATAACTTAATGGTGACTTCTACAAATTACTTTAAAAAGCAATTTACGGACAAAGGATATTTAAACACCAAGGTTAATATTAACACTGTTAAGGACACTGCTAATACCAATGCGGTGAATATGATTGTGAATATTGATAAAGGTGAAAAAGTAAAGATTGCAAATATCACCATCAACGGTAATGAAGAGGTAACTTCAGAGAAGGTTCGATCATTCATGAAAAGCACCAAACAAAAAGCTTTATATCGCGTTTGGAAAGCTTCAAAACTAGTAGATGAAAAATTTCAAGAAGACTTGAGATCTATTGTATCAGAATATTCAAGACTTGGTTATAGAGATGCTCGAATTTTAGGAACTAAAATAACAGACAACCCTGATGGAACAATAAATATTGATATTGATTTAGAAGAAGGAAGTAAATATTATTTTGGAAACATTGAATTCTTAGGAAACAAATCCTACACAGATGCTTACTTATCGAGTATATTGGGTATCGAAGAAGGTGAAACTTACAACGGAGAAATCCTAAAAGAACGTGTTACAGGAGATGGTTCGCCAGACTCTCAAGACATTCAGACTTTATATAGTAACAGTGGATTCCTATTTGCTCAAGTAAGTCCAGTTGAAACAAGTGTGATCAATGACACGATTAATGTTGAGATTAGAATTTCTGAAGATGAAAAAGCAACCATAAAAAGGATTACCGTACAAGGAAATGATAAAACCAATGACCATGTGATCATGAGATCAATTTTCACACGTCCGGGTGACCTTTTCTCAAAAGATGCAATTATCCGTTCGATTCGTGAAATTGGACAAACTGGATTCTTCGATGCGGAGAACATTGTGCCAGATGTCATCCCTAACTATACAGATAAAACAGTAGATATTGAATATACCGTAGCTGAAACCGGAACTTCTCAGATCGAGCTTCAGGGAGGATACGGTGGAGGATCTTTTATCGGAACGCTTGGGCTAACATTCAACAACTTCTCTATTGCCAACGTATTTAACAAAGACTATTACAAACCACTGCCTTCTGGAGATGGTCAACAATTATCTTTGAGATTACAGAAAAGTCAGTTTTACTCAACTTATAGCTTCTCCTTCTCCGAGCCTTGGTTAGGCGGTAAAGCTCCTAAAGGATTAAACTTCTCGGTATATAACTCGAACCAATACGGTTATGACTATCAAACCTATGATGTTGATAAAACTCAAGGAATGAGTATTATCGGTGGTAGTATTGGACTTGGGAAAAGGTTGAAATGGCCAGATGATTATTTCTACTTAAGACAAACCATCAACGTGGAAAGTTACGACTTGAGAAATTATCAAATTGGAAACCTACAATCAAACAACGGTAACTACAACAATATCTCTTATGGTATTGAACTTACTCGTAACTCTGCTGGACCTTCTGTTATATTCCCAACGTCAGGATCAGAAATTAGTGCTGCAGCATGGTTTACCTTACCTTATTCAGCATTTAATGACAAGGATTATACTGATCCAGAAATGACAGAAGAAGAACGTTATAAGTGGTTAGAATATTATAAAGTTAACCTTAAAGCTAGGTGGTACACCCCTATCGTAGGTAAACTTACATTGATGACTAATGCCGAATTTGGGTTCTTAGGATATTATAATGAGGATGTAGGATATACACCATTTGAGCGTTATTTCCTCGGAGGAGATGGTATGGCTACCTACCAGTTAGATGGTCGTGAAACAATTGCTCTTAGAGGTTATGACAATGCCAGATTATCAACTCCAGAAGGAGGAGTGATCTATGATAAATTCACTTTAGAGGCTCGTTATCCAATTACGCTTAAACCAAGTGCTTCTATCTATGCCTTAGGGTTTTTAGAAGCGGGTGCGTCATTTAATGAAGTGGAAGAATTTAATCCTTTCCAACTTCAAAAATCAGCAGGTTTAGGACTGAGAATTTTCATGCCTGCCTTCGGTCTGTTAGGAATTGATTTTGCATATGGATTTGACCCGATACCTGGTTCTTCACAAATCTCAGGATGGCAAACCCATTTCATTATTGGTCAGCAATTCTAATCTTTGGCACGATTTTTATGATAGTATTAGAGACATACAAACGTAATTTAAGTATTGTACTACTTTTATTCACCGTGTGTATCTATGGTCAGAAAGCCCAAAAACTTGCTTATGTGGATATGAATTATATCCTCAAAGAAATACCGGACTACCAAAGCGCACAGTTAGAATTAGATCAAAAAGTTATTCTTTGGAACACAGCATTAAGTCAGCTCAAAGGAGAGATCGATCAAATGAAATTAGAGTTAGAGCAACAGCGTATATTGCTTACCGAAACTCTTATAGAGAATAAGGAGGATGAAATTTATTTAAAGGAATTAGAATATAAAAAAATTGAACTTTCATTTTTTGGACCGGAAGGATCATTATTTAAATTGAGAGCTCAATTAGTAGCTCCTATTCAAGATCAAGTCTATAATGCAATACAAGAAATTGCAAAAAGAGGAAAATATGATTTTGTAGTAGACAGATCTAGCGATTTGATTATGCTATATTCCAATAAAAAATACGATATTAGCGACCTCGTGGTTAGATCCATCAATAAAACGGAGAAAGAAAAGCTACGAGAAGAAAAAATAAACAGTCGTGATAGTTTAAGTAGCATTGATAAAGAAATCATTGATACAAGACAATCACAATTGGATGCCCAGCGACAAGCCAAGCTTGCAGCCAAGGCAAAAAGAGACTCAGTCATGCTCGCAAAAAAGGAAGCGCGATTAAAGGCTCTTCAAGAACGAAATAAACAAAAAGATAGTATTAAATAGAACCTTAATTAAAATTGAAAATAACGATGAAACAATTTAGAACTTTACTTGTTTTAGCAATCTTTGCATTAGGATTTACTCAAGTTGGACAGGCTCAAAAAGTAGCTCACATCAATACGGAACAATTAATCGCTTCTCTTCCTGAGACTAAAGCATTAAATGTTGAGTTAACAAAGTTAACTAAAACCTATTCTGATGACATCAAGGCTGCAGATGATGCTTTAAAAGCTAAATTAGAAAGATACAGCACTGAACAAGCTTCTCAGACTGATGAAATGAACCAAAAGAGAATGGTAGAGGTTCAAGCTGAGCAACAGAGAATTCAACAAATGCAAGCTGCTGCTAGAGAAGAGCTTCAAAAGAAAGAGGTTGATAAATTAAACCCAATTCTTGAAAAAGCAATGCAAGCAATTACGGATGTTGCAAAAGAAAAAGGAATTGTATACGTATTTGATTCAGCTCCTGGAAAAGGATTAATCATTTATGACAAAGGAGAAGACCTTTTAAAAGATGTACAAGCAAAATTAGGAATGACTGAATAGTCTCCTTTTTAATAAGCACTAGAAAAACCCGCAGTAACCTGCGGGTTTTTTTTATACTTTTATAGGATGAAAATTGGGATTTTTGATTCGGGAATTGGAGGGACTTCTATTTGGAAGGAAATAGTCACGCTACTACCAAATTACCCTACAATTTATCTTTCAGACAGTATTAACGCCCCTTATGGCGAGCGATCTAAGCAAGAGATCATTGATCTTTGTTTCAAAAACACTAGAGTCTTAATTGAGGCTGGAGCTTCAATCATAGTAGTTGCCTGTAATACAGCCACCACAAACGCCATAGAAGAACTCAGGGCTCATTTTGACATTCCTTTTATCGGAATAGAACCCGCTATCAAACCAGCCGCACTTGCTAGTACTACCAAGACAGTTGGAATCTTAGCAACCCAAGGAACATTAAACAGTCAGTTATTCGCGAAGACTTCAAAAAACTTCAAAGACATCCATTTCATAGAACAAATCGGAAAGGGCTTAGTAGAACATATTGAAGCTGGAGATTTGCAAAGTGAAGCCCTTAAAGCACTTTTAGTATCCTATCTTAAACCAATGATTGATCAGCGTGCTGACCATATCGTTTTAGGCTGTAGTCATTACCCCTACCTCATTCCTTTAATTGAAGAAATCATAGGTAAGGACACTCCAGTAATAGACTCTGGATTCGCCGTAGCAACACAGACCAGAAGAATACTGAATAAAGAACAAATCTTTCCCCAAGATGACTCTCAAGGCGTTTTACACCACTTTTATAGTAACTCTAAGGATTTAAATCCTCTCAAAATGGTTTTGGCAACGGACTTGCCTTTACAAATAAAGGTTGACTACAGAGACTTTTAATCGTACCACGAGGCGTACTTCACATAATTATCTGCAATTCTTTCAATTTCTCCAGAAATTAACTCTTTAGATATATCCTTGATTTTCACGGCTGGAACACCAGCAAAAATCGTCCCAGAAGGTACATGGGTCCCTTTTGTAAGAACGGCACCAGCAGCAATAATAGAATTGGATTCAATATGACATTCATCCATTACAATGGCTCCCATTCCAATTAGAACGTTATCCTCTATCTTGCATCCATGAACTAAGGCATTGTGACCAATTGAAACGCGGTTCCCTATTTCAGTTGGATGTTTCTTGTAAGTAGCATGAATAACCGCTCCGTCTTGAACATTCACACGATCTCCCATCTTGATATAATGCACATCTCCACGGATCACCGCATTATACCATACAGAACATTCCTTTCCCATTTCAACCTCACCGATAATCACACAATTCTCTGCTAAAAAAGTATCGGGACCAATCTTAGGCTCCTGACCTCTAAGTTTCTTTATAATCATGTAACAAATTTAGTAATAAAAAGGCATTTTAAGATTAGGATTAGGACAAGCCGATGCTCTGGTCTTGCGACAGAACAAATTAAACCCAACTGTGATTTGATGAAAGCCTGAACGATCAACAAGAACTTTACCTACTTGTTGCGTATAGGTATAGGACATCATCATTCTACCAAAATTCGCTCCGAGAATAGGAGAAACATAATTAAGCTCACTCACATCGGAAGAATTAAAACTCTTTCTATAGGATACCGCAGCCCACACCAATGCGCGATCTAAAGGTTTGTAGACCTTCATATTAAAGTCAACAAAAACCTCTTTAGAAGCCTCGTAGAATTTAATCATGGTAGACGGTTCAAATTGAATAAATCTATTTTCTCCAAAATAATAGCCCATATTAACCAAGTAATTCCTTAAGTTTTGATCTTCATATAGTACATCATCCTGATTGATATCATTTATAAAAAGATTCTTAGCCGTGAAATAGGAATAAAAAGCATCATAATAATATGCCATACTCAAATCCGCATTGACATAACCACGTTTGGTCAATACCTCATCTCCAAGAGAAGGAGCATAAGGATCGTCAAAACCGCTAGATTCAAAACTATTAGAAACCGCTGAAAAGGAAAACCCTAAAGATAATTGATTAAATTTCCAACCACCCAAGGTAAGATGATAAGCATAGGTTAATTGAGCTCCAATTTGATTGTGATATCCATTCCCATCATTGAAAATTATAAAACCTCCTCCGGCTTTATCCCCCAACTGTCCATTATAACTTAGGGTTTGAAAGGACGGTGCTTGAGCAACGTTAACCCACTGTTTCTGTGCCGTAATTCTAACTTTTCCACAATCCCCAATTCCGGCAGCAGATGGATGTACTAAATAAATATTATCACTTAAATAATCAGAATACACAGGAAGCGTCTCTTGACTGAAACCAAGAAAACTAAACATCACCATTATTAGGCTTAAAAGATATGCTCGGGGGTAGTGCATGTAATTTTAGGGGTATAGATTACACTCAAATATACAAATTTAGAGCTCTTAGCCCTTATAAAACTTAAGTATTTAACATCATCCCACAAAATAGGGATTCTAGAAGCTATACTTCAAACGCCAATATACACCATTTCCAATATTAGCAAAATCTTCATTTTCAGGTAGCTCCTGCCAGAAGAACTGCCCGACTAAATCCAAATCTAAATCAGTCATCACGCTTAAGGTCAATGTTGGAAAAAATGTAAAACTATTAAGCCCAGGAGCATAAATAGCACTAGTAGAAGTACTCAAAATAGGGTTAATCATATACGAGCCAGATAGCATTAAATTGTGAGCTGCAGGCATTAGATACTCGGCATTGGGTACTTGAACAACCTCAGCTGTCGGATCAATAGGAACGGTAGAACCTGTTGTATTGTATAGATAAGTTCCTAAAAGGTAAAAGCCATTTGCCCAAGAATAATCCAGACTCGTAGAAAAGCTCAAATTGGTTTGATCTTCCCAATTCTTATAAGATTGAAAAGCCGTAAACTCTCCTTTAAATCCGAGAGTTCCTATACTACCGGCCCAACCCGTTCCCAAGGCAATACTTTCCTGAAACTTCCCGGCTAAAAACTGAAAATCATAATTTGATTTATTGAATTTGTATTTCGCTGCAAAAATATCTGTATCAAAATCACCTGTAAACTTATAAGCAACGTCAATAGAAGACATCAGGCCTGGAAAAAATGTAGCCCGAATCGCATCTGCCCCTTCTCGCTCCTCGTAATCAAAATCGTAGATATTATAACTATTAAACAAATCGTTAGGGTTCCATGTGGTATTTATACCCCAATTGATTCTCTGGCGACCAACTCGAATCTGAAAATCATCAGTTGCATATTCATAATAGAATCTGTCCACAATTGAATTAATAACCACACTTTCATTATCAACAAGTAAATACTCTAAAGGCAATACCCCATCATAGGAGGTGACATAATCTCCATAACCCGGAATGTTTGACACAGAAGCTCCATAAAAAATCCTATTTCTCATTTGAAGCACCAGAGTAGATCCCTCATCATTATAATATTCAAAGTTCAAACGATTATGAACTAGATTATCCACTTGCATTGGGTAGCCACTTGCAAAACCCAAGGTCTGCATATATTTGAGATATCCATTGAAGTCAAAAGTCCAGTTTGCTGATTCACGCGGAGTTGACTGCGGCGTTTGAGCTATGGAAAGACTATCTAAAGTCTGACCATAACTTACAGCAATCGCTCCAAGCATAAAGCTTAAAACAATTAATTTACGCACGCTTCTCTTCTTTTACAATTTTCCCGTCGTCGATATATACTACTCGCTTAGCGCGATCAATTACACGTTGATCGTGAGTTGCGAAGACAAAAGTCATATTTTCTTCCTGATTCAATCGATACATCAGGTCCAATAAATCTGTGGTCGCTTTTGAATCTAAATTAGCTGTAGGTTCATCTGCAAGGATATAAGCCGGCTGCGCGGCCAAAGCTCTCACGACAGCTACTCTTTGTTGTTGTCCTCCCGAAAGTTGTCCAGGTCTATTCCCTTCTTTTCCTTCCAGACCAACTTCTTTCAAGAGTTTAAAAACCCTCTTTTTTCTTTCAGATTCTTCTATTCCTTGAAGCATCATAATAAATTCTGCATTCTCATAGGCAGACAAAACAGGGATCAAATTATAGGCTTGGAATACAAATCCAATATTTTTCTGTCTAAATTCAGTCATCTCTGACTTCTTTAATTCAGCGATATTCTGTCCATTCAAAATTACTTGTCCCGAAGTGGGTGTATCTAAACCACCAATCATGTTTAACAACGTTGTTTTCCCTGAACCAGAAGGTCCAACTAGAGCAGTAAACTCGCCCTTCTCAATCACTACATCAACTCCGTTCAAGGCTTTTACTTCAAGCTCACCCTGTCCGAATATTTTTACTAAATTCTTTGTTTCAATTACTTTTTTCATCTTAAATATTTTAAATGGAACGGATTGCTTCTACCGGGTTTAATTTTGTTGCCATACGACTTGGATAGAGCCCCCCTAACACGGTCGCCACCAATACAAATAGGATAAATATAAAATAGTACTTAGGGTCCATAGTAAAATGAAGTATTGGATCATAACCGAAGGCTGCCATACCCTCTCCCACTGAGGAAAGATCTAGACCTACGGTAATAAAATACTGAACGGTTAAAAAACCTAAAAAAGCTCCAATTGGCGCTCCTATTAAACCATAAATAAAAGATTCTGTAAGAATCATCAATCTTACCTTTGACTTTTTCATTCCTATTGCCATCAAGACCCCTAGTTCCTGTTGTCTTTCTAAAATAGACATGATCAAAGTATTTATGATTCCAAACGACAGTGCTAAAACAATGATCATCATAAGCACATAGGCAATGGTATCTGCCATATCTAATGAATAGGCTACAGTTGGAAAACGTGTTTTCCAAGATTCTATCAAATCCTTAGAATTCACATTTTGCATATCTTGAACTACCTGATCAATTTGCTCAGGGTCTTTTACTTTTACAACCAGCTCGTGAATTAACGCTACACCAGTTAATTTATTAATACGATCTTGAGGAACAAAAATCGTATATCCATCATAGGCATCATCTCCTGCATTGAAGATACCACAAACCTTAAAGGTCTTAGATACTTGTTCTTCATCTACATTCGTAAAACTAATTTGAAGTTTTGAATCTAATCTAAGCTTGAGTTTCTCTGCCATTTTCTTTCCAATTAAAACTGGATAAGACAAATCCGATTCAAGAAAACTCCCTTCGATCACTCTTTCTTTTAGACCCAAGGTCTGCCCTTCTAGTTCTGGGTTAACCCCTATCAGCTTTACCCCTCTTTGACCGTGAGCACTCATCACGTAAGCATCCGTTACGAATCTAGGGCTATAAGCCTTCACTTTATTATTTGACTTAAGTGATTCTATCATAGGTTCAACATCAGTAAGTGCATTGGTAATTTCGGAATTGGAATCAAAACTCGCTGTATGAACTTGAATATCTCCTAGTTCCAGATCTACCATTTTATCTACCCTTTGATCCATAAAGCCATTCATCAACCCCATAATAAATAGGGCTCCCCAAACGCCAATGATTATTGCTCCAATTACAATACCTGATCTCAAGGTATTTCTCCAGCAATTTCGCCAAGCTATTTTAATTAAATTTTTCATCTTATTTTCTCATGGCTTTTATAGGATCTAGACCCCAAATTTTCACAATCATATACAAGGAAACCAGAATTGCGATACCTCCGATCACTCCAGCATTTGCAGCATAAACATCTGGGTATAACCCCATCCCTAAATAAGGATCAAAACCTTTTTCAATGATACTCTCTGCAGCTTCCCCCCCCAATAAAACAGGATGTCTATTGTAGTAATAGTTAACCGGGACCGCTAGCATAAGCCCTACAAGTATACCCATCAAAATCAACATCAAAAGCTCCATCATCGTTACGGTCATCAAACGCTTTTTTGACATTCCGATTGCAGACATAACCCCGAATTCAAATTGCCTTTCATTGTACATCATCACTATGGTCCCAAAAATCCCAAACCCAACAATCATATACAGTATTCCTGCCATGAGCATTCCTGAAAATGAATCCAATTCTAAACCTTGTTTAAGACCGGGGAGAACTTCTTCCCAAGTCCTCACTTCCAATCCAGAATTAGCCATCAATGAAGTCAATTCTTCTTGGACCTTAACCATATCTTTTTGCTGATCCACATTTACTAAAAACTGAGTATATCTTCCAGGGGCAGCAAACATATATTGAGCCTCTTTCATATCCATATAGACCATAGTAGACATCTCTCCAACCGACATATTAATAATCCCTTTAACCGGATATATTCCCGCCGCGGTAAAACCGTGATAACCCATTCCTACCATCACTAGAGAATCCCCAACAGCTACTTGATAAAACTCAGCCATCTTATCGGTAATAACTATACTTCGATCCCCAGAACTAAGAAGACTTCCCTTAGATAGTTTACGATCTAATTTTAAACTTTTATTATCCAGCTCTGGATTAATTCCTAATACACCCGCATACTTACTTTTAAGTCCTGTGGAAGTAAGAGCACCAGACATAAACCTTGGAATTACTTCTGAAACCCCTGGTATTTGTTGAATTCTTTCAACTGGAACTTGATCTTCAGAAATAGAATTATCTAATATTTCTTCATCTACGAATAATGAATCAGTGATTTGGAGGTAACCAATCTGAGCTGAAACAGTATTCTTGATATTAAAATCATAGGTCCAAAACTGCATTTGTCTCAACATCAAAACAAAAAACAGAGATATTGCAATAGAGGCAATAGTAATAAGTGCTCTCCGCTTATTCCTCCAAATGTTTCTCCATGCTAATTTGAAACTTTGTTTATTCATCTATCTTAGGCTTTAACACGTGTCATATATTGTGTGGTAAAATAATTCTTAGGAATATCTACATTAAATTTGATACTAATATATTCCATAACCGTCTTTTGATTAGGCTTATCCGCTGGAACAAATTCTAGTATAGTAGGAAGATAAACCCCTCCCATTACTTTCATCTTTGATGCTGTCATAGAATTTACCAACTCCATATCTTCATCAAATGACTGTTGTTTCATAATATTATTATGTTCCTTTTCTATCCACAGTTCCACTTTACCCCAAATGACATCCGCGTCTTTATGCGGAATCAGCTTAATGTGATAAGTACTGATACCGTCAATACTTTCCTCTCCAATTAAAGTATGGTCAAAATCATAGGCCAAAGAAGTTTTTTTAACCAAATCATCATTGCTCAAATCCGTCCCCATCCAACTCTGATTCATCATCGAAGGAGGCATTTTTATATTGCGCTCAATGGATGGTAGATAATACCAAATCTCCTTATCTCTTTTCAAATAAGTCGTTCCCTTATCTCGAACCGGTTCCATAATATACATCAATGAATACTCATCCCCTAAACTCCATGATTTCATCCTCATCTCTCGGGTGTATTTAGGCCTAATCGTGGTAATCAGGGATTCCCCAACCGAGCTTTTACCTTTGAACTTATTCTCAGCTTTATTAATTAATTCCGTAAGTTGAGTCGCATCCAATTGTGCCTGTATCGGCTGAACACCCCATAAGGCTATGGCCAAAACCATCATCATCTTAAATTTCATATAGTTACTTTTTTCCAATAATTCCAAAATAAAACATCTGAGTAAGGTCTCTAATCATCAATTCATGACTTTCATACAAGCCACTAATTTCAGGATCAAAAGCCTTCAACTGCCAATCTTTAACCAAGTAAAGCATTAGATCAATATTCAAATCAGGATTAACGTCTCCATCTAATTGTCCCTGTTTAAAAAATTGTCTCATCATATCTGAAGATTCCTGAATATACTTTTGTAAATCCTCTCGTTCCAACCAATCACTCATCTCCTGAAAAAATCGCTTAGAATAGCTCTTTGCACTTTCAATCTCAAGTAGCATCAACTGGACAATTTTCTCATTAAAATCATCAGCTCCATTTAATATCTTTTTGAATTTAGCCATTCCATCTTCATAGATAAACTCAAAAAACCGTAATACAAAAGCCTCTTTATTCCCAAATAAACGATAAAACGTCATTTTACTCAATCCAGCATCCAAACAGACATCTTCAACAGTTACCTTCTTGATACCCAAACTAAAGAACAACAACTTACCGGCCTCTAAAAACTTAATTTCACTTTTCAAAATGTTACTGATTTTACACAAAAATACAAAAAAAGTAACATCCCTCATAAAAGAGTAACTTTTTTTGAAATCCTATTTCGTATTTTTACAGACTTAATATAGAAACACATGAAATTACAACACTATTTTTTTATTGCTATCGTAGCATTATTTTCTTCTCAAGCAAATGCTCAGGAGACAATTTCAGGAGTGAATGTTCCAAGTCAATTCACTAATCAACAAGACCAATCCTTAGAACTTAATGGTGCTGGGGTTAGAGAGAAATTCTGGATCGACCTATACGTAGCTTCAATGTATGTTGAAACTAAAGGGCTTGAAGCTGAACAGTACTACAACAGTGATTCTTCGATTATCATGAATCTAAACATCATCTCTGATATGATCACTTCAGATAAAATGTTTTCTGCCATTGAAGAAGGATTCGAAAACTCTGCGAAGAACCCTAGTACAGAGCTTCAATCAAAAATGACTCAAATGACTAAGCTATTTAAGGCAGACCCTATAAAAAAAGGAGACAGCTTCAGGTTTTCTTATATAGACGGTAAAGGAACCTATATCTTCAAAAATGATAAAGAGCTTAGCTTAATCCCTGGGAAAGACTTTAAAAGTGCGTTATTTGGAATCTGGCTATGTAATAAACCAGCAGACAAAAACCTTAAAAAAGATCTTTTGAAAGGATAACAGTCATTCAAAAATTTAGAACAAAAAGCAACCTAACTAGGTTGCTTTTTTTTAATCTGAAATATTGTAAATTTATTGACCTCCTCACTCATTATCTAATTTATATTGTAATGAAGGTTAATTTTTTGCTGCTAATTTGTATTTCTCTTTTCACTTTGAACCATGCAAAAGCTCAATTTGCTCCAGAGAAAAACAAAGAAGAACCACACCAAGAATATCTATTACCTCTATTTGGGTACAAAGTTGTTAAAATGGGACACACCCTACCCAAACCAATCGGCTTTATGTTCAATTACGTTTGGCAAAAATCTGAAATAACTATAGAAGATTTTAGACTGGGTACCTCTCCAGATAAATTGGCTGACTTCAGCTGGGTAGGTTTTTCTAACACAATTTCAACTAGCAACGTAATCAATGTTAGATTAGACGCATGGCTTTTCCCTTTTCTAAATGTTTATGGAATTTACGCACGTTCAAGCACAGTATCAACTGAAAGCGTCACTTTCCCTATTAACTTCCCAATAAGAACCACCCCTACAGCCAATACCTATGGCGCTGGGTTAGTTCTCGCTTATGGTTGGAGAAATTATTGGATGACCACCAACGCAAACTGGTCATTCTCTCATACCTCAGCACTAACCAATACGGTTAAAAACACAATAGTCTCGGTTCGACTTGGAAAACAATGGGAACTCAACCCCAAAAGTTCTTTTTCCATAAACATTGGTATGCAATACCAGCATTTAGACCCTCGTTCAAATGGTCAAGTATCGCTCGAAGCTGTTCAAAGTATATTAGACAATCCAGAAATGCACGAAGCAATCCAACAAATAGAATCCGGAGCTGCGGATTGGTATAATGGACTGAGCTTCGCTCAAAAAAAAGTTGTTGATCAAGTTATAGACATGGTTCAAGATAAAACCGATGGACTAGACCCAAACATACCTGACTACTTATATTTTTCACTAAACAAGTATCGGGTTAGTAAATACTCTGGCTTACTAGGTATTTCTTACTTCAACAACAGAAGACATATGTTACGTCTAGAAGGAGCCCTAGGACCATCGTTTACCAACTTTCAGTTGACCTATAATTACCGTTTTGGATTCCATAAATCAAAATCAAAAAAAGTTTACCCTCATTTATATTAACACTCTTACATCGCACCCTTTTTTATAAGCTTAAAAAATTGTATATTTATGCAAGACCTCACCCGTTAATTTGAACTAAACTCATGCAAGAAAAAGCCAAACTGCTTTCTTTTCTTCAATTGTTTAAATGGACTTAAGTTATGCACAGACATCTTCTTTTAGATATATATGCATTTACCAAGGTTCCATCTATAATCCACCGCCTTGTAAGATATACCTTATTCTCAAATACAATTCTAAGTATAATTATCAGAGGAATTAACCTATCTAATCTCAACACATACAACTTGGCTAAAACCTAACAAATTATTATGAAGCAATTTATCACAAAAATTGCTTTCATTGTTTTAATTATCCTACCCGGACTATTGAAAGCTCAAACATCTACTCCTCCATCCGGAAGCGGGACATCAGCCGACCCATACCAAATTGCTTCTTTAGAGAATTTGTATTGGATGACTGAGCAGTACAGTTCTCAACTGTCAAAACACTACATACAGACAGCGGATATCGATGCCTCTGACACTAATAATTGGATAGGGAAATTCCCTCCGATTGGAACTTTTTTAGGGACTTACGATGGACAGAACTTCAGTATTACTAACCTTTATGTAAAGCACAATAATAGGTCTGGAATGTTTAGAGCGATAGGCGGATCTGGATATACAGCGACTGTAAAAAACTTAAACTTAATAGATCTAGACGTTCAAACAACCTATGCCTATGGCTATGTTGGAGGATTAGCCTCTTTTATAGTATACAATTCAATTATCGACAATGTAAACATCACTGGATCTGTATCGAGTTCAGAAAATTATGTTGGAGGTCTGGCAGCTGAACTTGATAATTCTGACATCCAAATTCTGAACTCGAGTTTCAACGGCTCGGTCTCGGGTGATTCTTATGTAGGTGGCCTTATAGGAAAGGCAAGTGGAGGAGATTATGGGGAGGATAATTTAATCATTCAAAATTGCTACACAGAAGGAACAGTAAATGGAGCTAGCGATGTTGGAGGGCTGATTGGGCAAATTGTGGGTGGAATTAACGTGCAATCATGCTATTCTAATTCAGACATTACGGCTTCAGGGAGTTATAGCGCTGGACTTATAGGATGGGTTCAAGATTACAACTCCAATAATACAACTATACAAAACTCATTTGCCACAGGAGATGTCTCAGGGAACTCAGGCGTAGCCGGGTTGGTCTATTATTTAAGTGACGCCACTATAGACGACTGTTTTGCAACAGGTGCGTTAAGTGGAAATTCCTCTATCTATGGTCTTGTAAACAAATCCGGAGGTGGAATTGTTACAAATTCCTTTTGGGATACTCAAACCTCAGGGACAAGTAACTCTAACGGAGGAACGGGTAAAACAACTACTGAACTTCAAACTTTGAGTACCTATACTAACGCTGGGTGGGATTTTCAGGGAGAAGTTGAAAATGGAAATAACAACTATTGGGGGCTAATTCCTGGACTAAATTCTGGTTACCCATATCTAACAAACAACACCGGCCCGGACATAATAGTTTCTTTTTCATCAGATTCTACTTCAAATTACGAAAACACCTCAAGTGAAACCATTGTTGTCAACCTATCAAGAAGCTCTCAAAGCACGGTGACAGTGGACTATTCGATCACCGGATCCGCCAGTCAAGGTACAGACTTCACATTAAATGACGGGCAATTAACATTCAGCCCAGGAGATCTTTCTGAAAACATCATCATCGCTTCTATAGTTGATGATTCAGATATAGAGTCAAGCGAGACTGTTATAATCACACTCTCTAATCCAAGTAGTGGAATATTTTTAGGTACAAATCAATCATACACCTACACAATATTAGATAATGATGGTCCTCCAACTATTCAGTTTGACACCACTTCAGGTGCAGGCTTAGAATCTATCGAAGATATTTCGATTGATTTTAATTTAAATTTCCCTTCTTTAAGTAATTCTTCTGTAAATTATACATTGACTGGAACTTCAACGGGTGGAGGAACAGACTATTCTTTTTCTAATGGGCTAATTAATATAGATGCCGGAAACACTTCTGGGAGTCTAAATTTATCAGGAGTAGTAAATGATTTAATCGACGAAGAAAATGAGACTATAATCATCAGCTTAACAAGTGACAGCAATGCCATAATTGGAAACAACAGCAGTTTTACCTATACGATAACGGATAATGACGGTCCAGAAATTGAGTTCGATGCAATAGCCTCTACTGGAGAAGAATCAAATAGCTCCATTGCTGTTCAAGTAAATCTCAATGCTTCATCCTATCAAGACATTACTCTTCCATATACTATTTCAGGTTCATCTTCAGGAGCTTCATCCGACCATAGCATTACTGATGGTAATTTAACAATTAATGCGGGAGAAAATTCCTCTACCTTAACATTGACGGGAATAATTGACGATTCAAGATACGAAGATGATGAAACATTAATCATTACACTTGGAACCCCGATAGACGGTAGCCTAGGATCAAACAATATTCATACTTATACGATTCAAGATAATGATTCTCCTCCTGAAATTGAATTCAACTTATCATCTGAATCAACGACCGAATCATCTACTACCATTTCAGTCCAGATAGACCTTAGCTCCACCTCATACCAAGACGCTTCAGTTTCTTATTCTCTCTCCGGTGGAACGGCTACTTTAGGATCTGACTTCACATTGAGCGATGGAACAGCGACTATCTTGGCAGGTGATTCCAGTACGACATTTGACATAGTAATTTTAGAAGATTCCGACAGTGAACCTACAGAAACAATTATTGTTTCTCTCTCTTCACCAACGGGCAGTAGCCTGGGTACACAGAGTACGTATACCTTAAGTATCTCAAATGATGATTTCATTTCCCCAAGCTCCACAGCACCATCAAACGGAGACGGTTCCGAAGGATCTCCCTATGAAATTGCTTCTTTAGAAAACCTCTATTGGATGACTCAACAAGGTTTTAATGATGTTATATCAAAACACTTTATTCAAACTGCAGATATTGATGCCTCAGATTCAGAGTATTGGTCAGGTAAATTTCCTCAAATCGGAAACAACATCACTCCTTTTTCTGGATCCTATAATGGACAAGACTACATCATCTCTAATCTCTTTATTGAATCTAGCGGTCATTCTGTTGGTTTATTCCACAAAGTTTCAAGTGATTCAGGAACTGCAGTAATTAAGAATCTTACCTTAAAAGATATAGATGTTAAATCAAATTATCAGTATGGCTACTTCGGATCTCTTGCCGGTCAAGTAGGTTCAAATGCTGAAATCAATAATGTACATATTTCCGGTAAGGTATACAGCTCCAATTCTGGCGCCTCATATATCGGAGGGTTCTTTGGAGAAACTGTTGGTGATAATATTACTATGAATGATTGTAGTTTTAATGGAACTATAGACGGGGAAACTGAAATTGGTGGACTCATTGGAGTAATCAGAAACACTGATGTGGTCATCTCTAATTCATTTACCAAGGGAAATTATAGCGGAACAGGATCCTATGCTCGAGTTGGTGGATTAATTGGATATATTGCCTTTGAAAATACTAAAATCTCCAACAGTTATTCAGAAGCAAACATAACCGTAAGCAATGATGATGCAGGTGGTTTAGTTGGATTCGGGTATGGAGATGGTTTTAGTTCAAAAATCGAAATCACAAACTCCTATGCTTCTGGAACTATTACAGGTGAAGATGTTGGTGGCTTAATGGGTAATTCCGATTCAGATGTAATAGTAACTAATTGTTATTTCATTGGGCAAGTTTCAGGTGGGCCATATCTATATGGTTTAATGAAAACTGGGGCTACTGTCAACAATTCATTCTACATTACTCAATCAGCTAGTTTATCTTCCGGTTTAGGAACTGAAAAAAGCAGCACAGAACTCAAAACACTCAGTACATATACAAGTGCAGGTTGGGATTTTTCAGGAGAAAGTGACAACGGGAATAACGACCATTGGGAAATTGATGACAATTTCAATTCTGGATACCCATATTTATCTGCGAACAACAATTTAGGGAGCATTCAGTTTTCTATAACAAGCTCAGAAAATGACGAAAGCAATTCTTCTCAAGACATAAGCGTTATTCTTTCAGAATCAAGTTCTTCAGAAGTATCTGTTAACTATACTTTGACAGGAACAGCAACAGGATCTGGAACAGACTATTTATTAAATGATGGAACTCTTAGCATTCCAGCTGGAAATACATCGGGAATTATTTCAATTGCTTCTATAGTTGATGACGCAATATATGAAGGAGATGAGACGGTTATCATCACACTATCCTCAGCTACTGGAAGCACCTTGGGGTCCAAAACAGTACACACCTACACAATAACGGATAATGACACAGCTCCAACAGTTGAATTTAATAGTTTAACTTCCACTATTTCGGAGGGAACTAGCACTAAATCTATACAAGTTGATCTGTCTTCAGAAAGCGCTATAGACATTACCGTTAACTACGCCTTAGGATCAGTTGATTATAATTCCGTCACAGTCAGTGGTGTTACTTCAGAATATCAGGGGCCTTATACCAGAGTTTCACAAAGAAATATCAACAGCTCTAATCTATGGGAAGAAAATGGCTATTACTATTTCGTACATAGCACTGATAGTGAAAAGATTTTAGTTTATGATGTTGGTGATTCTGGATGGGTAGTAGAATCAGTTTCCGGAGAGGATTTTTCTATAAGTCCAAATATTGGAACTTCTTATACCGATTCTCCTGGCTATTTCATGACCAATGACAGCTCGATTTATGAGAACAATATAAAACAACCAACAAGTGATGTTTATTTTTCTTACAACAACACAAGTGCCGAAGAAGGTTCCGATTTCTCTCTGAGTAACGGAACACTGACCATTCTGGCTGGAGAAACTTCGAACACAATAGAAGTAACTTCCATTGAAGATGATGAAGAATTTGAAGGAAATGAAAACTTAAAATTAATATTGAGTGACCCTGTTGGAGCTACTTTAGGCTCTAATATCACACATTATAACACCATAGAGGATAACGACATTGCTCCTTTAATTGAATTCAACTCCAGTAGTTCAAGTAACCCTGAATCTGTCAACTCTTCAACAGTTCAAATTAACTTAAGTCACAAAAGTTATCAAGACATTAGTGTTTCATATTCTGTTTCTGGAACAGCAACTGCATCTCTTGATGGTTATGATTATGAAGAGGTAAATATTTCTGGTGTTGGAGCATCTTGGTCTGGCCCATACCAAAGAGAAACCGAACTTAGTATCAGTAACACAGATGTATGGGTAGAAAATGGATACTATTATTTCACCCATTCAAGTGACACTTCAAAAGTATTAGTCTACGACGAAGGAATAGATCAATGGATTTTACTAGGTCTAGTTGGAGACGACTTTACTCCTCTCCCCGTAGATGGAGATTCAGCCTCCTATGGATCAAAAACCACATACAGTTTAGGAAACCAATCCTCCATCTATAATGAAGAAATTTCTCAACCTACATTTGGAACTTACTTTACTTATAGTATTGATTCAGAAAGCACTATAAACTATCAAGAAATTAATGTAAATTCTGTTAATTCAGAGTATATCGGTCCCTACACAAGAGTTGCCGAAAGGAATATAAACGGCGCTGTATGGGAACAAAATGAATATTATTATTTCGTTCACAATACAGATTCAGATAAAATCCTTGTACACGATGGGACTCAATGGGTAATACGAGAACATGATGGTGAGGACTTCTCAAGCCCCCCTAGTATTGGTGCATCGAGCATTTATTCTAGCACATTAACTATTGGATTAGGTACAGGAGATTCTTTATATGAAAACTCAATAAACCAACCTACAAATGAAGGGTATTTCAGCTATAGCATAAGTCCTCCGGACAACGGTGCCGATTTTACTTTATTCAATGGAAAAGCAACTATAGCTGCAGGTAGTTTAAGCAATACAATCAATATTGAATCAATAACTGATGACGAACTCTATGAAGGAGATGAAACCATAGTCTTAACCTTAAGTAACCCAGAAAACTCAAGTCTCGGCAGCACAACTTCACACACCTACACTATTGAAGAAAATGACCCGATTACAACAATCTCTATTGATGATACAACAGTCAACGAAGGTGCAGGAACTGCAACAGTAACAATACAACTGTCAAGTCCATCTGCAAACACCGTAACGGTCGACTATACAACCGCTGATAATACTGCCTCAGTAGCAGATTCTGATTATGATGCAGTATCTACCACAACTATGACCTTTGATCCTGGAGAAA
>JBMYWH010000020.1:0-41779 GCA_049607205.1 Flavobacteriaceae bacterium | reverse complement strand
GTGAAATAGTATATGATGATGAGCTGGGTAAGGCTACCGGTGTAAAAGTAATCGACACTGAGAGCCATGAAGAATTATTCTTTCAAGCTGACATAATTTTTTCTTGTGCCTCAGCAATAGCGTCAACTTCGATTTTAATGCAGTCTAAATCCGAGCGTTTTCCTAATGGATTAGGTAATGATTCTGGAGAGCTTGGGCATAATATTATGGATCATCATTTCAAAGTTGGGGCTTATGCTGAAACAGATCTGTTTGACGATACCTACGTGAAGGGGCGTAAACCCAATGGATTTTATATTCCAAGATTTAGAAATTTAGATGAAAAAACCGAGCAAAAAGACTATATCCGTGGTTTCGGTTATCAAGGAGGCGCCCAACGTGCCAATTGGTCTAGAGCGGTAGGAGAGATGTCTTACGGAGCAGATCTTAAAAAAGAACTCGTAAAACCTGGCAAATGGCAGGTTGGAATGACCGCTTTTGGAGAATGTTTACCTTATCACGACAATAAAATCACCTTGGATTATGAAAATTTGGATGAGTGGGGATTACCTCAGGTGAATTTTGATGTTTCTTTCAAAGAAAATGAGAATAAAATGCGTCGAGATATGAGGGATTCTGCTGTTGAAATGTTGAAGGCAGCTGGTTTTGAAAGAATTTTGCCTTATGATAACGAGTGTTTCCCAGGGAATGGAATTCACGAAATGGGAGGTGCAAGAATGGGACGAGATCCTAAGACCTCAGTTTTAAATGAGAATAATCAAATTCATGCCTGTACCAATGTGTATGTTACGGATGGTGCTTGTATGACTTCGGCAGGGTGCCAAAACCCTTCCTTAACCTATATGGCTTTAACCGCCAGGGCAGCCAATCATGCTGCAAAGACATTTAAGCTACAAGAGGCTAAAACTTCTTAAGTTTAAATTTAGTTTAAAGTTTGTAAAGCCTAGGATGTTTCATCCTAGGCTTTTAATTTTTAATAGGGTTTTACATATTGTAAATAGTCTTGATTCTTTCCAACAATGATCAGCGGAGCATTTTGATATTGAATTTGAATCATGTCCTTAGTATCTCCAGGAATGTATAATCCACTTTCTCTTGCAGGAATAGCCTTGAAACTCCCTGTACCCCCTCCTTTTAAAAAGAGACCGTGAGCGGCATCATTTCTTGGGGTTTCCACCTCAGATTGATAGAGGTTCCCAGCGATTATAGCGTCAAGAAATCCATCCTTATCATAGTCGTCCACAAGAATTTGATTGATATTAGAAAGCTGAGCCAGCTGAGGTAAATCATGCATGACCATTTTACCCTCCTTGTTTTCTAGATACACCGAGGCAAAAGACTGAATTTTATAATGTAAGGCATTTTTTAAATCTTGTTCGGAATAAACATCGACTAAAGTGGCATTAGAAAAGCTTTCATAGTCTTGGAACTTTTTCTTGATTGCAGGAATTTGTTGAGAAGAACATTCTCGACCTCTGACAGGGAATTGTTCTCCATCACTGTAGTAACTCAAGACTATATCATCCTTTTGATTCTTGTCAAAATCGTTGATAAAAATGTCAAAAGTCTCTGTCGGAGTTGCTTTGTATTTATAGTTTAACCCATTGTTTCCAACGATGAAGTCAATATCACCATCGTTGTCAAAATCACCACTTTTAACGCTCCACCACCAAGCCCTTGAACTTTCATCTAAGCCATATTGCTCAGAGGCTTTCTCAAATACCCCTTGATTATTGTTAAATACTTCAATAGGCATCCATTCCCCAACGATAACTAATTCAGGATAGTTGTCATTATTGAAATCAACAACTTCAGCCGCGGTCACCATTCCAATATTTAAAAGTTCTGGAGCTTTTTCCTCAGTAACATCTTTAAATTTAATTATAGATTGAGTTCCAACGTTCTCAAGTAGGACAGAAGAGGCAGCTTTAGGATAGTGATCAGGAACTAATCTAGAAGTTACTAAAAGATCCAAATCTCCATCTTGATCGAAATCTAAAGGATATACTCTTCCTGAACTGTGCGTAATTTTAGGAAGCGCTTCTATGTTGCGAGTGAAATGACCTTTTCCGTTGTTTAGATATAAACGGTCCTGATATAATGGATCATTCGGCACAAACTCGTTTCCTCCACTAGATATATAGATGTCGTTTGCCCCGTCATTGTTTACATCAAAAATTGCTATTCCTAGGTCTTCATGATCTTTGTCTAGTTCTAAAGCCTCGCAAGTGAGAGGCTCAAAACCTTTTGAGTTTTGTATAAAAATCTGGGCTGGATATCCGTGAGCTCCTCCAGAAATATAATCCTCTAAACCATCTCCATTCAAATCACCTTGGGCTAGAATTGGGCCAAATTGTGATAGGTTATGAGGTAGTAATACTTGGGTTTGGTAATCGTTATAATAGTTTTCCGAGTAAAAGTGATTCGGAAATTCTAAAGTGTCCTTCTCGGTGAAGAAGTGATGTTCTTCCTGCTCTAAAATAGGATGAACAGGAGTAATACCAGCATCTTCGTAGTTTAATATGAAATGCTGATTGAGCTCAGGATTGAAGAGTTTTTGTTCTTTTCCATCAGGCCAGACGATTCTGATTTCATTTACCTGTGGTGCTTGACCTAGTCCGAAATGCATTCTAGGACTTACACTGGATTGAAATCCTCTAGTCAAAGTAAGTTCTTGCATTTGTTCTTGGTCGTTTTCCTGAATATATGCTCTTACTCCTAGGCCGTTAGGGTTCTTTTCAGGTCCTTTAAAACTCAATTGTATGAAATTAGATTTTTCTGAAGATTTGTTTTCAAAAATGGATACGTGATCATCAATATTGTTCGTAACAATTTCTAAATCACCATCATTGTCTAAATCGGCATAAATTACTCCATTAGAAAACCCTTCGTATTCAATACCCCATTTTTTATTCGCTTTTATAAAAGGAAAGGACCCCGGATTTTCATAGACAAAGTTATCTATAGGTTCAGATGGGATTGCTAAACTCTTCTCAAGTGAACTTCCTTTTTCTTCTATATTCTTTCCAACTTTATTAAAGTAGTCTCTGTTGTTGATTTCTCTACGGGTTCCATTTGAAATAAATAGATCCTTAAACCCATCATTATTCAAATCAGCAAAGAGAGGTCCCCAGGACCAATCCGTTGAGGATACATCAGCAAATTTAGATACGTTTGAAAAGGAGGGAAGGTTGTCTTCATTTAGGTTTCCATTGTTCATTTGAAGCATGTTGTGCATATATTGATAGTGAAAACCAGCATTTACAGTACCCCAGAATAAGCTTGGATTCATAGAGGCCATGTTAGCCTTGGCACGTCGGTTATCCTTGGCCATCATGTCTACTTGAACAATGTCTAGTAAGGCGTCATTGTTGAAATCTGCAATATCTACTCCCATACCATAAAAAGAAGTTTGAGAAGTAGTCTCTTTTACTTTATTTTTGAAAGTTCCATCTCCTTGATTAATATAGAAATAATCTGGAGTTGAGAAATCGTTAGAAACATAAATATCAGGCCACGAATCATTATTAACATCGGCCACAGTAACACTGATTGAGAGTCCGAAATTCTTTATTCCGGCTTGGTCTGTAATATCTACAAAGTATCCATCTTTATTTTCTAATAATCTATCCATTTCATGATCCTTAGGATAGTTGTTTTTCAAGGCATATACCGCATTTGCTGTGTTGAAAGGGGTAATTGGGTAATTCGCTAAATATACATCCAGATCACCATCTTTATCAAAGTCAAAAAAACTTGCTTGAATAGTATTAGCATCATCATCTAAACCATATTGAGCCGCTTGTTCTGAAAAGGTTAGGTCCTTGTTATTAATATAGAGTTCGTTGGATTTATCTCCAAATTTACCTGCTACTGAACAATAGATATCTAAATATCCATCATGATTGATGTCTACCATAGTCACTCCGGTATACCATTTGTCTGATCCTGAGATCCCTGCGGATGCTGTAATATCTTCAAATTTTAGACCGCCTTTGTTTAGATATAATTTATTGGAAACCATATTTCCTGTGAAAAACAGGTCTTCTAAGCCGTCATTGTTAATGTCTCCTACAGAAATTCCACCTCCCATATACATATAGGCATAAGTGAAATAATTCATAGAGTCATTTTCTTTCAATGTGTTTTGAAAATCGATACCTGTTTCTTGAGGGTTTTTCGCTCTAAAAATGGTTTCTGATTTACCTGTACAAGAGATAATTATTATACTTAAAATTAGCAGGGGTAGTCCAATTTTTCTCATGATATTTCAGTCTTAGGTTAGTCTTACAATAATATTAAAATTGCACGTATTTACAAGGGCTCTGTGGGATTTATTAAGGTAGAATTAGGTTTTTAACAGAAAAAAAGGGCATTCTTTCGAATGCCCTTCACAATTATTCAAAACTAATTCAATTAGTAACCTGAATTTTGTGTTAATGTACCAGTTGACTGATCGATAGCATCAATAGGAATTGGCATTACATTATTTTTAGCAGTATACGAATTACTTGAAGCTTCATCAGCAAACGATGGAATTGATCTAGCTTCGTTAGTCATATAAGCGTTAAGAACTGCTTCAGAATTTCCATATCTTCTCAAATCAAAAAGACGTTTTCCTTCCATTCCTAATTCTAATCTTCTTTCCATTCTTACGGCTTTGATTGCGTAATCTTGATCTGGGAAAGAAGTATAAAGTTCGATACTGTAATTAGCAGCATCTGCTCCAGTTTCGTCCTTTACGTAAGTCATAGCTTTTGCTCTTGCACGTACCATGTTTACATATTCTAAGGCCTTAGCCGTTTCACCAGTTTCAGCAGCAGCTTCAGCAGCCATTAAGATTACATCAGCATATCTGATAATGTGGAAGTTGATTCCTGAGCGTTGCTCACCCCATCCACCAGTACCTTGAAGGGCATCTTCGCCTTCCCAGTAAAAATTTTTCTTAGAAATATATGGTCCAGAAATATCAGCAAAAGAAGCTCTTACCCAGTCTTTACCTGGATTAACACCCCATCCGTTGTGCTCAATTCCACGACGTCCAACTGTATAATCCACACGTGGATCTAAGTTAGCTGTAGTCGGTGTAAAGGCCTCGTCAGAGTTGATTCCGTAATCTGACGCTAAATCAGCATCACTCCAAGAGTCTAATAATGGTAATCCATTTGCATCTGTTTCAAATGTATTGAATAAATCTTGAGACGGCTGGTAGAATCCACAACAGTATCCATTAGGACCTGTGAAGTTTAAAGTTCCACCTCTGTTACCGTTAAAAGATTGTCCAGCATCTGCAATAAATTGAATCGTAAATACAGATTCTGAGTTTCCAACTTGTCCTGCAGCACGGAAATTATCCGCATATTCAGTTAATAAGCTAAATCTCTCGTTGTCTACAATATCAGATAAAATTGGATATGCCTGAGCATATTTACCTTGCTGTAATAAGACTTTCCCTAAATAAGCCTGACCACCGTACATATTCGGACGTCCTTGGTCTGATTGACTTGTAGGTAAATTATCCGCAGCATACTGAAAATCTGCTTCAATTTGGTCCCAAATTGGACCTGGATTAGGTTGGTTGAATTCCTTATCAATGTAGTTCTGCTCAGAAATATAAGCTGGAGCTCCATAGATTTTTTGTAATTCATAGTTGAAGTGCCCTCTTAAAAAACGAGCCTCAGCCATTAGTTCTGAATAGTCTTCTCCATCCTCAATACCCATAATCGTTGCGATTACTGCATTCGAACGAGCTACACCTGCATATAAGGCATTCCATTTATTGGAAATATAGCCATTATTAGTTTGCCAGTCATAAATCTCTAAAGAATATAGAGGGGCTTGATCTCCATCTGTAGATCCTTTGTGAGCATCATCAGCTAAAACATCAAACCACCAGTTGTCACCGGTAACTTCCCAGTCTGCACCACCACGGGCGCTAATTCCATCTAAGGCAGAGTATGCCGATATTAAAAGCATATCAACACCTTCTTTATTTCCTAACGTTTCAGAATCTAAGGTTCCATAACGTGTTGCTTCTGTAAATTCGTCACTACATCCAGTAAGTACTGTTGCAGCTATTCCTATACTTAATAATAATTTTTTCATTTTCTTAAATCAAATTAGAATTTTAAATTAAGTCCAGCTGTATAAATAGATGACACAGGGTATACTTGATTGTAAATACCTTGTGATAATCCTCCTCCTCCAGCAATTTCTGGGTCTACACCAGAAAAGTCTGTAATGGTAAAGATATTAGATCCTTGAACATATAATCTTAGGAAACTAAGTCCTAATTTTTCTGCTACTTTCGAATCAAAGTTATACCCTAATTGAATGTTCTTTAACTTAAAGAAAGATCCGTCTTCCACTAAATAACTGTTTGTTTGTCCTTCTTTACCTTGTACTGTATTAGATAATGCAGGTACAGTTGTATTTGTGTTAGAAGGTGTCCATGAGTCAACCAAACGTGTCGAACGGTTTCCATTAAAGAATAATGGGAAATCCGTGAAGAAACGCTCGTAGTTATAGATGTCATTTCCTTGAGACCCTGTGAATAAAGCAGATAAGTCAAATCCTTTATACCCTAAGTCTAAGTTAATTCCATAAGTAAAATCTGGTAATGGTGAACCAATATATGTTCTATCATCATCGTTGATCTCTCCATTCCCATCTTGATCCACAAAATTGATTCTTCCATTTTCATCTAATCCATCAGCCTCTAAACCATAGAATCCAGACATTTCTCTACCTTCTTCTGTTCTCGTTGTGTTACCCATACGAGTTCCACCACTAGCCATAAATTCAGAAGCTAAAGATTCAACAACATTCTTGTTTTTAGACAAGTTGAAGTTTACTCCATAACGGAATCCTGATTCAGTAGTCTTAGAAATATTAACAAAAGTTTCAAAACCTTTATTTCTCACCGATCCAATATTGAAGAAAGGAGCCGAAGTTTCAATACCCGTTGTAGGGTTTACAGTACTATCTGCATTTAAGATATCTTGGTTTAAGTTGTTGTAGTATTCAAATCCAAAACTAATTAAGTCATTGAATAATCCAGCTTCTAAACCGTAGTTTTGAGCGATTGTAGTTTCCCATTTAAGCGCTGGGTTTCCATATACTGCCTGCACAACTCCCTGAGAAGGTGAAGAACCATTAATTGGGTAGTTCGCTAAAACTTCATCTAATCTGTAAGAGTCAATTAATAAATATGGATCGATTTCGTCAAATCCTAGAGAACCATAAGATCCTTTAACTTTCAAACGTGATACGATATCTTGTTCAGGCCAGAAGCTTTCATTAGACACGTTCCAACCTCCAGAAATTGAAGGGAAAGTTCCAGATTTGTTATCCCCTAAGAACTTAGAAGATTTATCATTACGAACCGTTACGGTTAAGAAATAACGTGAGTCATAGTTATAGTTTACATTTGCAAACATTGAAGCCATAGAAGATTCTCCTGCCCAAGAGTTTGTAATAGGGTCTCCAGCACCATTTCCAAGGTTATAGAAAGTAGGATCCTCATATAGATATCCGGTTCTAGTTGCACCCATACCTTGCCACTTATTTTCAAGTGCTTCGTAACCAACTAAAGCGTTCACAGAATGCGCTCCGAATTGCTTAGAATAGTTCAAAGTATTCGTCCATACCATTTCATAAGAATCGTTATACTGCATGTATAAAGAATTTGTTGAAACTGGCTCTGAATGCTCAGGGTCTAGTTTAGAAAAACTTCTTTGGTGGAATACTTGAGTATTCATACCAATTTGAGATTGGAAGGTTAATCCATCAATAATGTTAACTCTTACATAAGCATTACCAAATACTCTAAGAGATTTGTTGTAATTGTCAGAAGCTCTTTCTAATTGCGCTAATGGGTTTCTTGCATTTCCAAGTCCAATTGCATTAGAGTAAGTACCTGCATAGTTTCCGTCATTGTCATGAGTTGGAACTAGAGGAGACATACGGTTAGCATTTTCAAATGATTCTCCATTTCCTCCCGTGTTGTTAGTATAAGCAACATTCAAGTTCTCACCAATAGTAATTCTTGGTGATAATTTAAATTCAGACTTTAAAGAAGTAGAACCTCTTACAAAACCGTTGTCTACTAATACACCCTGTCTGTCTAAATAGTTCATAGATAAGAAGTATTTACCTCTTTCTCCACCTGAACTTGCTTGTAAAGAAACATTTGTTGTTGGTGCATTACGAGTAATAGCATCAATCCAGTCTGTTCCGTTAGGAGCTACTGTTGTGTTAGCAGATGTTCCTTGCAAAGAAGAAGGAACTACTGGAGATGATCCATATCCATATTGAGGATGTCCAGGAGTTTCTCCATCATTGATCAATGATTGAAAAATCATGTTTCCATGTTGCGTAGCATTCATTAAAGAAGGCTTGTTAGTCAAAGTAGTGATACCTGAATACACTCCTAAACTAAATTCAGTTTTCTCTTGGTTGTAAGATCCTGATTTAGTTTTAATAATGATTACCCCATTTGCAGCACGTGAACCGTAGATAGCAGCAGCAGCTCCATCCTTTAAAACGTTCATTTGCTCAATATCATCTGGGTTAATAGAGTTCAAGATGTTTGCATCTTTAGTCTGAAATCCGTCGATGATATAAAGTGGGTTAGTGTTAGCCCATGATCCAAATCCACGAATGGTTACTTGTGGAGCTGCTCCTGGTGCACCCGAAGAAACTACATTTACCCCTGTTACACGACCTTGTAAGGCTTCAGCAGCATTGGCTACTGGCGCTTTCAAGGCATCTTCCATATCAACGGAAGCAACAGATCCTGTAATATCTCCTCTTGTTTGTGCCACATATCCCATCACGACCACTTGGTCTAAGACGTTGTCGTCTGCGGCTAAGGTTACTGTTAGGGATTCTTGTCCGTTTACAGCAACTTCTTGGGTAGTATATCCCAAGTAACTAATTACAAGTACTGCGTCTGACGCCACGTTCTCTAGAGAGAAACGTCCATCAAAATCTGATTCAGTACCTGTTGTTGACCCTTTTACCACAATACTTGCTCCTGGTAATGGTCCGTCTGCATCATAAACTACCCCAGTAACTGTCTGAGCAGATGCAAAAGCACTGATCATAAAGATACTTAGAAGTAGTAAATTCTTAACTAGATAATTTTTCATAAAATTAAAGTTTGTTAGTAGTTAATTGAATTTAGGTTAATTAATAATTGATTGTTCATATTCTTAAGGTTAATTAAGCTCCTATTAAGGATTTGAGATAAGCCTTATCGACAGATTGTCCGGCAAAATCATCAAATCGTTTATTTGTTGATTGAATTATGTGATCCTTTATAAATAGTGCTCCTTCACGAGCCCCTTGTTCAGGAGATTTAATACAGCATTCCCATTCTAGAACGGCCCATAGATCTAAGTCGTACTGTGTCAGTTTAGAGAAAATTGTTTTAAAGTCAATCTGTCCATCACCTAGAGATCTATATCTTCCGGCACGATCTTTCCAGTCTTGATAACCTCCAAATGTTCCTGTTTTTCCGTTTGGATTGAACTCAGCATCCTTAACGTGAAACATTTTGATTCTTTCATGATAGTGATCTATATAGCTGATATAGTCCAATTGTTGTAAAACAAAATGACTTGGGTCGTAAAGTATATTTGCTCTTTTATGATTATTTGTTGCTTCTAAAAAAGCTTCAAAGGTGATTCCATCATGTAAGTCTTCTCCTGGGTGAATTTCATAACAAAGATCAACACCATTTTCATCAAAGACGTCTAAAATAGGCACCCATCTTTTTGCTAATTCCTTAAAGCCTTCCTCTCTTAATCCTGTTGGCATTTGAGGCCAAGGATGTGCCATATGCCACATGAGTGATCCTGAAAAGGTCCCATGTTCTGTTAATCCTAGATTTGCACTAGCTTTAGCTGATTTAATTAATTGATCAACAGCCCATTTTTGTCTTTCTTTTGGTTTGTTTTGGACTTCTTTTGGTGCAAAATTGTCAAATTGCTTATCATAAGCAGGATGAACCGCTACGAGTTGACCTTGAAGGTGACTAGCAAGTTCGGTTATGCATAAACCATTTGAGTCTAAGACTCCCTTGATTTCATCGCAATAATTTTTACTACTAGAGGCGAGGTCTAGGTCAATTAATCTTGATTCCCATGTGGGAATTTGTACTCCTTTATATCCTAAATCTGCAGCCCATTTAGAGATGTCATCTAAATTATTGAAGGGTTTGTCATCTCCCATAAACTGTGCTAAAAATATAGCTGGTCCTTTGATTGTTTTCATTTAACCTAAATTTACCCAAGTGTTTCCCATGGCATTGGATTCAACAACACGTTCAATAAACATCATTCCTCTATAACCATCCATTAGGGTTGGGAATTCTCCATTGTGGAAATCCTCATTTCTAAGGGCTTTAGCAACGCCTAAATAGATATTGGCCATGGCATCAAAAATTCCTTCTGGATGTCCCGGTGGCAGTTTAGTACCGCCTAATGAAAAATCTGAATTATAAGAATGACCTGGTTTAAGAGTTTGCATAGGTAGATCTTCAGTCAAATAAATCAACTTGTTTGGATCTTCTTGTGCCCATTTTAAACATCCTTTTTCTCCGTAAATATTGACTTGGAAATTGTTTTCTTCACCCGTAGCGATTTGAGAAGTTCTGATGATTCCTTTAGCATTATTCTTTAATCGCACTAATACAGAGCCATCAACATCCATTTTATTATCAGAATACACGTAATTGAGATCGGATAGCAGTTGATCTACTTCAATACCCGTTGCATATTCCAACATATTAAAAGCATGAGTACCTATATCGCCTATACAACAGCTTATACCGCCCTTTTCCGGGTCTAATCTCCATATTGTCTTTCTGGATTCCACATCGTGAATGATAGGATTAATCCACCCTTGATAATATTGTATATCGACTTTTTGAATTGTTCCTAGAATATCATCCGTAATCATTTGCTTCATTTGTCTTACCATAGGATACCCTGTGTAAGTATAGGTGACCGCAAAAAGAGTTTGGTGCTCATCTAAGAGGTTTTTGAGGATTTGAGCCTCCTCAAAGCTGGTGGTCATTGGTTTTTCACAAATGACATTGAAATTATTCTCAATGAGCTTTTTTGCCATTGGAAAATGTAAAAAATTGGGGGTAAGTATAGAGACTACTTGAACTCTTTCTTCCTGAGGAAGTTCTAATTCACGTTCAATGAAGGTCTCAAAATCTTTATATATTCTATCAGTTGGTAAATCAATTTGCTGAGCAAACTCTAGATTAGCCTGGTAGTCAGGGTTAAATACAGCGGATACAATCTCGTAGTTGTCATTCATGAACGACGCTATTCGATGCAAGACCCCTATTAAAGAGTCTCCACCACCTCCAAGTATACCTAGCTTAATTTTCTTTGACATCTGAATTATTTTGTATCGTAATTAATTGTTTCATTCTTAAATAGAAGGGCAAAGATCAAGGCTACTAATGCAGCGAAAATTGCTGGGTATAACCAAATTTTGTCCCAATAATGTCCTCCTTGCGCCGTTGCAAATTGATCTGATATTTGACCCGCAACCCAGAATCCTATTAGCATTCCTAAGCCATAAGTAGCGAGTGTAATTAGACCTTGAGCTGCACTTTTGAATTTAGGGCCAGCCTTAGAATCCGTATAGATTTGGCCGGATACAAAGAAGAAATCATAACAGATTCCATGTAGTGCAATTCCAAGTATTAGCATATAGGAAAGCTCTCCCGCATTACCATAAGCAAATAGGACGTATCGTAAAGTCCAAGCGAGCATACCAACTAAAATCGTTTTCTTAAACCCAAATTTTTTAAAGAAATAGGGAAGTAGAAGCATAAATAGTACCTCAGATACTTGTCCAAAAGCCATTTTTCCAGTAGGATTGGTCATACCGATCTCTGTTAAAAAAGGATTTGCGTTTTGATAGTAAAATGCAAGTGGTATACAGATAAGAATTGAGGATATGAAAAAGGTTAGAAAATTCCTGTCTTTTAATAGTTTAAGTGCATCAAGTCCCAAGATTTCTGAAATGGATTGATTCTTTGAGCCATCGTTACTCGGTGGAGTTTTTGGTAAAAAGAAACTTACAACACCTAAGATAAGTGAAGCAATTGCGGTCATATTAAAGGTGTTCCTTAGGAAACCATTCTCAATCCCTTCAGCAGAATCCCATTGAAATATATAGCTTATTGATAAACCAGCCACAATCCATCCAGCAGTACCAAATACTCGTATTAAAGAAAAATCTTTTGCTGGGTCTTTCATTTGATTAAATGCCACGGAATTAACTAGAGCTAAGGTTGGCATATATGCGATCATATAACCCAATACTAGTGGATAGAAAGTAGTGAAATCTTCGGTTCTTGCCATGAAGTACATCAACAAAGCTCCAATTAAATGTAGAAATCCGAGTATTTTTTCTGCATTAAAATATTTATCAGCTATGAGCCCTATTATAAAAGGTGCGATTATAGCTCCCCATGATTGGGTGCTAAAAGCCATTGCAGTTTCACTTCCGCTTGCGCCAATGGTTTGCTGTAAAAAAGTTCCTAAAGTTACAAACCAAGCTCCCCAGATAAAGAATTCTAGGAACATCATGATTGATAATTGTATGCGTATTGATTTAGTCATTCTATGGTTTTCTTAAAAATCAAACCTTGCATACATCCTGTGTTTGTCACATGTCTATTTTACTATTTCCTACCTAAATTGATCTTGGTAGTAAGTAGTATTTATGTAGGGATACAAGGTTATTTGTTAACGTAAACTTAAAGAAGGAATACAAGTGAGCTGTTAATATTTTATCAGTGAAGAAATTTATACAGTATCTTATTTAGAACATATCAAGATAAATTTTGTGGATTTAACGTTTGTTTATTGTAGTTAAGTTATTGGTTATAAGGTGTTTGTGTGGTTTGGTAAGTTACTTTTTCAGCTCCATTTATATCTTAAAAAAAACTTAAAAAAAATTAAATTTTTCTCAAAATTAAAAACGCAAACGTTTTAGTTGTGCTTTATTACCATATAATTATTGGCTTTTAGCCATATTTGTGTTTAAATGAGGGTGTTGAAATATTTTGAACAATCATAAAATTCTTTTAAATTAATTTACCACAGTTTTAAGATAAAATAGTATATGATTAAGAATACACCTATTGTAGAAAATAAATCGAAATTTGACGCCATTGTTGTTGGAACTGGAATCTCTGGAGGATGGGCTGCAAAGGAATTGACAGAAAATGGATTGAATACCTTAGTTCTCGAAAGGGGACGAATGGTGGAGCATATTAAAGATTATCCGACTATGAATTTAGATCCATGGGATCTTGAACATAGAGGACGCGCCACTAGAGAGGATAAGGCTAAGCAATTAAAACAAGCTAGAACTGGATATACTACAGGAGAAGCTAGTAAGCATTGGTTTGTAAATGATTTAGAGCATCCATACGAGGAAACTAAGAGATTTGATTGGATTCGTGGATATCATGTGGGAGGTAGGTCCTTAATGTGGGCTAGAATGTCTTTTAGATGGAGTCCAATGGATTTTGAAGCGAATAAAAAAGATGGCTATGGTGTTGATTGGCCAATTAGATATGAGGACTTGGTTCCATGGTATGAAAAAGTTGAAACTCATGTGGGGATCAATGGGAAAAAAGAAAATTTACCTCAATTACCTGACAGTATATTTACTCCTGAAATCCCACTTAACTGTGTTGAAGAAGAATTTCAAAAAGGCGTAGCTAAATCTTTTGACGACCGTCAAGTGATTAATGGTCGAAGTGCGAATCTTACCGGTGAAAACGATAAGGAAGGACGAACTCCATGTCAATTTCGAAATAGATGTATTAGGGGATGTCCTTTTGGGGGATATTTCTCTAGTAATGCTGTTACCCTGCCAGCTGCCTCTAAAACTGGAAATATGACCCTTAGAGCAAACTCAATTGTTCATGAAGTTATCTATGATGAGAAATTGGGAAAAGCCACAGGTGTAAAAGTTATAGATACGGAAAGCAAAGAATCTTTTGAATATTATGCTGATGTTGTGTTTTTATGTGCTTCAGCAATAGCGACTGCCTCCATTTTGATGCAATCTAAATCCAATAGATTTCCAAATGGATTGGGTAATGACAGTGGAGAGTTGGGGCATAATATTATGGATCATCATTTTAAAGTTGGTGCTACTGGAGAGTATCCAGGGCATGAAGAAGATTATTATAAGGGACGTAAGCCTATAGGTTTTTTTGTTCCTAGATTTCGAAATATTGACGAATCTTCTGATAAGGTAGATTTTGTTAGAGGTTATGGTATGCAAGGGAGTGCAAGTCGTAAAAATTGGATGAGAGTGATAGGTGAAATGTCTTATGGAGCAGATCTAAAAAAAGATTTGGTAAAACCTGGAGGTTGGCAAATAGGAGTGAACTGTTTTGGGGAATGTCTGCCTTATCATGAAAATAAGATGACACTTAACTATGACAAACTTGACCAATGGGGACTTCCTACAGTTGATTTTGATGTCTCTTATAAAGAAAATGAGGAGAAAATGAGAATTGATGCTCAGAAAGAAGCGGTAAAGATGTTGAAAGCATCCGGTTTTGTGAATGTAAAGGGATATGAATATCCTTGTTACCCGGGAAATGGAATTCATGAAATGGGAACAGCAAGAATGGGGAGGGACCCTAAGACTTCAGTACTGAACGAGTTTAATCAAATCCATGCTTGTAGAAATGTATATGTGACCGATGGGGCATGTATGACTTCAAGTGCCTCCCAGAACCCTTCACTGACTTATATGGCAATTACGGCTCGTGCTGCAAATCACGCGGCAGCTGAGTTTAATAAAAATAAAAACACTTAAAGAAATGGATAGAAGAAGAGCTTTAAAAAACATAGGTTTCACCATAGGTGGACTAGCAGCGACTCCCACAGCCTTGTCTGTGTTGAGTTCTTGTACGGATTCTAGAAGTCAATGGCAACCAACATATTTTACCCTAGAAGAGGCAATCACAATAACACACGTGGTTGATGTTGTTTTCCCGGTTTCTGAGCTTCCTGGTGCTGTGGAGGTAAATGTTCCTCAATTGATCGACGTGATGTTTAGAGATGTAGAAGATGCAGATAAACAAAAAGTCTTTAAAGAAGGAATAAGCCGATTTGTAAAGAAGTTTGAGGAGAAATCAGGTAAAAGTATAGAACAGGCTTCCAATGAAGATATTGCTGTATTATTTGAATATTATATGGTTGTTCTGGGCAAGGATCAAAATAGAGTCAAACAATTGAGATATGCTAATCCTGAAAATCTTTCTAAAGAAGATAGAGATCAATTTTATATTTATAATTTTCTTTTAGGAACTCGTGATTATACCATTTTTGGATATTATAGTTCTGAAAAGATAGGAAAAGAAGTCTTGTATTATGATCCTATACCAGGTGGTTTTGATCCTTGTATTCCTCTGTCTGAACTAGACTATAAAACTTCCGCCCTTTAAGATGAAGGCTGTATGGATTCTCATCATTGGTTTAAATTTGTTTTCAAACTTAGCTTTTGGACAAAGCCATTCCGAATGGGAATCTATGTTTAATGGCAAGGATTTATCCAATTGGACATCGAAGATAAGAGGGCAAGAACTTGGAATGGATTCCTTGGAAACGTTTTCTGTTAAGGATGGGTATATTGTTGTTCAATATAACAATTATGAATCTTTTGATGATCAGTTTGGGTTGTTGTATTTTGAGAATGCTTATGGCAGTTTTAGAATGCAATTTGAATATCAATTTTATGGAGATCAGTTGTTTGATGGTCCTTCTTGGGCCTTTAAGAATAGCGGAGTAATGTTATTGTCTCAGAGACCAGAGTCAATGGAGAAGAATCAAGATTTTCCTATATCTTTAGAATTACAGTTACTTGGCAATAGAGACGATAAGCACCGGCAGGAGACGGCAAATTTATGTACTCCAGGAACTGATGTTTACCTGAAGGATCAACGCGTTAAAAATCATTGTCTTAATGCTAATCCCAGTGAGGTGGATTCAGGGCAATGGGTGAAGGTTATGGTAGAAGTATTACCCGATAGAACCATTAACCATTATTGTAATGGAGTTTTAGTTTATAGCTATTCTAATCCTGTTTACGCTAAGGGTGGAGTGAGTGGTGAAGATTCAAGTTTAACCAATAGCTTAGAAGGAAAACCAGTAAAAAAAGGATATATTGCCTTACAGTCAGAATCACATCCCATCAGGTTTAAAAATTTAAAAATTCAATCTTTAGATTAAAAATTGAATACATAAAAGTAAATTCCAATAAAATGGGCTAAACTTCCCGCGATTATAAAGAAATGGAATATGGCATGGTTGTATTTAATTTTTGGAATGGCATATAGAATTGCACCTATGGAGTAAAATATTCCACCTATGATTAGATAATCAACTGCCTGATGTGTTAATCGTTCACTGAAGTCTTCCCAATAAATCATTGCCATCCAACCCATGGCTAAATATCCGGCTGTTGATAAATAGTCAAATCGTCCCGTAAAAAATATTTTTAGAATTACTCCAGCTATGGCAATTGCCCATATAATATAAAATAAGTGTATTCCAGGTTCAGGATAGAGTCCTACCAGGCAAAATGGTGTATAACTTCCGGCGATTAGAAGATAAATAGAAGCATGGTCCATAATTCTCCATTTCTCTCTTTTCTTAGAATCCGCAGGAGCGTTATGGTATAGGGTTGAACTAAGGTATAAAATGGCCAAACTCAAACTGTAAATTAGAGCTGCGCTAGTCCAAATCCATGAGTGTCCGATGGTTTTTAGACAGAGAATAACGCCAAGTAGGAGGAATGTGATAAATCCAATTGCATGACTCCAAATATTGATGCGTTCTTCTTTTTTACTGTACATATTTAACTCATTATGTCCTGATTCAAAGCTTTGTATTTTAAATATTTTTCTTGATTAAATGAGTAAAGAAATGGGGCTCTATGAGCATTCCCATTCATCTTTTTTTCATGTCTTTTCAAAATATCTAATTTCAAAATTCTCTTTTGAAAATTTCCCCTATCAGTAGTTTTATTATAAATCTGTTCATATAGGGTTTGAACTTCTTTCATCGTGAATTTATTTTCTAATAAACTATAAGCAATAGGAAGGTGTATATATGCTGTTTTTAGATAGTTTAAAGCCTGTTTAACGATACTGGCATTGTCTAGTATTAGGGTAGGAAGGTCGTTAATTGGAGCCCATTTTACATCATCTGAGTAAAGGTCCGTACTGAGCTTGCAATCACTGATTCTAACTAAAGAGATATACCCTATACTTATAAATCTTTGATTCAGCCAATTTTGAATTTTAGGGTGATCAGAAAATTGTGCGAATAAGACCGAGTTCTCTTCCTTACTCGTAGCCCTGTCTTTATTTCCAAAGGTGTGAAATTGTTCTAAAAATAATTTTTTAACACCAAGGCGACCCGATAGTATTCTTTTAGCCGAATCTTCTATGTTTTCAGACGTAAAGACATATCCAGTGGGAATCATCCACAGGTTTAAATCCTTTAGTTTAGATACTAGTATGTGAAGCTGATTATCCCTGAAACCAAACACCACGGAACTCGTAGATATTCCCGGTTGAAGCTTGTCTATGTTTTTTGAAAACTGGTTCTTGATGTTTTTCATAATTGTTTTAAATATACAATGAATATGGGTTTGAAAAAAATATATTTTATATTTTTGACACTATGAAGGATTTAAGAGACGATGATATAATTCAATTGGAATTTGAAACTATAAGAGTGGAGATTTCAACCTTGGGGGCCTGTATTCGAGACCTTATGGTTCGCAGTGGCGATGGAACATGGATATCAGTTGTTTTGAAATACCCTGATTCTAAAGATTATATTAAAGACCCTCTTTATTTGGGTTCTACCGTTGGACGTTTTGCCAACAGAATAAAGCGAGGAAAGTTTCAAATAGGTAAGAACACGCAACAAGTAGATGTCAACTGGAAAGAACATCACCTTCATGGTGGTTTTGATGGATTAAATATTCAAAATTGGGAACTATTTGAAATACAAGATAACGCTGAGAATAAATCTATTCATTTAAGGTATCATTCTGAATCAGGAGAAGGAGGTTTTGTTGGAGATGTTATTTTTGATGTTGTTTATACTTTGAATAAAGAAGGTATATTAAGTATTAAATATTCTGGTGTTGCATCTGAGTTGACTCCGATTAACTTAACGAATCACAGTTATTTTAATTTAAACGGATCTGCTGATATTCCAGTGGATAATCACTTATTTGAAATTTCAAGTGGCCAAGTGTTGGAAGTGGACCAGGATTTAATTCCAACTGGAGCGTTATTGGACTATCAAGAACTGTGGCCGGATATGAAGGCAGATGAGACAATGTCCTTGGGTAATTTGATCAAAGAACGACCTTTTGATACCTGTTTTTTAATGAATAGAAAGAATTATTTTTGTAGTTTGATGAGTCCTTTAACAGGGATAAAAATGGAAGTTTCTTCTTCTTTACCAGCCATGCAATTATACAGCCCGAAGTTTGGAGGTCAAAGTACTTATTTTAAAGATACAGGCTTTTCTGCTTTTTGTATTGAGCCAGGATATTGTCCAGATAATCTCAATCATGAAAATTTTCAAAAATCTTTATTTGATGCGACTCATCCCTATCAGGGAGAAATTAGCTATTCATTTTCCTTTTGATAGAACCACACTAGAATATGTTGGGTTTTATTGGAACTTAATAGTTTCAACTTAAAAGAAGTGGCAGCTTGTTTTTTGATTAATACTTGAAGAGGTCTAAGGTTGGTTTTGTCTGAAACTAAACTTGTAAAAACTTTAATATTGTCTTTGTAGAATTGACTTTCTCTGACATACTTCTTTAAGAAGTTTAATTCTCCTCCAGGATAATGTAGTTCGGAAGCAACTCCAGAAAAACTGCTTGTTTCCTTTTCTAAATTTAGCCTTTTGTTCTTCAGTTGTTGTTTTTCAATGGCTTCCTGAGCATTTTTATAAAATGGAGGATTACAAACGGAACATTCAAAGCTATCGTGATCCTCTATAATTCCGTTCAAGATGGAATTCGGCTTATCTTGAAACCTCAAGCTTATTTTATCAGCTAGATTGTTTTTTGAAATGATCAGATTGGCTTGATCCAAACTGCTTTTATTAGAATCTACTCCAACAGATTTTATGTTGTATAACTGTGAGCAAATCAAAGGGTATATTAGATTAGATCCAGTACCAATGTCTATTATAGAATCAATATTTTTCTTGAAGTATTGAAAATACCACTCTTTAACTAGTTTAATGTATTGAATTCTATTGGGGACTCCAGGGGTGAGGTTATCATCGTCGAATTCCCAATATGACAGCTTTAAACCTTGAAATACTAAAGCTTTGTTTAGTAGTTTTAGTGCTTTTGAATCTGAAAAATCTATGGTTTGATGCCCCTGAGATGAATCCTTAAGGTGAAGCGCAAGCTCCGGGACATATTGAATTAATTTTTCAAAGTCATAGTTTAGAGACATGTCTAATTAATTACATTTTTTCGAGCAACAGAACCTTGTTGAATGGCCTTATAATTCTCATAGCACTCCAATAAGGCTTCGAGTAATTGTAAGTCACTTGCTTTAGCAACATATTGATCAGAATATTTACAATCATCTAGTAGAACATCTAATTCCTGTGGTGTCATGCTTAAATATTCCAAAAGTAATTCTCTATCAAAACGATCTGCAAGAATGGCTCGCATTTCATCTTCTTTTCTCATTTTCTTCAATTTGGCAAGCTGTTTTGGCTTTTTACCAAACATATTATACATGAAATCCACTGGGTGAAAAACTGCATCTACTGGGGATCTATAACTTGTTGCTTTAGGAGCACCAATTTCGTATAATTGAGGAAGTCCGTCGATATGTATTCTGTTGTATTCATCTTTAGGAACTTGTTTAATATCAATTTCCAAGACACCAATTAAATTATGACTGTTTACAGTGGCAGCCTTGAGTTCTTCCGTTTTTTCATAAAGAACAATTTCCAATTCGTTTCCTTTTAGTAAATCTTGAGTTACCCTTAGTTTGATGGTTTGATATCCTACATAAGAAACCATGATTGTGTCGTTAACCTTGGTCATTATTGAGAATTCACCCGAATCATTGGTTGTAGATCCTATTACTTCATTTAGGTTTACAATATTTGCTCCAAGCATTGCTTCCTTAGTATCATTGGCTACAATTTGACCAGATAGTTGAGTTTGAGTTGATTGCTTGTTTTCTTGAGCATTGATACTTAAAACAGAAAACATCAATAATAAAGTTAATAGTAGAAACTTATTGTTCATAGAGCTTGAAAAAAATATTTGGTGAGCAAGGTAAGGATTTATTTTAAAAAATTATACCCTAAAATATTCATAAAAATTAAGGTTTGGCACAGTTTTTACTTAGTTATTACTAAGTATGAAAGAAATGAAGAAGGAGTATGTTTTTAGTGGAGTAAGTTTGTTGATGTTAATCCTATTAGGGTGGACTTATTTTGCTTATAAAAACGTAAAAATTAAATATGAAGATTTGCTCGCGGAGCAAGATTCTATAACCCATCATTTGGGTTTGCATGTTGTGGTTTCTCAAAATTACCCTGAAGGTGCATTGATTCTTAAAGCTAACCCGGAAGAATTAAAAAAATTCAATTCTGCGGTAAATCAGTATCAGAATAGAATTAATGGTGATGTTACTTTACCTAAAACACTTAATTTAAAAAGGATCTTCACGCAAATTGACAGCTCTATGACTGATGAAATGATAGACAGTTATACAGCTCCTAATGTGGGTATATTTTTAGAATTAAATAAACAAGAAGACTTGGCTGGTAGTCGTTAGACAAGGCATCAAAATAAAACATAAAAAAAAACCTTGACGAAATTGTCAAGGTTTTTTTATGTGCACACAACAGGACTTGAACCTGCACGTCCGTAAGGACACGAGCCCCTCAAGCCCGCGCGTCTACCAATTCCGCCATGTGTGCAAAAAGAAAGCCTCTCTTACGAGAAGCTTAAGTGACCGGGCTGGGGCTCGAACCCAGGACCCTCTCCTTAAAAGGGAGATGCTCTACCAACTGAGCTACCCGGTCAAAATTACTTTTGCAAATATAAGCCCTTAATCTAATTGCTACAAAAAAATATTAACTAATTTTGAAAAGTATTTAAATGACACTTGATATGACTAAGATTGCCTTGATTGGATATATGGGGTCTGGAAAATCGACTATAGCTCGAATTCTTTCGGATAAACTTTCTATGGATTTTCTTGATTTAGATGAATTCATCGAAAGAGAAATGAAGATGAGTATCACTGAAATATTTGATCGGTATGGAGTGATTAAATTCCGTAAAATAGAAAGTGAAATGCTTTTGAAGGTAGCAAGAATTCAAGATGATATTATTTTATCTGTGGGAGGAGGTACTCCTGTATACGGAGATAATATGAAAATTTTAAATCAATACTTCACAACAATTTACCTTCGAGCTAATGTACCCACATTGTATAAGAGATTGGCCAATGAAAAGGAGCATCGTCCCTTAATAGCTAGAGTGGCTGATCAGGATCTTGCCGAGTTTATCGGTAAACATTTATTTGAGAGAACCGCTTATTATGAGCAATCTAAATTTATTGTAGATGTAAATGCTAAAAGTGCTGTTGAAATTTCAACAGCGTGTATTGAGCTTCTTTAATTAATCAAAAAAGCTTCTGCACTTGAATGATCGTTAAATTTCACTTCGACCATTGCACTTGTGGATGTGGATAAAGAAATACCTTTAAAGTCTGCCTTAACAGGGAATTTTTTATGGTTTCTATCTACTAAAACAGCCGTTTTGAATTGACTTAAAGCAATTTGAAGAAAATAACGAACTCCATACATCAAAGTGGTTCCGGACTGAAGTACATCATCAATTAATACAAGTGATTTATTCTCTAATTCTTTCAGATCCAAATCAAAATTTGGTGGATTATGAGGATTCTTTTTATCCAAGCTAATCTTTCCTAAAACAAAATTTTTATTGGAGATTCCCTTGAGAATATTTAAGAGTTTCTCAGCAAGTAAATAACCATTTCCTTGAATTCCAACAATAAAAATATCTTGTTGTTCCACATTGGATTCTAAAATTTGATAAGCAATTCTCAAACTTTTAGTATCTATTTCATTTGTCGAAAGAATCTTTTGGCTCATGGATTATTTTTTTTCAAATATAAAAAACAATTCTTTGTCTTTTCTAGGAGTGATCGATTTGTTGAATAATTCTAATTTTATAAACTTAAATAAGGGACTGAACAAATCCGAATAAAAACCCTTTTCCTGTAAATAGGGAGGTCCACCTTGACTAAGGTCTCCTAAAAAGAACAATCCAAATAATATTCCTTTAGGCTGTAATAGCTCTGTTACCTTTGCGGGATACTTAGGATTAATACTCAATGGAAGGGCACAAAAAAATGTTTGTTCAAATATTAAGTCATATTGATCATGATGTTCAAAGAAATTTTCATGAATGATCTGATCTTTTGGGAACTCAGGGTAATTGGAAATGAATTGCTCAATGGAGGTCTTAGATAAATCTAGTACAAACACATTTTTAAATCCATTGCTGTACAAATAATGTGCATCGGGACTTAATCCTGCACCAGGAATCAAAATTTTAGCCTCTTTAGAAGGGTTTTTGACCCTCAAGAATTCGGTTATGGCCGGTGAAACGCAGTTTAAAGTCCACGGTGTATTGTTGGATTCATAACGTTCATCCCAATAGCTTTGATTTAGATGGCTCATGATTCTATATTTTCATCTGTGTTTGTTTCTTGGTAATCATCTATATCTCTTCTATCTTTTTTAGTAGGTCGTCCTTCTCCTTTTTTGCGGTAATAATCTTTGCTGTATTTAAGTAGGTCCAATCTGCTTAACTCTTCGGCAGGTGTAGTGTCTTTAGCATATTGCATGACGAGTTTAGCCCCCACACGACTAGGAGGTGTATCTAGAACCTCTACAGTTCGATTGATTTGATTTTTGCGGTAAATGACCTGTTCTCCTTGAAAGACTTCCTTGGAGGCTTTTGCATTACTACCATTGATTTTTACATGGCCTTTTTTACAAGCTTCAGCGGCTTGATTTCTAGTTTTAAAGGCACGAATTGCCCATAAGTATTTATCTATTCTCATAGTCCTATAAAAATCTCAATTTCGTTTTTGACAAATATAGGAAAATTGTACCTTGCCGGCTAAAATGATAAAGAATGAAATATTTGAATAAGTTTGTTTTTATTGGAATGTTGGGATTGATCGCCATCGGATGTAATAATGATGAAGAGGATGTGCATGATCCAGTTGAACAAGCTATTATTGACGATGAAGCGATTGTAAGTTATTTACAGTCTCATTATTACGATGACAGTGAAATGGAAATCGATAGTATCACTGATGGACAAACGTCTTTATACGATGATCCAAGAATGATTGTAGATAATGTCAATCAAAACGATATAGACTATAAATTATACGTTCTTCAATTAGAAGCAGGGGGGGACGATACCCTAGCAGAATCTCCTGAAACAGGAGAGAATATTTCTCCTTCTACCGTAGATTCAGTATTTACAAAGTACACAGGGTTTTTAATGTCTACAGGTTATGAATTTGATTCCAATGATAATATATGGTTTAGACTTGATGAGGTTGTGAAAGGTTGGGCATATGGTTACACTCATTTTACTTCAGGTTTCAATACCTCTGTTGTTGATCAACCACTTAGTTTTGAAAAAACAGGTCACGGATATTTGTTTATTCCTTCAGGATTAGGTTATGGGAATAACTTTGTTAATAGTATTCCAGAAAATGCCAATTTAGCCTTTGAAATTGAGCTTAAATTAGCCTTCTGGAGAGATCATGATGGGGATGGTACTTTATCTAAGGATGAGGATGTAAATGGCGATAGAGATCTTACGGATGACGATACAGATGGAGATGGAATTCCAGATTATGTGGATCCAGATAATCCATAGAAAATGATAGATTAAAAAAAAAGCGACTCAAAGAGTCGCTTTTTTTTGTTTGATTAAGTTCTTAGAACTTATATTGTAAAGAGATGATCCATTGATTAGAACGGTTGTCAACAGAAATCATTTCATCAACTCCTAATGAGCTTTGAATGAATTCAGATGAAGATTGAGACAGTCCCTTTTCATATCTTAAATCAAGTCCTAGTTTTCCGAATTCAAGTCCAGCACCGAATTGCATACCCACAGAAAAATCATCAGAATCAAGTTGTTCCCATTGTTCTTGAGCACTTACTTCTGAATTGATTATATATTGAAAAGAAGGACCGACAGAAAGCGTAATTAACTTTAGCATTTTCACTCCAACTAATACAGGGATGTCCAATTTTTGCAAGTCATATTCTCCGCTACCCTCTACTTGAGTATATTCAGTTTTGGTTGCAGTATATACTAGTTCTGGACGGAGGTATAAGCCTAGAATAGGAATTTTAAATCTAGACCATAATCCTAGGTGATATCCTGTCTTTGCTTCCGCTCCAGAAATGATGTCATAGGCAGTAGATTCTACTGATTCAAAAGTTATATCTCCAGTTTGATTATAATTTAATCCTCCTTTGATCCCAAAATCAATTTGAGCTGAAGCGTAGTTTATTGAGGCTATTGAAATCAATAGCCCTAATATAATTTTTTTCATAATAAAGTTCGGTTAGTTCTAAGCTTATTTTCTTTTCACTACTTTTTCTACCGCACGAACAATAGCTTTATCGTTCAACTCGTATTTCTCCATTAATTGAGCAGGTGTACCAGATTCTCCGAAACTGTCTTTTACTGCAACAAATTCTTGAGGTGCAGGATTGTTTAGACTCAATGTTCTAGCAACACTTTCACCTAATCCTCCAAGCATATTATGTTCTTCGGCAGTAACGACACATCCAGTTTTTGCAACAGATTTCAAAATAAGTTCTTCGTCAAGTGGCTTGATGGTGTGAATGTTGATAACCTCTGCTTCAATTCCCATTTCAAAAAGGTGTTGTGAAGCTTCTAAGGCCTCCCATACTAAATGTCCGGTAGCTACTATAGTTACATCCTTACCTTCAGTTAACTGTATCCCTTTTCCAATTTCAAACTTCTGGTCTTCAGGAGTGAAAATTGGAACAGATGGTCGCCCAAATCTTAAATAAACTGGACCTTCATGATCCGCAATAGCAATGGTTGCAGCCTTCGTTTGGTTGTAGTCACAGGTATTGATTACTGTCATTCCAGGAAGCATTTTCATCAAACCGATGTCTTCAAGAATTTGATGTGTTGCTCCATCTTCACCAAGTGTTAAACCTGCGTGAGAGGCACAAATTTTCACATTTTTATCCGAATAAGCAACGGATTGTCTGATTTGATCATAAACTCTTCCTGTAGAAAAGTTAGCAAAAGTTCCAGTAAATGGAATCTTTCCACCAATAGTCATTCCAGCTGCTATTCCAATCATATTTGCCTCAGCAATACCTACTTGGAAAAAACGTTCAGGATGATTTTTCTTAAACTCATCCATTTTTAAAGAACCAATTAAATCAGCACATAGTGCTACAACATTGGGGTTCTTTTGCCCTAATTCAGCTAATCCAGCTCCGAATCCTGAACGGGTATCTTTTTTCTCGGTAAAGGTGTATTTTTTCATTCTGTGCTAAAAATTTATACGAACAAAAGTAATTATTTTACTTGACTTGTTGTTCTAAGTTTATTAAAAGATTATAAAGCTTTTCGGTAGGTAGTCCCATAACGTTGTAATAATTTCCCTCAATGCGATCAACACAAGTCATACCAAACCAATTTTGTATACCATAAGAGCCTGCTTTGTCTTTATAGTCTTCTAAATCAAGGTAGTAGTTAATCATGTTTGCATCATAGTTCTTTAAGATTACTTTAGTACAATCGTTGATCAGAAATTGATTTTCCGAAGTCTTCACACAAACACTTGTATATACTTGGTGTTGTTTTCCTGACATATTCATCAACATCTCAAAGGCTTCACCACGTGACCTCGGTTTTTCTAAAGGTTTTGAATCAAACCAAACAATAGTATCAGAGGTGATGAGCACTTCATTTTCTCCAATTTCACAAGCAGCTGATTTTTTTAAAGCCAGAAAATCCGTTATTTCAGAGCCCTTTAAATCTGATGAATATACTTCTTCAACATTTAGTTTTCTAAGCTCAAAGCTAAAACCCATTTCACGAAGTAAGCTCTGTCTTCTAGGAGAAGCTGAAGCCAAAATATATTTTAATTTAGTCATGTTTGATATATTAATAAACTGAGAAGTCCTAAAGCGATCAGGACTTTTAATTTTTTTGAATTTAATTCTATAGAAGGATTTGTTCTGTGTAGATCCCAGACTATGTTTAAAGTTAATGGAAGTACTCCTAGGGCAATTGCAAACCACGTATAATTGAACGAGTTAGGATACCAATACAAGAAGTATAAGGTGATCACGGCATAAATCATAAGCAAAGTCATACATAGGTAAAGCACTCTTGCGGATCCAAGGACTATGGCTAGGGTTTTATAATTACTATTATAGTCTCCTTTAAGGTCAATTACATCCTTTATTAATTCTCTAACAAACTGAATAAGAGCAATGGAAATAAATGTATAAACAAGTAAGAATTGAAGGTTTACACTTAGTTTTTCAATTGGAGTTTCTGTAGCTATAAAAGGCAGGAGAAAACTTAGCAGAGAACATAATACTACCACGATATTACCGATGATCACCCACTTTTGTAAAATTAAATTATACAAGATTAAAATTAACCAGCAGCCCAATAAGAAAAGTGAACTTGTAAAGTTAGGAGTGTCAATCAAGCATAAAAACAAAAGTGTTAGGCTAAATAGACTATAGATGAGCCTAAACTGGGTGATAGAAAGGTGTTCAATGAAAACATTAGATTTCCCGTTAATTCGATCGGTTTTAATATCACAATAATCATTTTGAAAATTAGATAAGGCCGCAATGAGACTTGTCATAGCAACCAGGTTGTATTGAACGGGTTGCTCCAGTAAATTAAAAATCAAAACCTGTCCTATACCAATTAAAAAAACATTAGCGAGTCTAAGGCTTTTTAAAAAGGACCAAATCATAGAATTAGGCGTATGATTTCTTAATTCGAGCTAAATCTCGTTTATTGTCTCTGTCCTTAAGTGTATTTCTCTTGTCGTGAGTTTTCTTACCCTTACATAGTGCAATTTGAAGTTTAGCCCACCCTTTATCGGTAAGGAACAGTTTAAGTGGAACTATAGTAAGTCCTACATTTTGTACTTCTCTCTGAAGTTTTTTGAGTTCTCTTTTTTGAAGTAAAAGACGTCTTGCACCCTTAGTTTTATGATTGAAAAAAGTACCATTGATGTATTCTTCAACATACATGTTGATTACAAAAAGTTCTCCACCCTCGTTAAATTCGCAGAAACTCTCGGTAATACGCGCCTTACTTTGTCGTATGGATTTGATTTCCGTACCAGTGAGTTGAATTCCGGCAGTGTAGGTGTCTAGAATTTCATATTCAAAACGAGCCTTTTTGTTTTGTATGTTAATGTTCTTTTGCATAATGCAAAGTTAATAAAATTAACGACTCAACGATAAGATCTCAGGAGATCCTAAATAGACTTTTAGACGTCTGTTAACATGGGCAAGCATAAAATTTCCTTTTGCATCCTCCATTAAAAATGGATTTTCCAATTTTTTTAGATGGGACATCTTAAATTGGTCTATAAAGGTAAAAAGACAATCTCTCTGTTCATCAGGAGTAATATTAGCATAATCATGTCCTACTAGGAGCAAGCGTCCTTTATAGAAGTGATAGGTCATGGTTATGAAGGCTGAATGTTCTAGATTTTTATAGGCTAAAATGATATGATCTTCATTATCCTGATATCTATAACTGAATGAAGGTTGTCCTAAAAAGTTCAAAACTTCATGATATTCTTGTCCGAAATACAAACCACTTTTCAACTTAATTGTTTCTACAGTTTTATGACGAGTATCACATTGATTATATAACTCTATATAGTAGTTAGGACAATATTTTTTAAGATATTGAGTATAAAAAGAAAACTTGGACTTGTAATAAGTTTCAGAGTCCGTTAGGCGCTTGGCCTTAGCTTTAGAGGTGATATGTAAAAAGTCTATAATACTCATAAGGGGTTGGACAAATATAGCAAAACTTTTAAAAGAACAAAATCGTAACTCTTGTTACTTAAGACCTTATAATTTTGGTTACTTTTGATCCTATGAAAATTACTAAAAAGCACTTAAGCAACTTATTTTATATAGCCGTTTTTGCCTTGTTTCTATGGCCTAGCTCACGGATTTGGATTCAGCGTCAAATAGCATTTATTCCTAGCGTGATCGATGTAGAAGATCGAGAGCATATCTCGGAAAAGAATTGGGTTTTAATGGACTTGGAAGGGAATAGGGTGAATTTGAAGGACTATAAGGATCAGGTGATTTTTGTGAATTTTTGGGCGACTTGGTGCCCTCCTTGTCGTGCGGAACTTCCTTATTTAGAAGAGTTTTATCAGGATTACCATACCAAGATTGCATTTTTACTTGTGTCTAATGAGGATGGTGAAATAGTTGAAAATTTCTTCCATAAAGAGCAATTCGATCTTCCTAACTACAAATCAATCAGTCGTCCTCCAGCTATTTTTTTAGAAACGAATTCTATCCCGGCGAGTTATATTATCGATAAAAAGGGTAGGGTAGCGGTGGCCAAAACCGGTGCAGCCCGATGGAACTCCTCTTTCTTCTATAGAAAATTAGATCAAATTCTAGCAGAGTAATGCTTGTCTATAGCCTTTTTAATAATTGAACAGGCTTTGATAATATCTGAGTCCGGTATATTTAATGGGGGACTTAATCTCAAGGCCCTAGGTTCGTAGAGTAACCAAAATAGAATTAAACCCTGTTCAAAACATTCCAAAATCACGTCATTGGCGAGATCTGCGTCTTGAAGTATAGGGGCCAGCATCAATCCCTTTCCGCGAATTTCCATGATTTGTGGGTGCTTCAGTTCTTGACGGATTAAAGCTTCTTTTCGATGGATGTCTTGCATTAAACGATCCTCAATAATTTGGGTGACGGTTGCTAAAGCTCCTGCAGCTATTACAGGGTGACCTCCAAAGGTGGTGATATGACCAAGTTTAGGGTCTTTCATCAATTTATCCATATGTGATTTAGAAGCAATCATGGCACCAATTGGCATGCCTCCGCCTAAACCTTTTCCACAGATTATAATATCAGGTACAATATCGAAATGTTGATAACCAAAGAATTTTCCAGTTCGACCAATTCCAGATTGAATTTCATCCAATATTAAAAAGCTACCCATGGCCTCACAACGTTCAGCCACGGCTTTGATCCAGTTCGGATCAGGAACTATGAATCCAGCTCCTCCTTGTATGGTTTCAAGAATCACCCCTGCCGTTCGGCAACTGATTAATTCTAAGTCTTCAAAGTTGTTAAATCTCAAAAATTTGGATCCTGGAATAAGGGGACGAAATTTGGATTTTTTTTCTTCATTACCACAAACACTCATGGATCCCATGGTATTTCCATGATAGGCGTTCTTAGCCCCAACCATTTCTGTTCTCCCGGTCACGCGTTTGGCTAATTTTAAAGCTGCTTCAGTAGCTTCAGTCCCGGAATTAACTAAATAGACCGAGTCTAAGGTATTCTCCAATTGGGAAATCAGTAATTCACAGAGTTTTACGGAAGGTTCTTGTACAAATTCTCCATAAACCATTACATGAGCATACTGATCCAATTGGTCTTTGATGGCTTGATTCACTCGAGGAGGGCGATGTCCTAAAGTATTGGCAGATACCCCAGCGACGAAGTCTAAATAGGCCTTATTATCTTTATCATACATATACATTCCATCCGCACTCTTGACTTCTATGGCAAGAGGGTGAGGGCTAGTTTGAGCTTGATATTTATAAAAGGCTTCTTTCATTTGCTTTTAATTGTTTCAATTCGACCTTGTCAGTTTTGACTGCTCTGGAAACTCTTTTTCCATGAATGAAAATATCTTCCATTACTAGAGGTTTTTCATCCTGTCTCCAAATAAATCCTTTTAGTTTTTGTTCCGTTTCAGGAAAGGCAGAGGCCGGATAGGTCTTTCCTGTAGGACTGCTGATGAAGTTTATTTTAGTAATGGTGTTTTCCACCATATAAAACATGATTTTACTGGCTTGTTTTTTTGTGATTCCAACAAGATCTTGATTTTCATCTCTACCATAGTTGATCAGTTCAGCATTTCCATTGACCAGCATAGTCCTGAGCTCATTGTCTCGAAACTTTCCATACATGAATTTTCCTCTGATTTGATTATATCCTGCAGAATCTCTAGAAACCATGAAAGAATTGTTCATGATTTTTAAAGAATCGAGTTTTTCCGTCTCTAAGTTGGAACTCAAAAAGATGCTATCCCCTGTAATTTGATAGTCCTGTGCCCATAAAACAGGGTCATAATACAATTTGGTAAGTCCGGTTTTCTCCACACTAATAAGTGAATCACAGATTCCTTTAAGGTCTGTGCTGAAAAACTTCACATAATGAAAGGCTCTAATAACTCTGTCCTCACTTGGACCAGTTACGAATAGCGTATCTCCATGAATATAAAGGGAATCCTTTTCCAATTGGTTAATAGCTACTGCTTTCTTAGTGATAAATATGGAGTCCAAGGCTTGATATACTTCTGCATAACCACCTTTAGTGACCATATTGTTGATCGTATCGGTGACCTTGATGTTTCCTGTAGCCGAGGCAAAGTCTAAGGCATCATTATAGTAAATACTGTCTCCTTGTATGATACGATCGTCATAATCGATTCTGGCATTTTTCACCAAATGTGAAACTTTTAAGTTGGAATCATAAAAACCCTTTTCGGTATATATATGATTTCCCGAAGAATAAATATCAGAGGGACCATTAAGATAAGCTTGATCCAATTCTGTATAATAAATGAGTTTATCAGTATATATAGTATCCTGAGGATTCGTGATTTTTACGTTTTGTCTGGCGGTGAATTTCTTTTCGTTTAAGGCATAAGTACCCAGATTGGAGGTGAGCACATTGGTGCTGTCTACAATTTTTCCTGGAGTGATATAGTCTAAAACTTGATCTGCTCTATTAAATTCTAAGGTATCTGTAGTCAAGGTCATTTGAGGGTCTTTTAAGACTACATTTCCCCATGCCAAGGCTAGTTTAGTATCCGCATTATAATCTACATAATCAGAAGTCTGAATGATGGTATCCCCTTGATTGATCACTACGTCACCAATGGCTTTGAAAAAATTTTCTTTTTCGTAAAAAAAGGCTTTTTTACAGGTTAGTATGGCACCTTCATGTGCAATTTTGACCTCTCCAATCAAGATGCTAGCACCAGGGTATTTTGCTTCATCCCTATATGATATATTATCCGAAGGGAGTATTTGAATGTTTTTCTTTTGAGCTTGAACAGAAATCAAGACAGAAAAAAACAAAATAAGCGTTACTATATATTTTAATCCTTTCAATGGTGAGGGTTTTGATGCAAATTTAAGCAAAGAAGGCTAAAGAAAAACCTAATAATATGCTAATGAATTTGATTAAGTTAAATTGGTGGTTGTTTGAAGATTCAAATAGAATGATTGTTGAAATGTGTAAAAACACTCCAATGATGAATCCATTGATTTGAGTTTCATAAGAACTCATAAATGCTAAATGACCCGATAAATAAGCTCCTAAGGGGCTCATAGATGCAAATATGATGATAAATAGGACCGATTGCTTTTTTGACAGATTAGAATTTAATAAAAAACTAGTCAAGACCATGGCGATTGGAATTTTGTGAATCACAATGGCTGTAACTAGGGAATGGTCATGGGCATGAGCCACTGGAACTCCTTCAAAAAAGGCGTGCAAACTCAAACCAATAAACAATAGCCAAGGAAATTTGTCATCTTTTAAATGATGTAAATGCCCATGTTCTGCTCCTTGAGAAAAAAATTCCAAGACAGATTGTGCGAGAATTCCTAAGAGAATATAAACTCCTGCATAGGATAAGTTATCATGATAGAATTCAGGTAGTAGATGTAAGACTGTTACAGAAAGTAAATAGGCCCCTGAAAAAGATAAAAGTATTTGTACACGAGAACGTTTCATAGGGAAACTAAGTACAAAAATAGCCCCAAGGACAACGGCTAGAAATAAGATTAATATGGTCATAAATATGGTTTGCAGAACAAAAGTATGCAAAAATTCAATTATAACCACTCTTTGACTGTTTCTCGGTGGATATTATGTAAATTTGCATATATTTTTATTTTATGGGAGCTAATTTTGCCATGACGGCAACGACATTATACGGTTTAGAAGAGGTTTTGGCTAAAGAGCTAAGAGACCTTGGAGCACAAGAAGTGACAATTGGAAATAGAAGCGTAAGCTTTTTAGGAGATAAGGGATTTATGTACAAAGCGAATATAGCTTTGAGAACAGCAATTCGTGTCTTGAAACCAATCAAGAGATTTCGAGTGAGAGATGAACAAGAGATGTACGACAAGATTAAGCAGCTTCGTTGGGATCACTTTATGGATGTGGATGGAACCTTTTTAATTAAAGCGGCTATCAACCAAACCCAGGTGAGTTCCAATTCCCACTATGTAACCCTTAAAGCAAAGGATGCGATTGCCGATTACTTTAGAGATAAGTTTGGGAAACGTCCCAGTGTGGATTCTCAGTACCCTGATGTGACCGTGCATGTGCATATTTCTAGAGACATGTGTACCGTATCTATGGACAGTAGTGGGCAATCTTTGCATAAAAGAGGATATCGTTCTGCGACCAACTTAGCACCGATTAATGAAGTTTTGGCAGCGGGGATGTTACAATTGGCAGGATATACGGGGGACCAAAACCTCATCGATCCTATGTGTGGTTCGGGAACAATTTTGATTGAAGCCGCGATGATTGCCAATAATATACCGGCAAATATCAATAGAAAGCATTTCGGATTTGAAAACTGGAAGGACTACGATGAGGACTTGTATTTTAGAATTCAGGATTCCTTACTTAAAAAAATTACCTCTTCTTCCTTTAAGATTATGGGCTTCGATAAGGCTCCGTCTGCGGTTCGTAAGGCAAAAGATAATGTGGAACAAGCTAATTTATCTGACTTTATTGGAATCCACCATGTAAACTTTTTCCTTTCAGAGAAAGAGGTTTTCGGTAGAACGATGTTGATGTTTAACCCACCTTATGGGGAGCGTCTACAGATTGATGGAATCGAAGATTTTTATAGAAACATCGGAGATACATTGAAAAAGTCTTATACGGATACGACTGTTTGGTTTATTACATCGGATCTAGAGGCCTTAAAACACGTGGGACTCAAAACTTCAAGAAGGATTCCACTTAAGAATGGACCTTTGGATTGTAGACTGGTTCGCTATGATATGTATAGCGGTTCAAAAAAACTAAAAAAACAACCCAAAGAACAAGAGTAAACTTTCTTACATTTACGTAAAAAAAGAGTCTTGAGCTATTTCGTTGATGTCATTTTACCACTTCCTTTAAAAAGGACCTATACCTATGCGATAACTCCTGCCGAGTTCAACTTTTTGAATTTAGGGGTGAGGGTAGTGGTGCCTTTTGGTAAGCGCAAAACTTATACAGGGCTGGTAAGTAAAATACATCAGCTAGCGCCTGAGGCCTATGAGGCTAAGAACATCATACAAATTCTCGATGATTCCCCTGTGGTGAGTGGGGAGCAAATGCAGTTTTGGACTTGGATGTCCAAGTACTATTTGTGTTCCTTAGGAGAAGTTTTCTTAGCGGCTTTACCAAGTTTGTTTCGTCTGGAAAGCTCTCAACAAGTTGCTTGGATTGGCCAGGATGATTTCGATGCCTCCCAGCTGAGTGATACTTCTTATTTGATTTACGAAGCCTTGCAAACCGCTTCAAGCCTGCCTTTAGAGCGACTGATTGAAATTGTAGGTGCTAAAAAAATTTTCAAAGAAATAGATGCTTTATTAGAACTCAAGCTTGTAGCCTTAGAGGATAAAGTATATGATAAATATAAGGATAAGCTGGTTGCTCATATTCAGATCGCTTCGGGATTTGATTCTCAGGAGAAACGCCCCGAGATCATGGAACTCATACAGCGCTCTGAAAAGCAAAGAATGGCTGTGATGTCCTATTTTTCTCTTTCTGCTCGAGATGGAAAGTTAGTAGATTTAAAGCATTTGATTGAAACCTCAGGAGTGTCTAGGGCTGTAATCAAGGCTTTGGTGGACAAAGGGGTGTTTGAGCGATTGGATCTCAAACAAGACCGCGTACAGTTTTTAAATACCAATGAGGAGCTCGGTGCACTAAGCCCGGCCCAGTTGGAGGCCAAAACTAAAATAGAGCAAAGCTTCCAAAAAAAAGAGGTATGTCTCTTTATGGGAGTCACCGGTAGTGGGAAAACCCATGTCTATGGACATTTAATTAAAGAGGCGATAGCTCAAGGAAAGCAAGTACTTTATTTATTGCCAGAAATTGGACTAACTACTCAGATTATTGCGCGCTTGGAGCACTATTTTGGCGCTGATATGTTAGTATACCATTCCAAGTATAACGCTCAAGAGCGTATGGAGGTTTGGCATAAGCTACAAGCAGAACCTGAAAAGGGAAGGTTAATTCTAGCCACTAGAAGTGGAATATTCTTGCCTTTTTCTAATTTGAGTTTGATCATCGTTGATGAGGAGCATGAATCGTCTTATAAACAACAAGATCCTTCTCCTAGATTTCAGGCACGAGATTCTGCCATTGTATTAGGGGCCATTCACAAAGCCAAAGTCTTATTAGGATCCGCAACACCTTCGATTGAAAGTTCTTTTAATGTGGTTCTTGAGAAATTTGCCTTTGTGGGTTTAACCAAGCGTTTTGGAACTGCAATCTCCCCAGAAATACAACTGATAGATCTTAAGGATAAACATCATAAGAAGCGTATGACAGGACATTTCTCGGACACGCTTTTAAAACAAATGCAAGAGACCTTGAAAGAGGGACGTCAAATCATCTTGTTTCAAAACAGAAGGGGATATGCTCCGGTGGTGGAATGTAATACCTGTGGTCACAGTCCTCATTGCCCTAATTGTGATGTGAGTTTGACCTTTCACAAATATGCCCAAGAGCTTCGATGCCATTATTGTTTTTATAAAGAACCTGTGCCACAAACTTGTGGGGCTTGTGGGAGTTCTGAAATTGATACTAAAGGTTTCGGAACCGAACAAATTGCCAAGGAAATTGCAGAATTATTCCCAGAGCAAAAAGTGGCGCGAATGGATCTTGACGCCACAAGGCGAAAAAATGCCTTTGAGGAGATCATCACTGATTTTGAGAAAGGACTTACCCAGATCTTAGTAGGTACTCAGATGCTCTCTAAAGGATTGGATTTTGAGAATGTGGGCTTGGTTGGAGTGGTTTCTGCAGATGCCATGCTGAACTTTCCAGATTTTAGGGCCCATGAAAAGGCCTATCAACTCTTAACCCAAGTCTCTGGAAGAGCGGGAAGGTCTGCGATTAGAGGAAAAGTGATGATTCAAACCTTTAATCCTTATCATCAAATCCTTCAACAAGTTTCTAGGTATGATTATAAGGCAATGTATAAGGAGCAGTTGGAAGAGCGTTATCAATTTAAATATCCTCCTTATTATAAATTGATCAAGTTTACTTTTAAACACAAAGATCAAAACAGAGTCAATGCGGCCTGTAATTGGTATTTTCAATCTTTAGAGAATGCCTTTGGAGACTTAGTTCTAGGACCTACCATTCCTTCTATCGCTAGAGTAAGGAATAAATATATTCGTCACGTTTCTTTGAAGATTCCTAAAAAACAATCTTTGAAAAGTGTCAAAGAATATATAGAAAAAATCAACATGCATTTCGAGGCTGTAGCAGACTTTAGATCGGTTCGTTTTACCGTGGATGTAGACCCTTCTTAAATTTTTTTGGTTCTCGTGCAACTATTTTAGGAACTAGTACGTCTATTAAATGACAACCAAATCTAACCACTTGAAATTAATTAAACTTCATAATGAAAAACGTTTAGTTCGCGATTGCCAAAGCGGTGATCGAAGAGCTCAAAAGTTACTCTATGATACCTATGCACCTAAAATGCTATTCGTATGTAGACGTTATTTTCAGGAAGTTTATTTAGCAGAGGACGCTTTGTTGAAGAGTTTCTTGAAGGTGTATCAAAATTTGAACAAGTTTGAATTTCAAGGAAGTTTTGAAGGGTGGATTAGAAAAACAGTCGTTAGGACCTGTATTGACAGTCTTAGACAACAAAAAATTGATCTAAGATTAGACGATAACTACGCAGAGCAAGTGGTAGAAGAGCAGACAATAGATCCTGTTTATTCACAAGAACAACTTTTAGCAGCTTTGAATCGCTTGCCTAAGGGATATTCTGTAGTCTTTAATCTGTACGCTATTGAAGGGTACAAACACAGAGAAATCGCTCAGATGTTGGAAATTACTGAGAGTACTTCTAAAACCCAATTGCTCAGAGCGAGAAAATTATTAAAAGAATATTTAACAAAAAACAAGTCTTATGAAACCTCAATCCGTGGATAAACTCTTTCAGAGCTCTTTAGGAGATGCTTCTACCATGCCGAGGCCCGAGTTATGGGAGCAACTGGATCAAGAATTAAATCTTTCCTCTAGGAAAAGGGGTAGTAGATTATGGATTAAAATTGCATCTGTTGCTGCTGTATTGGCCTTGACTTGGACGATAGTTCCTTTTGATAAAAGCCCTGTAGGACAGATTGAGTTTTCATCTTTACCTGTAATGGTGTATCAAAGTGAGTTTTCGGGAGAATTAAATACACGTCCGATGACTTTAAAATCTCAAGTTATTAGGGGGGAAACTTCAATTCGGGAAGAACTTGTATATACCTCTGATGTTGAAATTCCTGAGAATGATTCAGACTATTTGCCTGTTTCAACTCCAGAAACACTTGTGGTTTCAGCATCCACTTCTATGATGAATATAGATGCAGAGGCTTTGTTGTTTCAAGTAGAAGTGGAATTGGAAGATGGCGGTGCTGCAGGTGATTATGCTCAAGTTGATGCTCCGACTACCCTACTAAGAATTAGTCCAGAAAGCTTACTTGAGGAAGCAGAGAGAGCTGATAACGGAAATAAATTTGGAAAAAAAATACTTGATAAATTAAAAGTAGGAGTAGATGGCATAGGATCTGTTATCGCTCAAAGAAATCAAAATAAACAAAAGTAAACTAATCGATATGAGAACACTATTAACCATTTTTGCCTTTATGCTAATCACAGGTGTACAGGCTCAAGAAAAGGATTTTGAAACTCAAGTAAGAGAGATTTCGAATGAAATAACCAAAATCACAAAAGGAGAAAAAGATTTACTTAAAGCAGAAGTTGAAGTCATAAATAAGAAAATAGAACTTGGAGAACTTAGTGAAGAAGAGGGGCTTAAATTAAAACAGGAGGCCTCTGAAAAGAGGGCCGCAGCGATTGCTAAAAAGGTAGCTGTACAAGAAAAGGAATTACAGGCTCTAGTGGAAGCAAAGGCCAATGGAGAGGTAAAGGATGCACCTAAGGAAACAATTAAAATTGGAACAAGTACGGTAACGGTTAGTTCAAATGACTGGGATTGGGATTGGGACTGGGATTCTTGGGAGGAAAAACAAGAGAAAAAGGATAAGAAATATACCGATAACAAAAATTACTATGGTCATAGAACTTCCTCACAATTTGTTTTTGCCTTCGGTATAAATTCTGTGGTGGTTGATCATGATTTTTCAACCATGAAAGACTCCGATTATAGAACAAATTCTTTCTTTTTTGAATTGGGAGGTACTGGTAAAACAAGATTGACTGAAAAGGCCTCAGTGTTTTACATCAAGTACGGTGGATCCCTTTTGTGGAATAATTTAAGACCTACAGATAATAGAGTATTTGTTAAGAATGAGAATACAACTAGCTTAGAGACCTATCCTATAAATTTGAAGAATAGTGCTCGACTTAGAAATATAGAATTGGTCTTTCCCGTTCATATAGAGCTTGATTTTTCCAAGTCTAGAGTCTATGACGACTATGTAAGAGATCGACAAGGAAGAGGTCTTAGAATAGGTTTTGGTGGATATGGTGGAGTAAGACTACAAACCAAGCAGTTTATTAAGTACTATGACAATGATTTGAAGTATAAGGAGAAGTCAAGAGGAAGTTATAATGTTTCCGATGGTATTTATGGATTAAGCGCTTATGTTGGTTATAAGGCTACTAGTGTATATATGAAATATGATATGAATCCTTTGTTCAAAGATGGTGATGAACGAAATGTTTCCATTGGGATGCGATTTGACTTTAACTAAGTAGCTAAAACTCTATTAACAAAAAACTCAAACCTTAATCGGTTTGAGTTTTTTGTTGCTCTAGATATTCTTTTCTTAAGTCCTCAGAAAGTTTTCCTGTCCCATCATGTCTCCATCCTGGGGGCTTAAACATATACTGAAGTGCTTGCCATGGATTTTTTGCCTTAGTGAACATATCTCTAAATAAGCCAGCCCACTCCTTGAAAGCGACTACAAATAAATTATGAGTTTGTAAGTTCTCTACTAAGCCGTATACGGGCTTTTCAACTTCAGGTTCGAAGGTTCCAAAGATGCGATCCCAAATGATTAATATTCCAGCGTGGTTCCTGTCTAAATATTGAGGATTGGTTCCATGATGTACTCTGTGGTGTGATGGAGTATTGAAGATGAATTCAAACCATTTAGGCAGTTTGTGAATCATTTCTGTATGAATCCAGTATTGGTATAAGAGACTTATGGATCCTTGGGTAACAATCATCAGAGGATGAAAACCTAGAAGGGCCATCCATGCCGGAAAAAAGAATCCAGTAAAAGCTCCTGTCCACGTTTGTCTTACTGCGGTGGAAAGATTGTATTTTTTGCTGGAATGATGTACCACATGAGAAGCCCAGAAAAATCGACTTTCATGACCGATGCGGTGTTGCCAGTAATAGGTGAAGTCCTCAGCAAAGAAAACTAATATCCAAGCCCACCAAGTAAAGGGTATTTCAAAGAGTCTGAATTGGTAGCAAAGTAATAAGAAACCATAGGTAAAGGACTTTGCTAATATTCCTATAAAAACATTACCCAATCCCATTCCTATGGAGGTGGCTGCATCTTTATAATCATATTGTTTACTTTTTAGATAAACCGATACAATAATCTCAGCTAAAATGGTCAGGACAAATAAGGGTATGGCATAATGTATTAGGTTAGGGATCTCTGGTGTAGTCATTTGCTTAGTTTAGTTCATGCAATTAAATAATTTTAGATCAATTTCCCTAAATTATTTTTACATTTGAGTCTCTAAAAAATGTCTTGATGGAAATGTATATCTTTTTACTTATTGGTTTATTCTCAGGTGGTTTAATTGGTTTTTTATGGGCGAAGACTAAATTCTCTTCCTCAGAAGATCATAGCTCTTTAGTTGCTTCATTAGAACAGGACCTTTCCATTTTGAGAGCCCAAGAGAAAGCAACCTTAAGTTCATTGGCTAAATTAGAGCAGCAGGAGGTATTTTACAAAACAGAGCACTCAAGACTAAGCGAGGAACTAAAAGTAAAGGAAACGGAACTTAAGGAGCTTACAGAGAACTATAATCAAGCCTACAATAAAGGAGCTCAGCTCATGATTAAAAGAGATCATTTACAGGAGCAAGTCACCGGACTTAATGAGGAACACGAAGAGCTCACTAAGAATTTAGAATTGAAAGTTGATGCTTACAATGAATTGTATAATCAAAAGTCTGTAATAGAGGCTAACCTTAAGGAGGCCGATAATAAGTTAGACCGTCAAGCTAAAGATATTGAAGAACTGCAGAAGATGTTTAAATTGGAATTTGAAAAAATGGCCAATTCCATCTTGGATCAAAAAACTGCGAAGTTTACACAAACCAATAAGGACAATTTAAAGCAGATTTTAGATCCTTTGAATAAGGATATAGAAGCTTTTAAATCTAGGGTTAATGAAGTGTATGAAAAGGAGTCTAAACAGCGATTTTCTCTTGAAGAAAAAGTAAAGGAGCTCCAAGAGTTGAATCAAAGTATAGGAGAAGAAGCTCGAAATCTTACCAAAGCATTGAAAGGTGAAGTGAAAACCCAAGGACGTTGGGGAGAGATGATTCTTGAAAGTATTTTAGAAAAATCAGGACTGAGAAAAGGAGAGGAGTATGAAATGGAAGTGCAACTCACCGATGAAGATGGCAAAGCATTAAGATCTGATTCAGAGGATAAAAAAATGAGACCAGATGCGGTAATTAATTATCCAGATAATAGAAAGGTAATCATCGACTCGAAAGTATCTTTGAATGCTTATTCAAGATCTATAGAGGCTCAAGATTTGAAGGAGCAGCAAAGACATCTCAATGATCACGTTCAGGCGATTAAAAATCATATAATGGCCCTTAGTCGCAAAGGCTATGATGATTATGATAAGGCCTTAGATTTTGTAATGATGTTCATCCCTTCTGAAGCGGCCTACATCGCGGCAATCAAGCAGGATCCAGAACTCTGGAATTATGCTTATGATAAGCGTATCCTTTTGATGAATCCAACGAATTTGATTACTTCCCTTAAGCTTATTGTAGATTTATGGAATAGAGAGTACCAAAATCAAAATGCGATTGCTATTGCAGAACGTGGAGGTAAACTCTATGACAAATTTGTAGGTTTCGTAACAAACCTGGATAAAGTTGGAGATTATATAAGCAAGGCTCAAAAGTCATACGGTGATGCCTATGGACAGTTGTCTTCAGGTAAAGATAACTTGGTAAGACAAGCTTCAAAATTAAAGGAACTAGGAGTGAAGACCAAGAAGGACTTACCTAAGCACCTAAATCCTGGGGATTAGATTGACTTTTGAAAAATTCGATACTTTTTATAGATTTCTCCGCCTAGTTTGATGTTTTCAGCATGCATTTTTGTGTTAGTTTCCAATTCTAAATGTGAGTCTAGAAATTCAAAGCCTGCATCCCGAGCCTCTTTAAATAGCGCTTGTGCTAGTTGGGCGTCAAGACCTTTGTTTTGATACTCTGGATGCACAGCACCTAAGAGCATATCCAATTGTTTTGTCTTCTTTTGAGAAGCCCATATTTTTAGGAGTCCCCATGGAATAATTCTTCCTTTGGATTTAATAATACCTTTAGACATGTTAGGCATGGCTAATACAAAAGCTATAATTTCTCCTTCTGAATTCTCTATAGCCTTGACAAAACGTTTATCCAGAACAGGTAAATATTTATAAGAGAGTTCTCTCATTTCTCTTTCTTGTAACGGACTGAAGGCATAGATGTCATTAAAGGTCTTGTTTACCAAATTAAAGATTGGGACTATGAGATCTCTAAGTTGCCATTTGTTTTTGATTTGTATGAGTTTCAGTTCAGGATTGTTTCTTCTAGATCGCTCTGCAATTTTATGATGTAATTCAGGGATTTTATCTCGAACAGGAATTTTATAGACCCATAAATCAATTTTTTTAGTAAATCCTAATTTATTTAAAAGTTCAATTCGCTCAGGAAGACTACTGTGAGTAGCTGTAACACTTAAATGCTCAAAGCCATCTATTTGATATCCTTGAGGATCCTTGTCGTTAAAAGCAACAGGT